>JACCRE010000101.1 GCA_013813775.1 Planctomycetaceae bacterium
GCGCGGCGAGGTCGCGACCTCGCCTACACGACCGTCGCGACGCTGTTTCGCATTCTCGCCGAGAAGGGCTTCGTGACCCAGACGAACGACGAGCGGCCGTTTCGGTACGTTCCCGCGAAGAGCTTCGAAGAAGTCTCGGGGAGCCTGTTGGGAGACCTTGTCGATCGCGTCTTCAGCGGTTCGCGCGAGCAACTGCTCGTGCGGCTGGTTGAAGACCGCAAGCTCACGAAAAAAGAACGATCGGTGCTTGAGGATATTCTCAAAGACGCCGCGAAGGAGGCCCGACGATGACTTTCATCGGTTTCACGTTGCTCTGGTGCATGCTGCAAGTGACCGTCATCTCGACGGCGGCCGTTCTCGTCTATTTTCTGACGGCTCGGGCAGGGGCCACCGCCCGGGGAGGCGTGGCGATCATCGGGCTGATGACGGCCGCGGCCCTCGTGCCCTTGGCTTTCCTGCCGTGGCCGCACTGGGATGCTGAGTCTGATGTCTCTGCCGCGGCTTCGCATGAAGCCGCAAGCCGGCCGTCGTCGGTTGCGATCACGCCTCCTGAAGAACAGTCGCAACCGGTCGAGGCTGATATCCCGAGCCCGTGGGCTTCTGCGATGCAGGCGTTCGTCGCCGGTCTTGCAGAGCCACAGCCGGTTGCAGACTCACCTGCGAGAGTCGCTCCGACCATTCGCTGGCCGCTCCTGACCGTCTGGCTGTTCGCGGGTGCGGCAGCATGTGGACTCCTGCGCTTCGTCTTGGGCATGTTTGCCGTCGGACGATCCGTTCGCCGCGCCAAGCCCGTCTACGACGCCGAATTATTCGGACTTGTTGACGTCTTGAGGGCGGAACTGTCTTGCGTGACGCCGGTCGAGATTCGTGAGTCCGCGGACATCGCCACGGCCGCGATGGCCGGATGGCGCCGCCCCGTCTTGCTGCTGCCTCCCGACTGGCACCGTTGGACGAGCGACGAACGCCGCGCGGTGCTGGCCCATGATAGCGCACGTGAAGCGGCGGGACTATCTGACCGCTATCGCGTCTCAGGCCGCGCTTGCGGTGCACTTTTATCATCCGTTGTTGCACTGGCTCGCCGGACGTGTCCGGCTCGAGCAGGAGCTTGCGGCCGACGCGCTCGCTGCGACGGTCTCGGGTGGAAGAGCTGCGTATTTGCGCACTCTCGCTGAATTGGCGCTTCGTCGTTCCGACGGCCGAGTGGCTTGGCCGGCCCGAGCGTTTCTCCCTTCCCGTCGCACGTTTTTGAGGAGAATCGAGATGCTTCGCGATCCCCGTCTTCCGGTCGATCGACCGGCGCCCTTGTTGAGGGCTGCGACCGCCGGCTGCTTGCTGGTTTTCTCACTCGTCGTCGCTGGGGTTCGACCAGATGCGGCCTCGGCTCAACCGCCGCAGGCCGCGGGTGCGGCAGTCTCCGACCGAAAGCCAAAAAACGGTAACGCAGAAACTGCCGACGTCGAAACGACGAACGCCAGCAGCTCGCTCGTCGCGTTCATTCCGCCGACGGCGACCTGGGTCGTGACCGTCAGACCGATCGAGATTCTCGCAGACCCTGCCGTTCAGCCTTTCGCGGCCGAACTCGAAAAGGGGATCGCTGAATCGCAGAGTCCAGCGAGCAAAGCGCTTCGTAACGCCGGTGTCACGCCGCGGACCACCGAATCGCTGGCATTTGGCGTGATGCCGCGGTCCGACGCAGGCCGGGGTCCAGAACCGGGGGCTTTCGCATTCCGACTGACCGACGCCGCCGACCGTTCGGTTCTTGCGAAGCAAGCCGATGAAACGAAAACGACCTTCGGTGGAATCGTGTACCGGTTCGGCGCTGATGCCTTCGTCATGCTGCCGGACGACCGAACGGTCTTGATGACGAATAACGAGGATACCCTTACGGCGATGATCGTGAGCGGTCAGCTCAATCGGAAGGCGTCTCCTTGGACACGTGGCGAAGAGCATTTGCAGGGTGCAGTGCTCGCAGTGCTTCTCGACACTGGAACCGTCTCCACCGAGATGCAGCGAGTTTTCCAGCAACAGGGTTCCAACACACCCCAAGCCGCGATGATGAAAATGGCGATGGGGACTGCGATGCCGCTGCTTCAAGACGCGAAGCTCGCGGGGATCGCGCTCACGCTCGGCGAAGGGCCGGGTTTACGCGGTTATGCCGCCTGTGACGACGAATCAGGGGCGAGGCGCGTTCGCGAGACGCTGGAAGCGCTCGTCACGATCGGAAAAAACACCCTTCGGCAGGCGAAGACACAGATCGCGAGCCAACCGCCTCAGCAGCAGGCGCTGGCGAAGATGTTCGTGCCCATCGCCGAGACGTTGCTCAACTCGGCGACGGTCAAAACCGAGGGAACCGATGTGACTCTAACCGCTGAATCCGGTGCCAGCGCCGCGATCGCGCTCGGTTTGATTCTGCCAGCGATCCAACAGGCTCGCGAGGCCGCCCGGCGAACGCAGTCGATGAACAATCTGAAGCAGATCGCGATCGCCCTCCACAACTATCAGGACGTTTACGGCCACTTCCCGCCGGCGGTGATCGAAGAGAACGGCGTCAAGCGGTCGTGGCGTGTCGAACTGCTGCCCTTCCTGGAAAGCTTTCACCTTTTTGAGCAGTACCGCAGGAACGAACTGTGGGACAGTGAGGCCAACAAGAAGGTGCTGGCCCAGATGCCGGCGGTCTTCAGGGATCCGTCCGACTCGTCGGGACCGACGAGCACGAGTTACTTCGTGCTGACCGATTCCCTACCACGCCCCCTGCCCGGCGATGCCGCGCGAAACATCGCGATGCTTTTCAGCGACAAGCCGATCGATTTGACAGCGGGCGGTAAAGGTGCCCAGTTCCGCGAAATCACCGACGGCTCGTCGAATACGTTGCTGATCGTGGAGGCCAAGCGAGACGTACCCTGGACGAAGCCGGAGGACATTCCTTTCGCTCCGGAGAAGATCGATGACCTGTTGAAAAACGGTCTCGGCGGGAATCATCCGGACGGCTTCACCGCGGCGCTCGCTGACGGCTCGGTGCGGTTTTTCGGCAGCGGCATCGACTCCAAAATGCTGAAGGCCCTGGTCACACCAGCGGGGGGCGAAGTCGTCAACTGGCCGGGCGTGCCCGGGAATGCCGCTGGGGGAAGCCCGCCACCGGTCGATGCGGTCGCACCACCTCGCGTGACCCCGCCACGCGACTAGCGATCAGTCGCCTGGCGGGTACCTTAAGACGGCCGGCTTCCTATGAAGC
>JACCRE010000218.1 GCA_013813775.1 Planctomycetaceae bacterium
CCACAACTCGAAGTCGTGTAGATCTAGGAGTACGCCATATCATTAAAAAAAAAAGGAGTTTATAACCTGTTGGAGCCGGAACCGGCGATGGAACTCGGTGATCGCAAGGCCGCGAACATCCTGGCGACCGGTGCCGCGGCCATCGTCACCGGGAATCCCGGCTGCATCCTGCAGATCCGATCCGCATTGGAACGCGCGGGACGGCCGCTGCCTGTCTTGCACACGATCGAATTACTTGACGGCTCGATCCGCGGTGAATGGCCCCCGGCGCTGCTGCGGAAATCAGCTGCGTCTGGGTTATGATGCGATGGCATCCGTGGCCCTGCGTTACGTACTTCCGAGAATTGCCATGAAGCTCAATGTGCTCGTCCTAGCATCGGCTCTCGCACTGGTGGGATTTGGTATCGCAGAGGGAGCGGAACGGCCAAACGTCCTGTTCATCACGGTCGACGACATGAGCTGCGACTCGATCGGAGCGTTCGGATGCAAGTTGTCGCAGACAACGCCGAACATCGACCGGCTCGCGTCGCAGGGCTTGCGATTCCAGCACGCCCACGTCCAGGTCGGCAACTGCATGCCGTCGCGAAACGTGATGCTGTCAGGCCGCTATCCGCACAACAACGGCGTCGAGGGGTTCTACCAGGTGCGAGACGTCAGTTATCCGGTGATGGCTGATCTGATGAAGGAGGCCGGATATTTCACCGGCATCCGCCATAAGGTTTCGCATTCGACGCCCTATCACCCGTATCCCGCGTGGGACGTGGTGCTCGACACTCTGCCGGACGGCAATCCGGCGCATCCGAAGCACATCAAGTCCTATCACGCTTCAACAAAGCAGGGGATCGCCGCTGCGAAGGAGGCCGGCAAGCCCTTCTGCCTCAACATCAATGTCGCCGATCCGCACAAGCCGTTCTACACCGAAGGATCGCGCGGTACGACGGTGAACGATCCGAACGTGCCGAGCCACGTCTTCACCGCCGATGAGGTGCCTGTCCCCGGCTTCCTGTTCGACGATCCAGCGGTTCGAGAGGAACTCGCGTTGTACTACTCAACCGTCCGGCGTGCGGACGATTGTGTGGGCGAGATTCTGCGGGCACTTGAAGAGTCAGGCGAGTCCGACGATACGGTCGTCGTCTTTCTGTCCGATCACGGAATGCCGCTCCCGTTCGCAAAGACACAACTCTATTACCACAGCACGCGTACTCCATGGATCGTGCGCTGGCCGGGCGTCACGAAAGCGGGAGCGACGGACGAGCGACACCTGATTTCGGCGATCGATCTGCTGCCGACGTTGCTCGACATCGCCGGCATCGCCCATCCCGATGGGCTGGAAGGACGCAGCATCGTGCCGCTGCTCAAAAGAGAGAGCCAAACGGGGCGCGACTTTATCATCACCGAGTACAACGAGAACGCCGGCGGAAACCGCCATCCCATGCGGGCAATCCTGACACGCGAGTACGGCTATATCTTCAGCCCTTGGTCGAACGGCGAACGTAAAATGGCCACCGCGACGAAGGGGACGGCGACCTATCGCCGCATGTTGGAACGGGCGAAGTCGGACCCGCACGTCGCCGAGCGACTGGCACTCTTTGAACACCGCGTGCCCGAAGAACTCTACCATTATGCTTCCGACCCGGACGCCCTCGTGAACCTCATCGACGATCCGCGGCATCGCAGTGAACGTGATCGTCTCACCGCCGCTCTCGAAGACTGGATGAAGCGAACCGGCGATCCAATGTTGGACGTGTTCCGTGACCGAAATGACCCCGCTGTGCGCGAGGCTTACATGGCCGAGGTCGAGAACGAGGCTGCCGAGCGACCGCAGCGCAAGCGGGGTGCGAGAGCCAGACAACAAGATGAGGGGCGTCCTGGCGGAGCGGGCCGGAGAGGTCGTGCCGTTCAACCATGAAGCCCCTGCCGTTACTTTCGCTTCGGCCCTTAAGGCTCCTCATGTTTTCGCGAACCTTTGCGGTCCTTTCGTTGCTGTCGATCACTTCCGCGGCTCTTTCCGCTGACAATGCGGCGGCGGTTGAGGTGAATGGGCTTCACTTTTCCGCTGCGGATTGGCCCATGTGGCGCGGACCGCATGGCAACGGCATCGCCGACGCTCCCCAGTCGCCGCCGCTTCGCTGGAGCGAGACCGAGAACATCGTGTGGAAGGCTCCCATTCCCGGAAAAGGTCACAGTTCGCCGATTGTTGTCGGCGAGCAAGTGATTCTCACCACCGCCGAGCTGGACCCGCCGGTTCAGGCGGTGCTGAGCTTCGACCGGAAGACGGGGCGGCAACGCTGGCGGTCCGACGTCCACCGCGGAGGCCTTGCCACGAAGGGAAACATCAAGACGTCGCATGCCTCGTCCACAGTCGCCTGTGACGGTGAGCGGCTGATCGTCAACTTCTTCAACGACGGAGCAATCTTTACGACGGCTCTCGATCTGGAAGGCAAGCAACTCTGGCAGACGCGAGTTTCCGATTACAAGCTGCACCAGGGCTTCGGTTCCTCGCCGATGCTGTATGACGCGCTCGCGTTCGTGACGGTCGACAGCCACGCGGGCGGGGTCGTCGCGGCGCTCGAACGAGCCACGGGCGACATTGCCTGGCAGTCGCCGCGGCCCGAGAAGCCGAATTACCCGTCCGCCGTCGTGGTACATGCCGCCGGGCGTGACCAGCTTGTGTTGCAGGGCTGCGATCTCGTTTCCAGCTTTGATCCACTGAGCGGCCGTAAGCTCTGGGAAATCGAGGGCGCCACAACGGAATGCGTCACGACATTGATCACAGACGGCGAACGAATTTTCGCCACGGGCGGCTATCCGCGGAAGCACATGCAGGCGGTTCGCGCCGACGGCTCCGGCGAGACCGCGTGGGAGAACAAAACCGAGGTCTACGTGCCGTCGATGATCGCCCGCGACGGATATCTCTTCGCCGTTCAGGACGGCGGTATCGCGCACTGCTACAAAAGCGACACCGGTGACGAACAATGGAAAGCGCGGCTCGAAGGAACCTTCACCGCCTCGTTGGTGCTGGTCGGCGACAACCTGTTCGCGACGAACGAGTCGGGGCAGACATTCATTTTCAAAGCCAGCTCCAAACAGTTTGAGCAAGTGGCACTGAACAAGCTCGGCAGCGACGTCTTCGCCACTCCCGCAATCTGCGGCGACCGCATCTACATGCGAGTCGCCGCTGGAGCGGGCGACGAGCGGCGGGAGTTCCTGTACTGTCTGGGCGAGTGATGAAAAGCCCCGCCACCGGTGAGGCGGCGACCTGCGGGAATTCGTCAGATTACGAACCAAAGCTGCCTGAAGGTGAGATCAGAGGACGGCCACCAGGCCCTTGAGCCGCCGAAGAACGTTCGGCTCGACGCAGTAGCAAACGCGGGGGCCGTCCACTTCGCCTCTGATCAGCCCGGCGTCTTTGAGCACCTTCACATGTTGCGAGACCGTTGAAGGGGCGAGGTCGAACTGGCTGGCAATATCCCCGGAAATGCAGGCATCCTGCTGTGCGAGGATGCGAAGCACCTTCACGCGAGCCGGATGCGCCAACGCCTTCGCATAGCGTGCGAGCTCCTCGTCGGCGGCAGCCCCCCCGTCGGGCCAGAGGCCGACGTCGGTTCGTGGCGGAGGACATTTCCCGATCGCGCGCTTCGCGTCCCCCATGGCGGCACCCCTCGCGTCCTTGTATTCGTCATTCGACGAATTACGATGTGACGGAACGAAACAAGCTCCTGCGATTTTCTGCCAAAGCTGATTGGAGAACAAGCGATGAAGCGGGTGCTGATCCTCTGCACTGGGAATAGCTGCCGCAGTCAGATGGCCGAATGCCTGTGGAACGATCTAAGCGGCGGGGAGTGGGAAGCCGTCTCCGCCGGATCGAATCCGGCCGGCTACGTCCACCCCCTCGCGGTGAAGGCGATGGGCGAACTCGGCAGCGACCTCTCGTCGGCCGAGAGCAAGCATCTCGATCGATTCGTGAATGAACCCTTCGATCTCGTCGTGACGGTTTGCGACAACGCCCGGGAGTCATGTTCCGTCTTTCCGGGAGCGACCAAGACGTTGCACTGGCCGTTCCGCGACCCGGCCCATGCGACCGGCACCGACGACGAGAAAATGACCGTCTTCCGTTCCGTCCGCGACGAGATCCGCGACCGCATCGCGTCGTTCCTCGACTCCGGCAAGTGAATTCGGAGAGCGGTCGGATGGACAGTGCCGGGCTGGAACCGACGTCGGTTCACCCGTTAGCTGTGCGAGTGATGAATGAGATCAATCTCGATCTCGACGGACAGAGGTCTGTAGAGACGCGGAAAGCCGATGTCCGCGGCTTTGGCCCTTCGTACTGCGGGATGTGCTCTCGTGGCCGTTCGCTAACCCGGCAGCAGTGACAGGCAGCGAAGAGGTTCGCTTAGAAGCCTTTCGCCGCGTGAGGGACGCGATCGACATCCGTATTCGTCAGTGGGTCGCGGAGGCCCTTTGATGCCGAGGCCGGAAATCACTCCACAGTCAGATCGTCATCGCGAGAGACGTTGGGCGATTGTCCGAATCATACTCGGGACGGCTCAAAATCATGACGGCGACCTTTGGGGCTGTTGTCCTCTTGTCGCACGAGAACGACGCACTCGCTATCGGAGCGGGCGTCGTCGCGGTTTGCCTGATCGTCACGAGCAGAGTTCTGTTCTGGAGCGGACGGGTCAGATGATGAACTATCCAGAGCGGCGGCGTCGGTCGCATTGATCCTCATTGAACTATGGATTCCCGCGTCATGCCTGCCGGAGCCGTGAACAAAGCGTTCGCCGAAGCGTTCGGGACATTCGCTCTTGTTTTCGCGGGAACCGGCGCGATCGTGATCAACGAGGTGACGGGTGGCATTGTCACTCACGTCGGAATCGCCTTGACGTTCGGGCTGGTCGTGATGGCGATGATCTACGCGGTCGGCGACGTCTCGGGAGCGCATCTGAATCCCGCCGTCACGATCGGCTTCTGGCTCTCGAAGCGGCTTCCGACTGCGGCAGTCCCGATTTATCTTACGAGTCAGTTCGTCGGTGCGATGCTGGCGAGCCTGCTGCTGCGAGTCCTGTTCCCGGACCACCCGACGCTCGGGGCCACGCTCCCCGTCGGGCCGGAGACGCGGTCGTTCGTGCTCGAAACTGTGCTCACGGCCCTGCTGATGTTCGTGATTCTCGCGGTATCCGCCGGTCCCAAGGAGAAAGGACTGATGGCCGGGATCGCCGTCGGCGGCGTGATCGCTTTCGAGGCGTTGTTCGCGGGGTCCATCTCAGGGGCGTCGATGAACCCGATGCGTTCTCTCGCGCCCGCCCTCGTCTCGGGCCATTTGGAGAGTGTGTGGGTCTATCTCACGGCTCCGGTCATCGGAGCGGCGATTGGCCTCCTGTGCTTCAGAGTGACTCAATCGTCGAATCGCTCCAACATTCCGTCGCAGTCGGCATCCAATGACCCAGTGCCCTCGCTAGCAGCCAAAGAATAAACGATCGAGAGGAATGCTCTGCGGCGCCGGTGTCCGTTGGTGTGAACGCGATCGAGAGCAATCTTCACAGGACGGGGGCAAGTCGCCGATCACGAGCATGTGGAGTCCCGTCCGTCGCCGCAGTCACGACAGACGGTTCTCTCGGGACGCGGTGTATAGTCAACGACGTTTCCAAGGCGGTCGGTCTCGAACCGACAACAGGCATCGAGTCGGTCCCGCAGCATCAACCGGCCGCGCCGTACCCGAGACTTCGCCGCGGGGAGCGACAGACCGAGACGATCGGCGACCTCTTGAGCAGTGCGCCCTTCCAGTTCGGCGTACCTGACCGCGTCCCGATAGCCGTCGGGAAGGATCGCGATTAGTTCATCCAGCCAACCTCCCGCGCGGCTGCGTAATGCGATCAGGTCATCTTCTGAATCGTCCGCCGGTTCATGCTCGCCGAGCGCGGCGTCGGATTTGCGACGGCGGTGATGATCGTGAACGGTGTTGCGGGCGATCTGGTAGACCCACGCCGCCAGACGATCCGCCCCACCGAGAGAGTCCAGCTTGCGGTGAATCCGCAGGAAGGTCTCCTGGAGCAGATCGTCGGCGACGTGATCGTCCGGCACCCGCCGACGGATGAACCGCCACAGGTCGCCGCTGAGTTGCGACCAGACCGCGTCGGTCGTCGGCTTCGCGTCATTCATCGTGAGGCTTTCAGACTGCCCCAAGGCGTGATGAGAATCTCAGCGGGTAGCCGAGGCCGCCGAATGAGCCGACACTGCGCCAAGTATCGGGGACGAGCCTGCATGGAATCGCAGCGCGGTCCGCCTCGGAGTCGCTTCAGGAGTTGCAGATGAAAGCCGTTTGCTGGCATGGTACGGGAGACGTTCGCGTCGAAGACGTACCCGACTCGAAGATCGAGCATCCGCGCGACATGGTGGTTCGCATCACCAGCACCGCGATCTGCGGCTCGGATCTGCATCTCTACGACGGCTTCCTCGGCCCCTTCATGGAGAAGGGAGACGTTCTCGGTCATGAGCCGATGGGCGAAGTCGTCGAAGTCGGCGGCGAGGTCAAGAGATTCAAACCAGGCGACCGGGTCGTCGTTCCGTTCACGATCTGCTGCGGAGAGTGCTTCTTCTGCAAGAAGACCTTGTATTCGTGCTGCGACAACACCAATCGCAACGCGGAACTTGCCCGCAAGGCCATGGGTCATGCACCCGCGGGCCTGTACGGCTACTCGCATCTGACCGGCGGCTATCAGGGAGGACAGGCGCAGTTCCTGCGCGTTCCCAACGCCGACGTGGGCCCGATCAAGGTGCCGATCGAGGTGCCGGAGCAAGTGTTGTTCCTGTCGGACGTCTTTCCGACGGGCTGGATGGCCGCCGAGAACACCGACCTCGAACCCGGCGACACGGTCGCCGTGTGGGGCTGCGGTCCTGTCGGACAGTTCGCGATCCGCAGTCTGTGGTTGCTCGGTGCCGGACGTGTGATCGCAATCGATGAGGTTCCGGAGAGGCTACGCATGGCCGAAGCCGGCAAGGCCGAGACGATCAATTTCTCGAAAGAAGGCGTTTACGACCGCCTGATGGAAATGACGAACGGACGCGGCCCCGACCGCGTGGTCGACGCCGTCGGTTGCGAAGCGGCGGGGCATGGAGCCATCGATGCCGTCCTCGACAAGGCCAAGGCCGCGGTGATGCTCACCACCGATCGCGCCCACGCCCTTCGCGAGGCGATCATGTGCTGCCGCAAGGGCGGCACGGTCTCGGTGCCGGGTGTCTATCTTGGTTTTCCAGACAAGTTCCCGCTCGGAGCGTTCATGAACAAGGGCCTGACAATGAAAACAGGCCAGACGCACATGCCGCGCTACATGGAGCCGCTCTTACAACGGATCGCGAACGGCGAGATCGACCCGTCGTTCATCGTTACGCACGAAGTTCCGCTCGAAGAGGCCCCGAAGATGTACAAGACGTTCCGCGACAAGAAGGACGGTTGTATCAAGGTCGTCTTAAAGCCTTGGGGATGATGCCTGCCACTTGAGAATTAGAGAGAGTTGCCGGTTGGAAGATCAGGGACCAAATGCCACGCAAGAGCTGGCGACGTTTCGACCATTCAATCTAGATAGACAAATTCATTCAGATTCAGCAGAACACGGCACAGGCTCGCCAAGCCGTGCCTTCGCATGTGCGCGATACATTCCACGAGTTCGTCCGGAGTGGCTCGACGTTGCAAGGCGATGGCGAACGCGCGCTGGACTTTCTCACGCGGCGTCTCGCCCGCCTGATTTGAGACACGCGCCGCGAACATGCGGCTCGCCTCCACTGCGAGCGGTGAATTGAGCAACGATGATGCTTGCGGTGCGACCGTGGAGACGTCGCGACGGCCGCACGACGTTGCGTTCTCCGGCAGGTCGAACGTCTCGAGGAAAGGCACCCGCACGGTGCGCTTTTGCACGACGAAGATGCTGCGGGCGTGCTGTTCTTCGGGCGCTGACGGATACCAGCCCTTCGTCCGCGTCTCGTTGTCATCGAGGAACGCCGGGTTCGCCTGCAAGATGTCCTCCGGCAGTTCCGGCCAGACGGGCGGCCCGTCCGTCTTCGAGGTGAGCAGTCCCGAGACGACGAGCAGCGAATCTCGAAGCTGCTCGGCGGTCAGCCGTCGAATCGATCGCCTGGAGTAGCCGTCGTGTGATTGACCCACGTCGTTCGTGGCAGAATCTTCCACGGTCGATCGCTGCCGGTAGGTCACGCTCGTCACGATCAGTCGGTGCAGCCGTTTGAGGCTCCAGCCCTCTCGCACGAAGTCCGCCGCCAGCCAATCGAGCAGTTCGGGATGCGTCGGCGTCTCTCCGCCGAGGCCGAAGTCGTTGGGCGTGACGACGAGACCTTGACCGAAGTGCGTCTGCCAGATCCGATTGACGATCACTCGCGCGGTCAGAGGATTGTCTGGAGACGC
Organism: Planctomycetaceae bacterium; assembly: GCA_013813775.1. Classification (GTDB taxonomy): domain Bacteria; phylum Planctomycetota; class Planctomycetia; order Planctomycetales; family Planctomycetaceae; genus JACCRE01. The sequence continues at coordinate 8,414 of JACCRE010000218.1, forward strand.
GATCCACTTCGCGAGCGTCAGCCGCCGTCCTTGCGTGCGCGAGTTGGGCGACGAAGCCAGAACTGCGGGGCTCGGGTCTACCGCTGACAGGAACCCCGGCTCGACCGGCTGGCCGGGCGTCCGGTAATCGCCCTGTTCCAGCACATGAGTTGTTGGAACGTCGTCCGTCCCGTCCGTCATGAGCAAGCCTGTGGTGGCGCTCCTGCGAGACGCCTTATTCTCAGAGAGCAACCGGCCGATCTCATCGACGTGCTTCCGCTCTGACGAATCGAGTGCCTTGAGAATATCCTCTTCCGAAGGCTTCGCTTCTTCGCCAGGCGGCTGGAGTCGCCTGGCGACCGTCGCGACAAGGCTCTCGCGTTCCTTTGCGAGCCGTTCGGCCGTCGCGTCGACATCGGCGTTATGCCGCCGGATGGCTTCTTGTTCCTCGGCGAGGTCGAGCGAGAGTTCGTCGGCGAACTTCACCGGCTCAAAGAACGCCCGCATCCGATAATGGTCGGCTTGCAAGAGCGGGTCGTACTTATGATCGTGACAACGACAGCAGGAGAGTGTCAGACCAAGCATCGCGCTGCCGGTCGTTTCAACGAGGTCGGCCAGTAGCTCAGCGCGCGACCGCGCCTGCTCGTTAAAGAGAGAAGCGGCATTGTCATGCGGGCCAAGTCGCAGATAACCGGTCGCGATCAGCAGGTCGCGTTCTTCCGCGTTGTGAGGCGGTCCGTCGAGCAGTTCGTCCCCCGCAAGCTGCTCGATGAGAAAGCGATCGTACGGCTTGTCGGCGTTGAACGAGCGGATGACGTAGTCGCGGAACCGCCACGCCTGCGGTCGAAACTCGTCCCAATCGAACCCATTGCTGTCGCTGTAGCGCACGACGTCGAGCCACATCCGAGCGGCGTGCTCACCGTAGCGCGGTGAGGCGAGCAGTTCATCCACAAGCCGTTCATAGGCATCTTGACGATCGTCGGCGATGAACCGGGCGACCGTCTCCGGCTCGGGCGGAAGCCCCGTCAGGTCGAAGGCAAGACGTCGGGCCAGCGTTCGGCGGTCTGCCTCGTCCGACAACGTCAGTTTGTTCGATTCCAATCGCGCGAGGATGAAGCGATCGACCGGATTGCACGTCCGCGAGACATCTTCGACGGTCGGCGGCTCAAAAGGCCGCACGGGTTGGAGCGACCAAAGATCCAGACGCTCGCCGCCGAAGGCTCGGGCGACGGGGTTGCGAGCGTCGCTCCACGCGGTGCCGATTCGCTCGGCCGGCGCTTCGGAATCGGCTTGGGCCGCCATGCAGCACGCGGCGGCGAACGCCAGGCACAGGACCGTGAAGCGGTTCATCGCGGACCTGTCACAGATACGATGCTCGCGATACGCTGGAAGAACTTATCAGATGATACCATTGAGTTTGTGCCGCGCGAATCGTGGAAAGCAGGCTGGCCTTCTAGGCGGAACGGACGCCGGGGCGATTCTGACGGAGCCTCTACGGCATTGAACGTCCATAGAAGCGACTTGACCAGATGCGAGACCTTTCCGAATACGCCTCCCGCCGCGCTTTCCTCGCCCGCAGCGGGGCGGGGTTCGGTGCCGTCGCGCTTCACGCGATGCGGCAGTCGGAGGCTCAGGCATCTGGGGCAAACCCGGCCGCGTTCGACCCGCTCCGTCCGTTCGCGCCGCGGCCGCCCCACTTCACGCCGCGGGCGAGGTCGGTGATTTTTCTGTTCCTGGTCGGCGGTCCCTCGCAGATCGATTCGTTCGACTGTAAGCCGGAATTGCAACGGCTCGATGGTCAGAAGACCCCGGAATCCATCCGGAAGGCGGTCGAGGCCTCTCGGTTCGCCAACGTGTTTCACGGCTGCAAAGAGGAGTTGATGGCGAGCCCTTTCCGCTTCGCTCAGCATGGCGAGAGCGGCATGTGGGTCAGCGAGCTTTGGCCCAACGTCGCCCGACATGTCGACGATCTTTGCTTCATCCATTCACTGCAGGCCGAGTCGAACAATCACGCGCCCGCGAGTTATCAGCTTCATACCGGCGATGTGCGGCCCGGCAAGGCGAGCCTCGGTTCATGGGTCACGTACGGACTGGGCAGCGAGAACCAGGATCTGCCGGCGTATGTCGCGTTGTTCCACGCCGGCCCGCTTGGCGGATCGGCGAATTACTCGAACGGCTTTCTGCCGGCGCCGTTCCAGCCGACGCGGCTTCGCGATACGGGCGCTCCCGTGCTCAACTTGCTGCCTCCAGACGAGTTCACTGAAGGTCAACGGGAGTCGCTTGATCTCATCCGCCGGCTCAATCGGAAGCACCGCGAGACGCATGCGGGCGTTTCGGAACTCGATGCCCGCATCGCCTCTTACGAGCTTGCCTATCGCATGCAGTCGGCGGCGATGGAAGTCGGCGACCTCGTCAGCGAGACGGCCGCGGTCGGAAAGGAATACCGGCTCGACGACCGCGAGCCCCGTGCCGCGAGCTTCGGCCGGAAGTGCCTGATGGCCCGACGGCTGGTCGAGCGAGGGGTGCGGTTCGTACAGGTCTACGACATGCCCGACAAGGACGGCTGGGACGCTCACGGCAACCTCGTCGAGAACCACGTCCCCCGCGCCCGCTGGACCGACGCCCCGATCGCAGCGCTACTCGCCGACCTCAAGCGTCGCGGCCTGCTCGACTCGACGCTGGTCATCTGCGCGAGCGAATTCGGCCGCACGCCGATGATGCAAGGCGACAAGGGTCGTCAGCACAACGCCGCCGGCTTTACGATCTGGCTGGCCGGCGGAGGGGTCAAATCGGGACAGCGAATCGGCGCGACCGACGAGATCGGCCTGATGGCCGTCGAGCGACCGATCCCATTCCGAGACCTGCACGCCACGATCCTGGCGGCCCTCGGCCTCGACAACGAAATACTCTCATTCGAGGTCAACGGTCGGCCGGAGCGGCTGACGGGCGTCGCCGACAGGGCGAAGGTGTTATCCGATCTTCTCGGGTGATGCTGCGTATCGACATTTATACCTTCACCGCCGCCGGCCGCACGGCTGCTGTCGATCGGCGAAGCGGCGACACGTCGCAGTACGTGAGCGACTGCCAAAGCCACGGCGATGGAAGCGCGACAGACGAACATAGAGTAGCACTGCGGCACGCCGGTGCCGCTGCACGCGGCCGAGCGCTCCCCGCTCAGGTCGGTCCGTCTGCTCACGCATTGCCACCTCAGTGTTTGAGACGGCAGGCAAATGGCGGGACTTCACCCCGGTCGCGAGTTTCTCAACAGCCTGATAGAATCCGGACCTCACAAATCCGGAACGAACGGCATGGCTGGCGAACCGCAGAACATTATCGAGACCTTTGAGAACCCGTATCCGCAGCGCGACTACGTGAACGAGACGATCTGTCCTGAGTTCACGAGCATGTGCCCGAAGACGGGCCAGCCCGATTTCGGCACGCTCACGATCACGTATGTCGCCGACGCCGTCTGCTATGAACTGAAGAGCCTCAAGCTCTACCTCCAGCAGTATCGCAACTACGGCGCGTTCTACGAGAAGGTCACGAACCAGATCCTCGACGACCTCGTCGCCGCCACGCAGCCCCGCTGGATGACCTTACGCTCGGAATGGACTCCTCGCGGCGGAATTCGCACGAACGTGACGGTGGAATACGTGTCGAACGAGGAACGAACGCGCCGCCGGCGTTGATCGTTACGTCGCCCGATCTCCCCTCCCCCGATCTCCCGCCTCTCCACCGTTGACCGTGCCCGCTGGTCCGGTATCATCACATTCACTTGGGAAGCCTACCTGCCCTCATCGTCTAGCCCGGCCCAGGACGTCGGATTCTCAGTCCGAAGACAGGGGTTCAAATCCCCTTGGGGGTACTGAAGCGTAAGCCCTCGCCGTGCATGCACGGCGAGGGCTTCTTTTTGAGACGCCCCATGACCGCCGAACCTTGGCGACGCCCTGGAGTGATCGAGCACTCTCAATGTCTGCTCGATTCTTACGCACGCCTTCTCGGCCACGAGTTGCTGCCTCGCGATGGCCCGCCGGAAGAGCAATCGCGGCGGCTCTATGACGCGCCGTTCGTCGTGCTGTCCCACGGCGTCGAAGCCGACCCGATTCTCAACTTCGGCAACGCGGCGGCATTGGCGCTGTGGGAAGCCGACCTGCCCACGTTCACATCCATGCCGTCGCGACTTACGGCCGAGGCTCCGCGGCGTGAAGAACGTGCGCGGCTGCTGGAGAGGGTTTCGCGCGACGGGTTCATCGACGACTATTCGGGCATCCGCATCTCTTCGACCGGCAAGCGATTCTTCATCGAGCGGGCGACCGTCTGGAATCTGTTCGATCGCGACGGCAGGCCGGCCGGCCAGGCGGCGACATTCTCGGAGTGGCGACATCTAGACGCTTGAGAACGTGTATCAAAGGCGGTCAGGCGAAGGAGCCGCAGGCGTCGGAGCTTCGGAAGTCGGCTTCGCAAGTCTTTTCCGAGGCTCTGACCTCTGAAGCTCTGGAACCCCGTGAACCGATGAGGCTTCCCACAGCCATCACGCATCTCCCGCGGCTCGCCGTGCGATCAGCCCCGCGACGTAGCCCGCTTTGAAACCTGCATCGATGTTGACGACGGTCACGTTCGACGCGCAACTGTTGAGCATGCCGAGCAAGGCCGCGATGCCGCCGAACGCGGCGCCGTAGCCGACGCTCGTCGGCACGGCGATCACCGGGCAGGCGACGTGTCCGCCCACGACGCTGGGCAAGGCCCCTTCCATGCCCGCGGCGACGACCACGGCATCGGCGTTGACGAACCGCGGCTTCGCTTCGAGCAGACGCTGCGGCCCGGCGACGCCGACATCGACGATCAACTCGACGTGCGTGTTCATCCAACGCAGCGTTTCGACGGCTTCTTCTGCGACGGCAAGATCGGTCGTACCCGCCGTGAGCACTGCGACGAAGCCTCGCGGCACCTCCGACTCGCCCGGCGGAAGCAGCCGCACCGTTCGCGCGACCTCATTGGCGATCGCTTCGGGAAACTTCGCGCGCACGGCGGCGACCTGGGCAGGATCGACGCGCGTCGCGAGGCATGCCTGGCCATGTTGTTGCTGCGCCGCGAAGATCTCGGCGATCGTTTCCGGACGTTTGCCGGGACCGTAGACGACTTCCGGAAAGCCGCAACGCTCGGCACGAGCGAGGTCGATCGTGGCGTCGCCGGTGGAGTGGGAATCGGGCATGAAGAGGATGGGGAATAGCGAGTGGGGAATAGGGAATGGCGAACGGCGTAGTCAACCTTCTCAGCAGCCAGTCTAAGACTTACCCTCTGACCTTTCCCGCCACTGCCTTCCATTCCCTGTTCCCCGTTCGCCATTCGCCGCAATGTCCGACCGCTTCGCTGTCCGCCGTGAACGAGTGCTGAAGGCTCTGAAAGAGACCGAGGCCGATGCGGTTCTCGTCACTAGCGAGACCAACGTTCGTTATCTCACGGGCTTCACGGGCGACTCGACGTATCTCTTGCTCGCGCCGAAAGCGACGCGGCTGATCAGCGACAGTCGCTATGAAGCGCAGCTCGCGGAGGAATGCCCGGGCGTGCCGGCGCACATCCGCACGCAGAGGACGAAGATGGTCGATTCGGTCGCCGAGGTGTTCAAGCAGGAGAAGCCGGGACGGGTCGGCTTCGAGGGAGAACAGGTCTCGTTCGCATTCTGGGAACAGCTTCGAGACGCCGCGAAGACGACCGAGCTGACTTCACTTGGCGGCCTCGTCGAAACGCTGCGAGCGGTGAAGGACGCCGGCGAGATCGCCGAGATCCGCGCAGCGATCCGTCTCGCCGAACGCGCCTTCCGCGTCGCCGTCGCGGGTTTGACGCCCGAGATGACGGAAATCGAAGTTTCCTATGAACTCGAACGCAACATTCGGCGCTTCGGCGGGCAGGGTCTCTCGTTCGAGGCGATCGTCGCCGCGGGCGACCGAGCGGCGTTGCCGCATTATCGCCCCAGCCGCAACCCGATCGGCGACGCCGGCCTGTTGCTGATCGATTGGGGAGCACGCGGCCCCGGCGGCTATATCAGCGATCTCACGCGGACCTTCGCCACCGCGAAACCGTCGACGAAGCTCGAAAAGGTCCACGGCATCGTCGATCAGGCCCGGACGGCCGCGATCACGGCCGTTCGGCCGGGGATGAAGGCGACCGATGTCGATGCCGCCGCTCGCCGAATGATCGAGAAAGCCGGCTACGGCAAGAACTTCGGCCACGGACTCGGCCACGGCATCGGCCTGCAAGTCCACGAGTCGATTCGTCTGAGTTCAATCTCGACCGACGTGCTCAAAGCCGGCATGGTCTTCACCATCGAACCCGGCATCTACCTCGAAGGCTGGGGCGGCGTGCGCATCGAAGACAACGTGCTGGTCACCAAAGACGGTTGCGAAGTGCTGTCGACGTTGCCGCGGGCGTTGGAGCGGGTGGGGCTGGTGTAGGACCACATCTAGGAGTGGTTACGCGGGTTCGTCAGTTTCCTGTATTCCTTCGGATGGAATCCGGGAACGAATCTGTGACGAGACGCTTCGAAGAGAACGCCGTGACAGTAGCCAGAGTACGCCAAGGATCACGCCTGCGCCGTAACCGAAGACGGTGATGACCACGAAGACTGTAAAGGTGCGATCACTCTCGATTTTGGTCGTCGCTAAAGAGACAGAGAATGATATGGCCATCGAAAGGACGGCTAACGCCATGTTTAGGAAGATCGACTCAGGTGACCCTCGCTCCAGTGCCTCCAATTCGGCTTCGCTGATCTCGAAAATGCGAAGACTATCGAGCCTGACACGATAGATGGCCGGATCGAGTTGCGTTTGACGTTGTCGCGCCATCAAGCCCCCTGTAACACGCGCGCCGAAGCTCGGACCGTGCCAGCGAATCCACCCAGATCCACGACGACGTGCCAACGTCCCGCGTGTGGTGCCATGAGCCTTACCGGTGAAGTTTTGGCCAGACCGCCGTGATAGCGGTGCTGACGGCCGCTGCGAAACGCGGCGAAGTTCGAGTCGTCGAGCAAACGCACGTTGGCCTGCTTGTCGAGTGTGACCTCAACCACGTCATCAGCGGATAGATCGAAGTCGTAATGCAGAAAGTTCATGTTTCGCTCCCCTATGGAGGCGGCATTCGCAGAAGATGCCGCGGGCGGGTCGGCAGGAGCCCAGAACCTCAAGAGTGGCGGCAAAAGTCTCGAATGGCACTGATATCATTGTAGTCCGACAAGTGCACGCGAGCGAACTCCATGAGCATGGAAGAAATGAGGGTGAAAGAAGCGAGAAGAGCCGACTTCGCCCCCCCCTCTTCCATCGCGGAACAACTCTTCTGACTTCCACCTTCTCACTTCTTCCGTTCTCCCTGTTCACGCATTCTCCGCCAGCCTCACCCCCATGAACTGCCACCGCGCCGAGGGCTGGAAGAAGTTGCGGTAGGTCGGGCGGATGTGATTCTGCGGCGTCGCGCACGAGCCGCCGCGGAGGACCATCTGGTTCGACATAAACTTGCCGTTGTATTCGCCCAAGGCACCCTCCGGCGGCTTGTAGCCGGGATACGCAACATAGGGGCTGGCGGTCCATTCCCACACGTCGCCGTAGAGCTCGGCGATCGCGGGCCGCGAATCGGCGGATTCAGTCCCGCCGTCCAGCGCGATCGGATGGAACCGTGAGTCGTCGAGAAAGTTTCCCTCGATCAGGCAGTTCTCGCTCGCCAGTTCCCACTCGAACTCCGTCGGCAATCGCTTGCCCGACCAGCGGGCGAAAGCGTCAGCTTCGTAGAAGCTGACATGGCTCACCGGCTCGACGGGGTCGATCTCCCGCATGCCGGCGAGCGTGAAGCTGTGCCAGGCTCCGTCGATTCGCTCCCAGTACATCGGCGCGGTCCAGCCGTTCGACGTGATGCAGTGCGATCCGTCGCTCAGCCAGAACTCGGGCCGTGTGTAGCCGCCGTCGTCGATGAACGCCTGCCATTCGGCGTTCGTCACCAGCCGATCGGCGACCGCGAACGGATGAAGGTACTGGCGATGCCGCGGTTGCTCGTTGTCGTAGCAGAAGCCCTCGCCGCCATGGCCGAACGCCCGCACTCCCGCATCGAACGCGACGAAGCTCATCGCCGCGGGCGTCGTCGTGGACGCGGTCAGTTCCTCGCGATACGCGGGTCTAAGCGGACTGCACGACAGCAGATGCTTGATATCCGTCAGCAGGAGTTCCTGGTGCTGCTGTTCGTGATGCAGACCGACTTCGACGAGCGCTGCCATCTCGGCGGAGACGCCCGGCGCGAGCAGTTCGTTCATGTGCCGATCGACGTGCGCCCGATAGTCGAGGATCTCGTCGAGGCTCGGCCGAGTCAGCAAGCCGCGCTGCGCCCGCGGATGCCGCTCTCCGATCGCGTTGTAGTACGAGTTGAAGAGGTAGCTGAACTGCGGATGAAACGGCTGGTAGCCCGGCAGCTTCGCGGTCAGCAGGAAGGCCTCAAAGAACCAGGTCGTATGCGCGAGGTGCCACTTCGCCGGGCTGGCGTCGGGCATCGACTGCACGACGCAGTCCTCGGGACTGAGCGGCTCGACGAGGGCTTCCGTCGTCCACCGCACCCTGTCGTAACGCTGCGCGAGTTTGGAACTATCGACAGGCTGAGATTCGACCGCTGCGGCGTCGGCGGACATCAAGGCCTCAGGAGAGAATGAGCGAAAGAAACGGCGGGCAATGGGGGTCGGGTCAGCTTGCCGGAAGCGGTCCGTCGCGAGCAATCCGGACCCAGCGGGATTTTACCTACGGTGTTTCCTCAGCAGTCTATCGGCCAGTCAGCCCGCGACAGTGATGCGAAGGAAACGGCGAATCAATCCGATAGCGCTTTCATCGGATTGATGACTTCTCAACGCCAGGGCCGATTTCGAGGGTCTCTTGCAAGTAATTGCGGCAATAAGGTTTGCGTCGATGGGTCACAGCAATCCGCAACGCGGCACTCACGTTGCGTTGATCGTTGGAGGCTGAACCGGCCTTGGCTGGATCGGCACAGTGGGTCGGGCCTCTCGGAATCCGGGGGGAGTCCGAGAGTGTCCCGACTTTCTCGCATTTTCTTGAAAACACGACGACCGGCCGAAAGTCGCCGGTGCGGGGGCTTCGCCATGAAGACGATGACCCAACCCACGGCGCGGATGCCGTATTCCGCCGCAGGGTCAGACCGTCCGGCCTCAGCCGACCGCGCCGCTGCGCTCGGCCGGTCGTCTCAAGTATCGGTCGCCACCTGGGCGTTAGTCGCTGCGGCATCCACGGCGGCGGTGATCGTCGTAGCTCCCACATTGGCCGGCTGGCTTTTGCTGCCGGCGATTCCGGCGATCCTGCTCCGCTGGTCCGGCCGCGATGGCGGCTCGCGCTGCGACCACGCCGTGATGCGGATCTTTTCAATCGCGACGTTCACGGCGATCGTGACGCAGCTTGTCGTGACGGTTCCCGTCCTCTCGACGGCGATCGCCGTCGCGGCGGCTGTGGTGCTGTGCCTGTACAGCGTCGAGCAACTCGCCGTGTCACGTTCGCGGTAGCTGGATGACACGCTCGGAAGGCGAGCGGTGAACAGCGAACGGCGATTCGTTCAGGCCGCGTCCCACTTCTTCGCCTTGGCGAATGACGCGGAGACAAAGTCACCGACCACCGACCTTGGGTTGCGTGCACCCTGCCTGTAGACTGAAACGCATGGCCCGACGTTGATGAAACGTCGTCGCCATGCCCGCCTTCGTCTCCCGCCCGGACGCCCGCCATGACTCGCCCGTTTCGAGGGCTTTCGTCCCCTCTCCGACCGGTTGACGCCCTCACGGCGTCCGCGGCCCGCCTGCTCCGCCGCGATGTCCTCAAGATCGGCGGACTCGGCATGTTCGGGCTGACGATGCCCAAGTTGCTGAAGGCCACGGAATCCTCGAAGTCGAGCGGCCGTAGCGGCACCGCGAAAAGCGTGATCTTCTTGTTCCAGTGGGGCGGACCGAGCCACGTCGACACCTTCGACCTGAAGCTCGACGCCCCAGACGGCATCAAGACGAAATACGGGCATATCTCGTCGGCTCTGCCGGGATTGCCCGTCGTGGAGTATCTCCCGGAGACGGCGAAGATCCTCGACAAGGTCACGCTCGTGCGCACGCTGACGCACACGATGAAGAACCACAACTCGGCGGGCTATTACGCGCTCACCGGCTGGGCTCCGCCGCTCGACGATCAACGACTCCGCGACTCCCAAGACCTCATGCCGGGCTACGGCAGCATCGTCGACGCCGTCTCGCCGAACACCGACGGCCTGCCGACCTTCGTCGCCTTTCCGCACTCGATCGCCGACGGCTCGACGGTGCCCGGCCAGCACGCGAGTTTTCTGGGAAAGGCGCATGATCCGCTGCTGATTCTCGAAGACCCCAACCGCGACGACTTCAAGCTGCCCGAGTTGTCGCTGCCGGCCGGGATGACGATGGAACGTCTCGCGAATCGCCGTGAGTTGCAGAAGCTCATCAACAAGCAGTCGCGAATGCTTGAATACTCCGCCGAAGCCCGCGGGCTCGACGCCTATTACGAGAAGGCGATCGGCATGCTCGACAGCCCGAAGGTGCGCGAGGCCTTCGACCTGAGCAAAGAGCCGAACGAGCTTCGCGAAGCCTATGGCCGCACGACCTACGGGCAAAGCTGCCTGCTCGCGCGTCGCCTCGCCGAAGCCGGCGTGAGCTTCATCAACGTCTATTTCGACCAGAGCATCGGCGGACAGAAAACAGATTCCGGCGGGTGGGACACGCACGGCTTCAATGACACGCGCCAGTACGAGATCCTGCACAAGCGACATCTGCCGATTACCGACCAGACGCTTCCGACGCTGCTCAACGATCTGGAGCAGCGCGGCCTGCTCGACAGCACGCTCGTCGTGTGGGTCGGCGAGTTCGGCCGCACGCCCAAGATCAACGGCAACGTCAGCCGCGACCACTGGCCGCGGTGCTACACCGCGCTCCTCGCCGGCGGCGGCGTGAAGAAGGGCTTCCTCTACGGCAAGAGCGACAAAAGCGGCGCCTACCCCGACACCGATCCCGTCACGCCCGACGACCTCTCGGCGACGATCTACGCCCTGATGGGCATCGATCCCGAGACGGAAATCCGCGACGCCCTCGACCGCCCGTTGCCGCTGTCGGGAGGGCGGGTGATTTACGATGTGATGGCGTGAGGACGAAATCGTGGCAGAATCGCTGCGTCGGGACTTGAATGCGTCGCTGTGCTCGAATCGAGATGAAATCCAACTCCTGGAGACGACGCGATCACGCTTTCAAAGAGTTATAGAGGGCAGCCGCATCGTTTAGGACGCAACAGCGTGACCGTGGCGTTGATCACTGGCCGGCGAAGACTACCTCGCAAGAAATGACAATTCCGCGGTCGAATTGTCATCCAGCTGCAACGGGTGGAGGACCAGCTTTTCTACCGTTCGGTGTTCGCCGCGACTTTCTCAGCATGTAGATGATCGACAGTCCGGCACCGCCGAAGATCGCACAAATTATCGCGACTACAGTATTGAAAAGTTGCCGCCAATTCTCGCGAACACGCTCTTGGTTTTGCCGTAGTACCTCCGCACGCCCTGCTCTTTCGTTTTTCAATTCTTCTGTTCGTTTCGCCTCCGCCAGAGCTTCTCGCTCGAGCCGCAGTGACTCCTTTGCTCGCAGGCGCGATGCAACGTCGCCCACGCGGTGTTCCGCACGTTGGCGGAGATCCTCCACGTCAAGTTTCGCTGATTCGCGAGCCGCAGCATCGGTGAACCTGAAAACCGCACTTCCCTTAAAGAAGACCCTCGGGTTCTTTTCGATTGCATCGGGCTCGATAAGAGTCATTTTAAAGAGCGCCGTGCCGTCGCTCTTTACAGCCGAAGTAGGCCGAATTCGCCTGTCTTCTCCGCTGGTCTTGCGCCAATCGATCCGCAGATCTGTGGCTACCATCCCTGATGCAGGGGGAGTAATCGTGATTTCCCGCGAAATCTGTTCTTCTTGTCCATTTACGGTAGTGCCAATTTCGGTGAACTCTTCACCCGTCTCGCGCGGTAGAACCGTCTGGCGATATAGGTCCGCTCTCTGCATTATCAGCCGATCATAGATTTCCGAAAGGGCCTTGCTGGCTCCAAGTACCGCCTCTGTCGACGGCAACTTATCCTCATAAATCCTTTGCTCGTAGCGGCTGATGACCCCTTCGATCTCATTGATAACGGAGATCAAATCACTTTCGGAGTAGCTCGGCGGTTGCGATGCTGCTTCATTGCTCAAAAAGGCCGTCATCGCCATGAATACGGCAAAACTGTTGGTTAGTCGACCCATACTAAAACCTCATGAGCTTCGAACTAAGTCCTTGGACCCTGTATTCAACGGTTGCCAGTCCGTTTGGATCATTTTTTTCGAATTCTTCAGGAGTTTTTGCTCTCGCAACAGATTGCCTCATGCTGAATCCAACGGTCGCGGTCGGCTGCCCGTCGATTCAAAGCTATTTGCCCCAATTACCAGTAAGTAGCCTGAGTTCTTCAAAGACGATCGCGGCGTCGATGGTTTCGGTGCCTCTTGATCGAATTTGCTCGACCCGGCGACGAATCTCGATCGCCCACGCCTGCTCAATTTCGGAGTCGTCATCGAGACTCGCGATCAAACGTTCGGCGAGATGGGCACGCTGGTCTCGCGGCAGTTGCAGCGCGATGATTTCGATGTCTTCGGCGGAGGATGACATGGAATCGGGCCGACAGGGGTAGGTGGATCTTCGTATCAGCGTAGTGGATCACCGATCCTCATGGAATAGCCTGTCCGGTCGCCTGTGCCAGCCGTCTTCCGCGATCGTCGTCAAAACCTAAATGATGATTTCCACGAAATCGCCTGGCATGACGCCGGCGGCGGCTGAAACGACATCGTCGATATGCTGCCGGATTCGCGGCCACGAGGTCGAAAGCAGCACGACGATCGCGATCGATCGGCCAGCGAGATTCTGCTGATACCGAAGTTTCTGATCGGTTGTGACGAAAACGTCGAACTCTTCCTGCTCCGCCTGGTCGATTAGTTCGCCGTTCGTCAGGCGGGACCAGCCCCGCTCATAAACCGTTTCGACCGAGGTTCCCGCAAAATGGCGACGAAGAGGGACCGGCACACCCTGATCGAAAAGCACCTTCATCGGACCGGCGTCCCGCCGGAGATAGATGCCCCATACTCAAGCACCGCATCGATTTGCCATCGTTCGATGCCAGGGAACCATTCGAGAAAGTCGTGAATCGAGGCGTCGTCGCGAAGGCTTTCAAAAAGCGCCGCGACCGGCACTCGCGTTCCTCGAAACACCCAAGCGCCGCTCACGACTTCCGGATGACGCTCGACCGCCTCGCAATCGATCCAATGGTCCATCGCGCTGCCTGTTTCGCCGCTGAAGGCACTATGGAAGCTCTGCCATTCTATGGTGATTGCAGGCGTGCGTCGAATGGGCACTGTCTTCAAAACTTGCGATCGGTACTTCTACGGGAGCCGTTACCGCTTCTTCAGCGGCGACAGTTCGAGCGACACGAGCTTCCCAACCTTCGAGTCCTTCGCACCACCCGCCGGGCACGACCCGCAGCCGCTGCCGCAGCCGGCTTTGCCGCCGGTGTGAAACAGCCGCCAGCTACGGCGCGCAACGACGGCGGCGGCCAGTGCGACGATCAACAGTGTGATGGCGAGTTCCATGAAGAGGAGTCAGAACACAGGAGTCAAGAGCAAGGCTTCCGACCGTCAGAGTTGTACGGGCTACATGTTCCGAACAATCAGCGTTCCGATCTGGTATGTCGCAAACGCGCCGACATAGGCCAGCACCGTCATATAGGTGAACGTGAACGCCGGCCAGAACCAACTGTTCGTTTCGCGGCGGATCACCATCAGCGTCGCCGCGCATTGGGCGCACAGCGCGAAGAAGACCATCACACTCAGCGCGACGGGCACGGTGTAGATCCTGCGGCCGTCGGGCCAGCGGGCATCGCGTAACGCGTCTTTCAGCGTGTCGCTTTCCTCGTTGACGTCGCCGCCCAGGCTGTAGATCGTGCCGAGCGTGGCCACGATGACTTCGCGCGCCGGAAAGCTTGCCAAGGCTCCAATGCCGATTCGCCAGTCCCAGCCGAGCGGTTTTACGACCGGTTCGATCGCGTGTCCGGCACGCCCGAGGAAACTCTGCTCGATCAGTGACCCCGCGAGCAGATTCTGTTGTTCCGAAAGCTCTTCGAGACGCTCTTTCGAGGGATTTGCCTGCCCTTCCAGCGATTCGATTTCGGCTTCGACGGCGTGCAGCTTCGCCCGATCGCCGGGAAAGTATCCCGCCGCCCACACCAGCACGCTCGTCGCGAAGATGAGCGTGCCGGCGCGCGTCACGAAGGCCTTGCTGCGGTCGTAGACGCGAAACGCGACATTCCGCAGGCCCGGAATCTTGTAACCGGGCAATTCCATCACGAAGGGCGGCGGCTCTCCCTTGAACCAAGTCCTTTTCAGAATCCATGCAATCGGGATCGCGACGAGCACGCCCAGCGAATACATCGCGAACAACACCAGCCCCTGCTTCACCGGCTGCGACGCCGGGATGAAGAGGGCGATGAGCAGCGTGTAAACGGGCAGCCGCGCGCTACAGCTCATGAGCGGAGCGATGAGGATCGTGACCATGCGATCGCGCGTGTTCTCGATGACCCGTGTCGCCATCACGCCGGGAATCGCGCAGGCGAAGCTCGACATCAGCGGCACGAAACTCTTGCCCGACAGGCCGAGCCGCGTCATGAGCTTGTCCATCACGAAGGCCGCGCGGGCCATGTAGCCGCAGTCTTCGAGGATCGCGATGAACAGAAACAGCATCGCGATCTGTGGCAGGAAGATCAGCACGCCGCCCACGCCCGCGATCACGCCGTCGACCAGCAGGCTTCGCAGCGGTCCCGGTTGAAGGCTACCTGAAACGAATCCGGCGACGGCTTCTTGTCCCGACTCGACGAAATCCATCAGCGGTGCGGCGAGCGAGTAGACCGAGATGAAGATCAGCGCCATCACCGCAGCGAAGATCACCGGACCGAACGCGCGGTTCGTCACGATTCGATCGATGCGATCACTCGCCGTCGCCGATTCGGTGGAGGATCGCGTTAGAACCCCGTCGAGCCGCTCTTTCGCCCAGCGGTAGCGTGCAATCGGCTCGGCGGACGGCAGGCGGCAGCCGGCTTCGGCTAAGCGTCGGCGGGCTTCAGACAATTGCGAAGCCAGCTCAGGTCCGACCTTTTTCAGAAAGACCTGCTCGGTCTGGCCACCGACGTCGAGCAACAGCCGCTCTCGCAGGTAGGGCGGCGGCGATTCGCCCAGCCGACCGGCGAGCCACTTGCCCAATGCATCGGCTTCGAGATAAAACACTTCCGGCAGGACGCGCACAGCCGGTGCCGCCTTGGACTTGGCGACATCGCGAATCGCTTCTTTGAGCTCCGCGAGCCCCTTCCGCCGATGGGCCTGCATCGCGACCACGGGAACGCCGAGTCGCTCGGAAAGCTTCGGCACATCGATCGAGACGCCGCGGGCGGCGGCGACGTCGGTCATGTTCAACACCAGCACCGTCGGCAAGCCCAGCTCGCGAACCTGCCCGAACAGGTAGAGGTTGCGCTCCAGATTGCTCGCGTCGATGATGCACACGACGGCATCAAGGCGCGGTACGTCCGACTGCCGGCCGAGCAGGACGTCGACGCTCACCATTTCATCGGGCGTGCGCGGCGATAGGCTGTAGGTGCCGGGCAAGTCGATCAGCGTGACCGACTGCTTGCCGTGGCGGAAGTGGCCGAGCTTCTTCTCGACCGTCACGCCCGGATAGTTGCCGACCCGGGCCTGCATGCCGGCCAAAGCGTTGAACAGCGTGCTCTTGCCCGTGTTCGGATTGCCGATCAGCGCGACGTTGAGCCGTTCGGTGGCGATCGGCGGTGTCGGCGTGGCAAGCGACATGAAGGAAGGGCGAACGGGGAATGGCGAACGGGGAATGGTGAATGGGAGCGAAAGCGTTTTATTCCCACTTCTCACTGCTGCCGTTCTCGCTTCTCACTTCTTCGGTCGTGAGCCGCACCCGTTCGGCTTCCGCGGCGCGCAGCGAGATGCGGTAGCCCCGCACCGAGAACTCCAGCGGGTCGCCGAGAGGTGCGGAGCCGAGAAAGGTGACTTCTTCGCCGTCGGTGAGACCCATTTCCAGAATCCGCAGGGCGATCGCGTCGTCTCCCGACACGCTGGCGATCGTGGCTGTTTCTCCCCGCGAAAGACCGGTAAGCGTGCGTGCCACGTCAGGCCTCGTAAATGCCGACGATGACGCTCACCCCCGGCTCGGATCGGAAGCAAAGTCGCGTTTCGCCAAGTTGCAACAGGTGGGGCGGACCACACCGGAGCATGCGAATCCGCTCGCCCACGCGCAGTCCCAGTTCCTGCAAGCGATTCACGACGGCCGGCGGACCGTCGAGGTCGGCCACGTAACCCGATTCGCCGCTTTGCATTGCATCGAGCGGCAGCAGCGGAGCGAGCGTGGGAGCGATCACTGCGACCTCGGCGGTTCCGAGTTGAGATTCAGTCTCAAGAGAGACTCAGTATAAATCGGCATTCCGGCGGTGGGAAGTGTGAGAATGTGTGCGGGGCCCGGTTTCCGGATGATTTCAATACGAGGGGCCTCACGGTATGAGTTCTCGCCGGCCTACCCTCTTACCGGCGAACCGTCCGACGCCATCCCCTTTCGGAACAGTCCAGCCGCCTGATCTGGAGGAACCATGTCACGCCTTTGCATGTTCACCGCACTCGTCGCCTTGTTCTTGAACGTGGGCGTGGCAAACGCCGCCGAAGAGGCCGCTGCGGATTGCCTGTCGGGGACGACGCTTGCCACGGGCGAGTTTCGATGGACGACAGGGCCGCCCCTCGTCGCACCGACGACGATCAACGGAGAGACGTGGCATTCGATCAAGGATCCGTCGATCGTGCGCCACGACGGCAAGTGGCATTTGTTCTGCACAGTTCGCGGCAAGACACGCAGCCACTCGACCGTGTATCTCTCGTTCGCCGACTGGAAGAACGCGGCCACCGCCGAGCAGCATGTGCTGACCTGCCACGACGGTTATTTTTGCGCCCCGCAGGTCTTCTACTTCACGCCGCACAAAAAGTGGTACTTGATCTGCCAAGCCGCCGACGACGCCTGGGAACCGCATTACCAGCCGGTGTTCGCAACGACGAGCGACATCACCGATCCGAACTCCTGGAGCAAGTTCACGCCGCTCTACGGGTACAAGCCCTCGAATCTCAAAGGCTGGATCGACTTCTGGGTCATTTGCGACGACGAGCAGGCCTTCCTGTTCTTCACGTCGAACGACGGCGACATGTGGCATTCGCAAACGCCGATCGATCAGTTTCCGAAAGGCTGGTCGGAGCCGAAGCTCGCTCTGCGAGGCGACATCTTCGAAGCGAGCCACACGTACCGACTCAAAGGTTGTGACGCCTATCTCACGGTCGTCGAGGCCGAACACGGCCACGGCTTCCGTTACTACAAGGCGTATCTCGCCGACCGTCTCGACGGCGAATGGCGACCGCTGGCGGCCACCAGGGACAAAACCTTTGCCTCGCTGCGGAATGTCGAACAGATGCCCGAGCATTGGACCGACGCGATCAGCCACGGCGAGTTGCTGCGTGCGGATTCTGATGAAAAACTCGAGGTCGATCCGAATGACCTGCAATTCCTGTTTCAGGGCGTCGCCGACCGAGACGCGAAGGGCAAAGCCTACGGCGACATCCCCTGGCGACTCGGCCTTCTCACGCCGAAACCGCTGGATTTCGGAAGCGATCGGTAAGTCGTGACGACGCGAGTGCTTCTCTGAGCGATTTTGAACCGCCGATCCGAAGAGAGTGAGCCGTGAAGTTCACCAAGAGTCCGGCGGTTGGGCGTGGATTTCCCGTGTCGTTTGATTTTTGCGTCTCCTTGACGATCGTTGTGCTTGGCGGTTCGATCCTTCGTCGGAGCGCCGGTTCCGTGAGTTTTGGCGAATTCTTCGGCCTAAGATGACAGGCCGGAATTCGACGACTAACGTGGATGTCGCCTGCCGAACCGTACCCGCCCGCGAACCCTCTCCACCGAGATCAATGCCTCTCCTCTCTCGCATACTGCTGTCCTTGCCGCTGACTGTCTTGCAAGCCCCGGTCCTCGCTGGCGACCTGCCTGAGATTCAGAAGAACGCCGTCGAGTCGAATCGCTCTGACGCGGCGCATTGGGGCCCGGACGCCTCGAAATACGTCTCCTGGTCCACCCACACGAATCGACTGATCCCCGTCTACACATTCGGCACGAAGGGTGCCGGCGACGGCATCGATCTCACGAGCTACACCGGCGAGAACAGCGCGTACCGCGATGAATCGCGTGTCCGAAACATCTACGGCTTCGTGCCGACCAGAACGGTTGCGCCCGATGCGGAATACATGGATCAGACCGACGTCTTCCGCATCCAGAAAGCGGCGCTCGAATCCGGTAAGAAGCGCGTGATCCTCGTCGTGTTCGACGGCAATGACTGGGTCTCGACGCGAGCCGCGGCGATCTGGAAGTCGGGCAAAGTCGGCTACGATTCCGGTCGTGGCACCGGCCTGCACATGCAGGATTACGACGCGCACGGCACGTCTCAGTTCGGTTTCATGGTCACCAGCCCTCACAACGAGGGGACGAACGTCGACGTAAATCGCCAGACGGTCTCGAATCCCGGCGGAAAGATTCGCGGCGGATACGACCCGGCTCGCGGTGGCCTCACACCTTGGGAGCCGACCGACGATCAGCTCTACCCCATGGCAAAGACCGAAGGCCAAGGCGACGTTCATGCCTACACCGATTCGGCCAGCTCGGCCACGAGCATGACCGCCGGCATCAAGACCTATAACGATTCGATCAATGTCGATCCCACGGGGACGCCGGTGGTCACGGCCGCTCATCTCGCTCAGCAGAAGGGGATGGCGGTGGGCGTCGTCACCAGTGTGACGATCAGCCACGCCACACCGGCGGCCGCTTACGCACATAACGTCCATCGCGACGACTATCAGGATCTCGCCCGCGATCTGCTCGGCTTGCCGAGCGTCGCTCATCCGCAGCCGCTGCCGGGCGTCGATGTGCTCCTCGGCGGCGGAGCCGGCATGGAGAAGGAGAAAGACGGCGGACAGGGCAAAAACTTCGTTCCCGGAAATCCCTATCTTCCAGAAGAGGAACTCAAGGCGATCGATATCGAGAACGGCGGCAAGTATCTCGTCGCGCAGCGTGAGGCCGGCGTCGATGGTGGCGAGCGGCTCCGACAAGCCGCCAAAGAGGCCGCGAGCACGGGCAAGCGGCTGTTCGGCTTCTACGGAGCCGAGGGGGGCAACCTTCCATTTCAAGGCTCACACGGCGACTACAAGCCGGCCCCCGGCTGGAAGACCCGCGACCTGAGCTATACGGAAGCCGACGTGATCGAGAATCCGACGCTCGCCGAAATGACCACGGCCGCGCTCACGGTCCTCGAAAAAGATCCGGAGGGTTTCTGGCTGATGGTGGAAGCCGGCGACGTCGATTGGGCCAAACACGACAACAATCTCGACGCCGCCGTCGGAGCGGTGCTCTCGGGCGACGAAGCGGTGAAGACATTGACCGACTGGGTCGAACGACATCGCGGTTGGGACGAGACGGTCATGATCGTGACGGCCGATCACGGACACTATCTCGTCATCGACGATCCCCAGATGCTCGTGCCTGAAAATCGCTGATCGCTCTTAATGTGGCCCGACACTCCGAGGCTGTGAGTTTTTTGGAGTGTGGAGTGTGTGGTGTTCTGCTGGAGCGAGTTGGGCGAATGCGGTCGGTTGTAGGGCGTCGCTGAGGGCGTCTAGTATTACAGTTGTATTTCCCTCTTGGGGCTACCGCGGGTCCTGTAGTGACAAGCTTGGGCGAGGGCTTGATGGCGCCGCCTCCAGAGAGAGCGGGCAAGAGTCCGTTCCTGATCCAAGACGC
>JACCRE010000219.1 GCA_013813775.1 Planctomycetaceae bacterium
GCGTCTTGGATCAGGAACGGACTCTTGCCCGCTCTCTCTGGAGGCGGCGCCATCAAGCCCTCGCCCAAGCTTGTCACTACAGGACCCGCGGTAGCCCCAAGAGGGAAATACAACTGTAATACTAGAACGCCCCAAACTGAAGGAGAATGAGCAGTCGGACCTGCTGCAGCTCGCAACTCGTTTCGCTCGTCGGCCCGCGGTGAGCGAGCTTCTCGCCCAGACAGCGCGTCAGATCCGATCGGCAGGCTCACGTCGCATCGCGCTACAAGCGATGGCCGCGACGGAGGTCAATCGATTGCCTGCACACTGGACCGATGCCTTGATCGCCGCGCTCGACAGCCGGGATTCCGAGGACGTTTCGCTGGCGGTCGCCGCTGGTACGACGGCCGAAAAGATCGATGGCGATGCGGAAGGCCTGCGGCTCGCCTTGGCCCGCGTCGCGGGAGTGACGACTCATGTCGACAGCACGCGGCTTCGCGCATTGCGAGCGGTGTCCGAAAATCGACCATTGCCGCCTGACTTGTTCGAATTTCTGTTGGCGCACCTCGCCCCCGAAACCCCAGTGGCCGATCGATTGTTCGCCGTCGATGTTGCGTCAGTCGCGGCTCTGACAAACGAGCAATTCCGACGACTCGCCGGGCTTGCGGCGGATCTGGGGCCGATGGAACTCGACCGGCTGCTGCCGGTCTTCGCGAAATCGTCGGATGCGGAAACCGGACAGCGTCTCGCGAGGTCGCTCCTCGACAGCGATGCCGTGGATGGGCTCGTGCCCGAGAAGCTTCGCCTCGCGTTTTCAAAATTCGATGCCGCGGTGGCGGAAGCCGCGCGACCGCTGCTGGAGCGGCCCCAGGCCGATGCCGAAGAACGCGCAGCGAAGCTGGAACAACTGCTCGATGCCGTGGGCACCGGCGACGCACGCCGCGGTCAGACCGTGTTTCAATCCAGCAAGGCCGTCTGCTCGTCGTGTCATGCGATCGGCTATCTCGGAGGGACTGTCGGCCCCGATCTCACACGCATCGGCCAGATTCGCAATGAACGGGATCTGCTCGAGGCGATCCTTTATCCCAGCGCGAGTTTCGTCAGAAGCTACGAGCCCGTGGTCGTGCTGACGAAGGCCGGGCAGGTCCACAGCGGCGTTCCGCGTGATGAAGACGGCGACACGCTCACGCTGGCGACCGCCGCGGATAAGACTGTGGTAATTCCTCGCGAAGACGTCGAAGAGATGCGGCCCGGAACCATCTCGATCATGCCCGCTGGGCTCGACAAGCAATTGACGCCCCAGGAACTCGCCGATCTTGTCGCATTTCTCAAGAATGCGAAGTGAGTTCGAGGCTATTCGTCGCTGGAAGCGAGCTGCCGGATCTGTTCGAGAGCGTCCTCGACGTCCGGCACCTGCATGCCGACGACGCGGCCCCGGCGGTCGCAGTCGGCGAGCAATTCGAGCGTCTCGAAATCCTCGGTCGCCTGCAGGCGTCGTCGCGCGCGGCTGCCGAGCGTTCGCTCGCGAAGTCGATGTGCGTCGTCGTGATGCTCGATGAGCCAGGCGGTGCGGTCGGTGATGAATCCGTCGAGGGCGTCGAGCGCGGCTCCGACGTGGTCCTTCGGGTCGATGCCCTTGCCGACGTCGTGCAGCAATGCCGCCGTCTGAAACTCCTCGTCGTAGGGCAATTCGTCGCGACCGAGCACGTAGACCTGCAGGCTGTGATACAGGGCGTCGCGCTCGGGATGCGATTTCCTGCTCAGGTGAACCTGCGAAAGGGGCAGGAGCAGCGCCCGATAGACGGCGAAGCGATCGACCGCCGATTCGAACGAATCGTCGGCATCGCTTTCGTCGAACACGAACAGCGGATCGAACAGGTACGGCGTCGGCGCAAGACCTTCGTCGAGGCGGACCGAGGCTCGCTGAAGTTCGGCGTGCAATTCCCGCGGAGAGGGTAGATCGGCCCTCGGCACGCGCCCGGCGCAGACCCGGCGGGCAGCCTTTCGAATCACGCGGAAGTAGTCATCGTCCTGGCGGTTCGCCACCAGTCGGGCCGCCTCGACCACGATCTGTCGGCGGAGCGTTTCATTCGGCATGATCGAGCGCGGTCGAAGCCGGCGCAGTCGGAGGAGCCTTCGCTCAAACCCTATACGGCCACGCCAGGTCTGGCAACCATGGGCACGTTGCCACGTTGCCGAGGAGCAACATCGAGCTTAAGTGCTGGTAATGTTGACGTTGCGCATTTCATCGGCCGCGACGTCAACAGGGCGTCGCTTTTCGACCACGCGGCGAACACATGTCGCGCGGCCGCACGGAGCAGTGAGTGGTCGCCGACGCCCAGGAAATGCAGGCGTTATCGCGATGTTCACGTCACTGAAAGAATTTCCCTCTCCAGAGAACCCTTTGGCACCGCGTCTGCTTCTGTCTCCATCACTGAAGTGAGGCACGACGCGAAAACCTCCACAATTGACATTCGCCTCTCGCAAGAGAGTTCGCGCACTGCTGCCCGAGCCGGAACGCTTCCGCGAACCATCCCACCCACCCCGCGGAAACATTTCGGCCAGCCCGTTCGCAACCCACCCACGGCGAACGGTGCAGATTCGACGCGATCGAGATTCTCGATCACCGTCCATCGCCCCCGCCGGCCGAAAGGCCGGCGGGGGCTTTTCGCATTTGAGACCGCGGAATGGTCTCATCTGACCGCACTGTGTATAGAACCACGCAAGAAGCGATGGCAGCGGTTGTAGCGACATCACGGCGCGGCGACCGCCCGCAGTCATTTCCCGCGCGAAATCGATTCAAGATTCCGCGTTTGGTCGATCACCGCCGCGCAAGATGACCTACGCTTGAGGCACGCCTTACGGGCCCGCTCGCAGACAGCGGGCATGAGCGGCACCCGAGACATCGCGGGCCGTGGCGGCGAGCGCCGAAGCGAACGGGGGTGCGTTTCGCGTGATTCGACCGTCGCGGCCCGCGGTATTTCCGCAGGTGCTCTGCAAACCGAGCCGCAGGCTTTCCGAAGAGGCAGTTACTGCGACACCGCAGCTTGTGCGTTGTCGGCCTTATGCGCGAACGCGAGCTCGTCCTGCCAGCGCTTGACGCTGGCTTCCGAAGCCGCAAGACCGGCCTGCGCGTCGCTCATCGTCTTCTGCGCGGCTGCCAGTTGCTCTTGCGACGCCTTGAGCGACTGTTCGAGCGCGGGCAGTTGCTGGCTGAGGCTCGCGATGCTTTGGGCGGCCACCGCCGAGGCGGCCTGCGCCGCCTCCAGCTCTTTCGTCATCGGGGCGAGTTGCTGGCTCGCCGACTCGGCGGCGGTTTTCTGAGCCGTGACTTGTGCCGACCGAGCGGCCAGCGCCGTTTCGAGGCCCGACGCGGCGATTGCGAGATCGGCAGAATCGCCGTCGAGCTTCGCGGCCGCCTTGACCTGCTCTGTTGCGGACGCAAGCGACGCGACGGCGGTTTCCAATCGCTTGGCCGTCTCCAGGGCTTTCGCCTGTTCGCCCTGAAGCATGGCGACCTGCTCGGCGAGCGGCTTCGCCCTTTCTTCCGCGGCGGCCTTCGCCGCCTCGGCCGCGGCGACGTCGGCCTTCATCTTCGCCAGTGTGGCTTCGGCGCCTTTCATCGCTCCGTCGGCGGCCGCGAACACGCCGGCAGCGGCGTCATGCTGTTGCTTCGCGGCGGCGGCCGCCACCGCGGCCTGGTCGATTCGCATCTGAATCGTCGGCGGATTGGCGGCCAGCGTTCCGACCTGCGCTCCATCGGCGGCGTTCCAGACGCGGATCTCGCCCGTCCAATCGCCGCTGACGACTCGATCGCCTTCGGCGACGTACGTCACGTCCAGCGACACGTCATTGAACGCCGAGAAGGCATGCTGCTGATTTCCGTCGGCCGCCCAGAGCTTCGCCGTACGATCGACGCCGCAGGACACGAGCCGACCGTCGCGGGCGAACTCGACGGCTTTCGCACCGCCGCCGTGCGCGCCCCAATTCTTGACGGTCTTGCCGTTTTCCATCTCCCAGAGGCGAATCTGGCCTTCATCGTCACACGAAGCGAGCAAGTTGGAATCGGGACGCCACGAGACGGCGTTCACCGCCGTTTTGTGGCCATCGAGCACGAGGAATTCATTCCCGCTGAGAGCTTCCCACACGTACAGGCCGCCGTTCCGGTCGGCCGAGGCCAGCAGCACGTTATCGGGGCTGAACTCGAGAGCGTACACCCACTCGGTGTGCTTCTTGAGCTCGTACAGCATCTCGCCGGTCTCGGTCGAGTAGACCTTGACCTTCTTGTTCGATCCCCCGAGCGCGACGAGCTTCTGGTCCGGGCTGATGTCGGCGGCCAGCACGGCGTCGGTCTCATCGCCGACCTCGGCGATACGCTCGCCGGTCGTCACGTCCCAGACGACGCACAAGCCTTGATACGCGCCTCGGCCGCCACCTGCGAGCAACAGCTTGCCGTTGCGGCTGAATCGCAGCACCTGCGGCACGCCTTCCGGAAACGGCAGCACGCCCGCCAATTCGAGGGACTGAGCGTTATACAGCAAGACCTGGTTGTAGCCGCCGACGGCGACGAGCGGCGCCCACGGAGACGATGCGAGTGCCGTGATCGCATCGGCGCGGGGCGTATAGCGGGCCGGCTCCAGAGGGAGCCGCGGCGGCATCGGCGGAGGGCCTTCCGGCTTGCCGGTCGGCACGCCCGACAGAGAAAGGTCGGCTGACTTCTTCTTCGCGACCTTGCTGCCGGAATTCTCGGGGGCGCCAAGGTCGATCCATTCCTTGATCACCGCCAGCGTCGCGTCGTCGAGCTTCGGCGAGTTCGGCGGCATGTACGGTTCGGTCTCGTGCGAGACGACCATCCACAGATAGCTCGCAGACGCATCTCCGCCTTCGATCGCCGCGCCCGAGCCGCCGCCCTGCATCATCGACGTGTAATTCGTCAGATCGAGGCCGGCGACCTTCTTGTCGGTGTTATGGCAGTTCGCGCACTTCGCGCGGAAAATCGCCTTCACGTGATCGTCGTACGTCACCTTCGGCGGTGTTGGGGCGGCCGGCTCTTCGGCAACCGCCGCGCTCGAAAGCAGCGCGACGGAAAGTGACATCAAAATCGAAAAAGGTCGCATCGCGTGTCCTCATTCAGGAGCCGGCAAGCGGTCGCCGGCGTCGTGACGGCACGTTGAACGGTTCAGTCAATTCAGTGGTTGAACAAAAACTCGCGGCTGTTGAGCAGCGCCCACAGGAAGTCTTCGAGGACTTGCTCGGGCTTGGCTCCTTCGACAGCCAGGGCCGCGTCGAGGGCGGCGTATTCCTGTTCGGTCGGCACGCGACAGAACGAGCGAATCGTCAGGTCGGCAAAGACGTCGCGAGGCGCTTTGCCTTCCTTGAGCAGTCGCGGCACGAGTCCGCCCTGCTTCACCTTAGCATTGACGGTGTCGCCGTTGAGCAAGTGCAACGCCTGCGACAGGTTCGGTTCGACTTTCACCTCGCACGAGCAAACGGTCGTGCGGGTCGCACGGCCGAAGGTCGTCAGAAAGTAGGAACTCGTGTTGCCATCGGCGATCTGTACGGCACGCGCGCCCTTCGGCAGACCGAGGAAGTCGTCCTGCGTGTCGGTGACCTGCGTGATGCAGTCGAGCAGCACTTCCGCCCGGATTCGACGCAGATCCGCCTTCGCGAAGTTCCGCGTGTCGGCCGCATTCGATTCGTTCGCCTTCGTCGATCGCTGGTAGGCGAGCGACGTGCAGATGTCCTTGACGATCCGCTTGAAGTCGTAGTCGTATTCGACGAACTTCTTGCCGAGCGCTTCGAGCAACTCCGGATTCGACGCCGGGTTGCTCACCCGCACGTCGTCGACCTGCTCGATGATGCCCTGCCCCAGGAAGTGCGCCCAAACGATGTTCGCGAGGTTCGTCGCGAAGTAGGGGTTTTCGTTGGAGACGAGCCATTCGGCGACGACCTCGCGCCGATCCCGGCCGGCGAGGTCGGGCGTCGCGCCGCCGAGGAATTTGGGCGCCATCACGCGTCCGTCCACCGGATGATTCACCTCGCCGCCGCCGGAATTGAAGATGATCAGCTCCCGCGGATCTTCGCCGCGTTTTCGGCCGATCTGACTGAAGAAGGCCGAGAAGCCGTAGTAGTCATCCATCGTCCAACGATCGAACGGATGATTGTGGCACTGCGTGCATTGAATCCGCATGCCCATGAAGACCTGGGCGACGTTTTCGGCAGTTTTCAGCGTGTCGCGCTCGACCTGATAGTAGTTCGTGGCGGGGCTGGTGAACGTGCCGCCCTTGCTGCCGAGCAGTTCGCGCACCATGTCGTCCATGGGCACGTTGCTGGCGATCTGCTCCTGCAACCAGTTGTAGTAGAGCAGCATCGACTTGTAGCTGACCTCGTTGCTCGAACGCATCGCGAGCAATTCGGCCCATTTCATGACCCACAGCTCGGTGAACTCTTTGCGCGACAGCAGGTCGTCGATGAGCTTCGCCCGCTTGTCGGGCGAGCTATCGGCCATGAACGTCTGATGCTCTTCGACCGTCGGCAGCTTGCCGATGACGTCGAGGAAGGACCGACGGATGAACTCTTCGTCGGTGCAGACTTCCGAGGGCGTCATCCGCAGCTTGCGGAGCTTCGCGTTGACGAGTTCGTCGATGTAGTTGTTCGTCGGCGGATTCGGCCAGGTGAATTGCAGGCCCTTCGGCAGCACGATGAAGTGCGAGCCGACGGTATGGGTTCCGAAACGGGCCATGACAAAGGCTTCGCCGCGGGTGCCGGCGGTGACTTCGCCTTCCTGCGAGATCGCGGCCGACGTCTCGTTGTTCGTCATGAAGTACGCGAGGTTCGTCACGTCGCGGTCGGTGCCGTCGGAATACTTCGCCCGCACCGTCAAGCGTTGCTTCGCGCCCTCGCCGTCGAGCACGGCGTCTTTGGGATAAAGCTCAAGGCTCACGACTGCCGGAACCGCGGCGGGGTCGGCATCGTTTAGGGCTCCCGACACGATCCAGCGCACCAGCGTCTGGTTGTACTCGCTGTCGGTCTCGAAACGCTTGCCGCCGGTGTGCGGCACGGCTCCGACGGACTTCTCGATCATCAAGCTCGACTCCGGCACGGCGAGATTGATGCGTCGCCCGCTGATCTCGCGAGTGAGCCGGTGATAGTCGCCTTGTGGATCGAAGCCGAACAGCGACAGGCGGAAGCCGTCCTTGCCACGTGCGGCACCGTGGCACGCGCCGTTATTGCAGCTCGACTTCATGAAAACTGGCATCACGTCGAGCCGGAAACTGATCGGGCGGTCGGTCACTGCCGCGGCGACGGTCACCGGGGCCTTCACCGATTTGTCCCCGAAGGTGACCGACATTTCCGTCGAACCGTCGGCGGCGGGATACAGCGTGTGATTCTCGTGACGCACCAGCGCGGCGTTCGCGATCGCGACCTGCGCCTCGTCGGTCACGTCGCGGGTGATGCCGTCCTCGTAGACGGCCTGCACGACGTAGGATTGGCGGTCGCGCGACGTGTTGAGCTGCACGTCCGTGGGATAGACGCGCAACTCGACGAGCGGCGAGTCGGCGAACGCCGGAGTCGCCAGCAGAGCGGCTCCGAACAAGCTCGCGAAGCGAATCATTCCGTTCATCATTCCGCCTTCCGGTGGATCATTCACAACAGAAAAGAAGTGCTTCACGTCCGATCGCCGCTTCGAGCGGCCTGGCGATCGCCCTCTTACGGTGTCTTGCCCTGCTCGAGACGCTGTTTCGCTTCGAGACGAAGCTGTTCGAGCCGGCTGAGCGGCTTCTCGGGCGGTTTGTCCGGCTGAGCCACCGGCATCGGTGGTTCCGCAGGCTTCGGTTCGGGTTCTTTCGGCACCGGCGGCGGTGCGTCGATCCGCAGTTCGACACCCGCGGCGCGATGCACCATCTCTTCGCCGTTCAGCGGAATCGTCACCTGGGCGAATAGCCCTTGATGCCGACCCACGGGGCTTTCCGCATCGGTGGTGACCTTGAACCGCACGTCGGCCGTGTCTTTGGTGATCTGCACCGGCTCGGCGACGACTTTATTCGGCAGGCCGAGCAAGACAGCGGTCGCCGTTCCCTCGAACGGCGTTTTGATTTCGAGCTTGGCGTAGACCTCGGTGGGCTGCGCCTGCACAACGGCCGCGCGTTCGGGAGCCATGTTCAAGTAGTTATCCGCGATGTCGAGCTTCGCGAACGGCGATGCCGACAGCCCCATCCCGCCGACGTCCGACAGGCCGACCGCATACACCTTCCACGAGGCGACCTGCGCATTGCCGTCGGCGTTGAGCGGGTACATCACCTCGTTTTGCCCTTCCGGAATCTGCACATTCGGCAGCGTGCCCACTCCCGGCGGTCGGAACGGAAACTCGATCGTGATCGGCTTCGTGAAGCCTTCGTCGCGCTTCGCGATGATCTTCAGGTTCATCGAGCCGTTGCGGACGAGCGGCACCTTCGGTTCGACGATCTCGATCGAGTAGGGCAGCTTTTCGGCGACGGCCACCGGCAGGCGATCGACCGTCGTCGTCCACAGCATTTCCTGGTTCTGATACCGCATCATGTCGGCGGTGTTCGAGAACCGGCCGTTGATCTCGCGGTTGTCATCTTTGAAGCCCTTGAGGTCGACGAGGAAGCCGCCGAGCGGTGCATCGAGCGCGGCTTCGAACAACACCGGCATCGACGAGAGGTTCTCGGCCATCGGCTCGGCGATCATCGTCACGCCGGGCGGAAGTCGATCGGTTTCGAGCACGATCTTGCCGCCGAAGTTCTTACGCGCGGCGTTGACGAGCGTGCCGAAGCGACCGCCACGCGGAATCACGATCTGTTGTCGCGTTTGCTCGTACTGCTGCACGCGCGGAATCGACAGGGTGAGTTCGGGTTGCTGCGGAATGATCTCGACTCGATAGACGTACTCCGGCCCCGATCGCGACAAGTGATCTCGGACGCCGACCAGATACTCGCCGTCTTCGGGGACCGTGAAATCGAGACCCGCGTCGGGACCGCCGTTGTCATCGTTCGCGGCGAGCTGTCCGCCGTCGGCCTTGTGAATCGAGAGCACCGGGTCGATCGGGGTCCGCAACCTACGGGCATAACACTCGATGCGCAGGTTCTGCCCTTTCGTGCCGGCGAACTTGATGAAGTCGGTGTCCTTCTCGTCCTCGAGCACGCCGTTCAGAGCGATGGGCGCGGGAGAGGCCGGTCCGCTGGCCTTCGCCGGCTCGCCATTCGGCTCCTGTTCGAGCACGTTGGCAAACGGCGAAACGCGGAAGGGATTCGCCGACGGTGCGATCTGCCCGTTCTGCTCGGGAATGAGCAGGAACGGAGTTTTCGGATCGGCGGGCGGAGTCACCTTGTGCGTCAATGCACCGGCGGGGTCGCCGATGAACGTCACCTCGGTCTCTTGTCCGACCGGGCCGCCCGCGGGGTAGACGGCGAGCGGTCGAGGGAACTCGCCCACGTGCATCCGGTAGAAGCAGTTCCCGTTGCCCTGGTAGGAACCGTCGCGGACCTGAATCACGTAGCGGCCGTCTTCGGGGGCGATCAGCGAGGCCACGCTGTCCTGGTTCACGAGCGGAGTATCGTCGGCGACTGAAAGCTCGAAGCGGTCCTGATTCAGGATCGCGACGTACGGGTCGAAACGGCTGTCGATCTGCGTGCCGAGCCGCAGACCTTCGATCTCGACGTTGATTCGCTGGCCCTTTTTCGCCTCGACGGTGAAGTAATCGACGTCCTCGCTTTCGACGATGCCGGTCACCGTCGTGTTCAAGGTGATCGGCTGGGGCTTGTCGAACTCGTTGTTCGGCTCCTGCTCGGCCAATTCGGGAAGAGCGCCGATCCAGAACGTGCGAAACTCGCTGACACCACTCGCACAGCGAACCTGCACCTCGTGCTCGCCGAGACGGCAATCGGGTGCCGCTTTCAAGGTGACGTTCGCACTGTTGCCGTCTTCCGCCGGCTCGATCTTCACGACTTCAATGCCGGGATCGTAGAAGAAGATCTCCTGCGCATCTTTGAGACGCGCGCCGCGGAAGTTGACGACGGCTTCGGTGCCACGCTGCATGCCGCGAGGCACCACGACGCTCAAACGCGGATCGGCGGCATGCGCCAATGAGGAAACAGCCACCACCGCAAACACGGCGGTGAATCGGCAAATCATATGAGTCATGTGACGGCGCTGCGGCATGGTGGAACCCCGAAAGGCGGGACTCGGGAAGGGGTTCAGGCGGGCATCGCACGTGCGCGGCTGGACGGTCCGGCCGCACACGCAGGTCCAAACGCTACGCGACGATGGCGTCGATGATCTTGCCGCCATCGACGATTTCGATCGGTCGGTCGCCGGGGGCCATCAGTTCCTTGTCGGCCTTGATGCCCATGCAGTGGTACATCGTGGTCGCCCAGTCCTCGACGGTGAGCGGGTCATTTTCGGGCTCGCTGGCCGTCGAGTTCGACGTGCCGTAGACGACGCCGCGCTTCAGCCCGCCGCCGGCCATCACCACGCTGAACACCTTCGGCCAGTGGTCGCGGCCGGCCGTCGCGTTGATCTTCGGCGTGCGGCCGAACTCGCTCGAAATCATGATGAGCGTTGTGTCGAGTAGCCCGCGAGTTTGCAGGTCGGTCAGCAGCGCCGCATACGCCTGGTCGAACTGCGGAAGCTGGTTCTTCGTTCCCGCGACGATACCGCCGTGAAGGTCCCAGCCGCCGTAGGTGAGCGTCACGAAACGCACGCCGCTTTCCACGAGTCGACGAGCCATCAGGAACCGCTGACC
>JACCRE010000271.1 GCA_013813775.1 Planctomycetaceae bacterium
AGACGGTCGTCGAGCCCTGAAAAAGACGGGGATGAAGCGGCAAGGCATCCCCTCACCCCTGTCCCCTCTCCCCAGGGAGAGGGGGATCGGATTCATGAGCCGCTTCAGGGCAGTGACGGCTTTGTCAGAGGTCGTTACTTCTTGGCGGGCCGGGGCGTCAGCCCTTGGCTCATGTTGTGTATGTGACCTGCGGCGCACGATGACCTTCTCGGTTATCGTGTGATGCTCCCTCGCCCAAGGAACAGAGATGAATCACACCTGCCCGATGTGCGGCCACGCCTTCCGCTCGGAGGACGATTTCGGTGTCGCTCATGAAGTCGTCTGCCCATCGTGCGGCACCGTGGTCAGGGAAGGGCATCCTGCCGGTGCGCCGGTGTTACGCGCGGACCGCGGCTGGGCGGCGGAACGGCTGGAAATCCCATCGATCGCGTTGATGCTCGTGGGAGGACTCGCCCTTCTCGGCGGCCTCATGCAATTGTGCCTCGCCGGCGTGATCCTCTTCGCCGACATCGACGACTTCGACTCCCCCGAGGAACGCATCTTCGGCGCGATCATGTACGGAGTCGGCTCGCTGTGGGCGTTCGCCGTGGGCGGTATTATTATCTACGGCGCTCTCAAGATGCGCCGGCTGGAGTCGTGGGGCTTCGCCCTCACCGCGGCGATCATGGCGGTGATCCCCTGCAACGTCTGCTGCATGTTCGGCATGCCGGTCGGCATCTGGTCGCTGATCACGCTCAACGACCCGCAGGTGAAGGGGGCGTTTCGGTAGCTCTGCATTCTCGCCAGATTGCGTTGCAGGCGAGGCTCTGAAGAGACTCGATTTCGTCTCCGCTGAAAATCGTCGCCTCTAACCGTATGATTCCCCGGCGTTTCAACACTGAGCTTTCAATGGGCACGACGGACCGCGGGCGGTGCGTGCCGATGATGGGATCGCGTGATGGCGAAAGAGTTCAAGCTGCCGGAAGTTTCCGAAGGGGTCGGCGAGGCCGATATCTCCGAGGTCATGGTCGCCGAAGGCGACGTGATCGAGGCCGATCAGGTCGTGATGGAGGTCGAGACCGACAAGGCCGTCGCCCCGGTCGAATGCCCCTTCGGCGGCAAAATTCTGAAGGTGCACGTCAAGGAAGGCGACACGGTTCCGATCGGCGCGACGCTGCTGACGATCGAAGACTCTGGCGACGGTAAGGCCGAAGCGAAGGCGAGCGGAGCGCGTGGGCCCTCCGAGGGGTCAGGGGCCGGGGGTCAGGGGTCAGGGGGAGGAAAAGAGGCCAGAAGCGAGAAGCCGGAGGCGAAAGAGCGGAAGCCAGCCCAGGAAGCCGCAGCGAAGCCGCCTTCGCCTCGCGAAGGCGGGGCCAAGGCGACGCCCTCCGCCAGCCAGCGGACGGCCACGCAAACGCACGCCGAATCGATCCACGACGTCAAAGTCGATGGCAAAGACGTCGTCGATCTCGTCGTTTTGGGTGGAGGACCGGGCGGCTATCCGGCGGCTTTTGATGCCGCCGACCATGGCTTGAAAGTCGTGCTTGTCGATGAAAACGCGCAGCCGGGCGGAGTCTGCCTGCGAGTCGGCTGCATTCCCTCGAAGGCACTGCTGCACGTCGCCAAGCTGATCCACGAAGCCAAAGAGGCCTCGCACTGGGGTCTGACGTTCAACGAACCGAAGCTCGACCTCGACAAGCTGCGTCAGTTCAAGAACGGCGTCGTCACCAAGCTCACCGGCGGCGTCGGGCAGCTCGCCAAGGGCCGCGGCGTCAAGATCGTGCAGGCCCGCGGCACGTTCGTCGACTCGCACACGCTGAATCTTCAGAAGCCGGACGGCTCCACCGAGCAACTCAAGTTCAAGAAGTGCATCGTCGCGGTCGGTTCGCGTCCCACGATGCCGCCGATCTTCGACATCGGCGACAAACGGGTGATGACCTCGACGGGGGCGCTCGACCTGCCCGACGTGCCCAAGAAGTTCCTCGTGATCGGCGGCGGCTACATCGGCTTGGAGATGGGAACCGTGTATGCCGCGCTCGGCTCCAGGGTCACGGTCGTCGAAATGACGGGCGGCCTGTTGCCCGGTGCCGACCGTGATCTCGTGAAGCCCTTGCAGACGCGTCTGGAAAAGGAGTTCGAGGCGATTCACCTCGACACGAAGGTCGAGAAGCTCGAAGCGAAGAAGGAGGGCATCGCCGTCACCGTCTCCGGCAAGGCCGTCGAAAAGGGAGCGCCCGCCACGCAAGTCTTCGATCGAGTGCTCATCGCGATCGGCCGCTTGCCGAACGGGAAGGGTATCGGCCTCGAAAACACGAAGGCGGAGGTCGATCAGCGGGGCCATGTGAAAGTGGATCGCCGGATGCAGACCGCCGATCCGGATATTCTCGCGATCGGCGACGTGGCCGGCGAGCCGATGTTGGCTCACAAGGCGACCCGCGAAGCCAAGGTGGCGGTCGCGACTTTGCTCGGCGAGCCGAGCGAGTTCGACAACGTCGGCATCCCCGCCGTCGTGTTCACCGATCCAGAGATCGCCTGGGTCGGCCTCTCGGAGACCGAGGCCGAGAAGCAGGGCCGCAAGGTCAAAGTCGCGAAGTTCCCGTGGGCCGCCAGCGGTCGCGCCCAAACGATCGATCGCCTCGACGGACTGACGAAGCTGATCTGCGATCCCGAAACCGAGCGAATCTTAGGCGTCGGCATCGTCGGTGCCGGCGCCGGCGAACTGATCGCCGAGGGCACGCTCGCCGTCGAGATGGCCGCGGTGGCCCGTGACGTCGCCGACACGATCCATGCCCATCCGACGCTGTCGGAGACGATGATGGAATCGGGCGAAGCGATCTTCGGCCAGGCGACGCACTACTTTCGGCCGAAGCGATAGGCGGGCGGAGGGCACAGCCGTCCGGTGCATGCAATGCTGAATGACACACGACACCCCGGTTGCTTCACGCAACCGAGGTGCGTCTGTTTCCGGTTCGGCGAAGTGCTAAACTGGAATCGGAGGTTGAGCGATGCCGGTGCATGACTGGACCAGCGTTGGCGTCAATGTCTTCCACGACTTCCAACGTGCGTATTTCACGCACCTCTCGGAAGGTCTGAATAACGGGGTCTTACCCTCCGGTTTACTCGTTGATGGAGCCGCGCAAAACAGCCTGCCCTCCTCCCGAGGTTCCGCCGGCTGGCCTTGATGTCGCGAAGGTGCCTCCGAGTGTCGCCCGCGTCATGCAGGCTGACGACACGTTCCATTACCAGCGAACCCAGCTACGGCTTGCCGTTCGTCATGCTCCCGGACATGAGCTGATCGCGATGATCGAAATCGTTTCGACAGGCAACAAGGACCGGGCCGCGGCGGTCGAGACGTTCGTGCAGAAGGCCGTCGATGTGATTCAAGCCGGCGTCCATATGCAGGTGATCGATCTCTTCTCGCCGGGCCGCCACGACCCCAACGGGCCGCACGACCTCATCTGGTCTCACTTCGGCGAGACGTACACGCCTCCCGTCGCGAAGCCGCTGATCGCGGTTTCGTATCAATCCGGCGCGTTTCCCACGGCGTACCTCGAACCGCTCGCGGTCGGCGATCCTCTGCCGACGATGCCGCTGTTCCTGACGCCGGACCGCTATATCAACGTCCCGCTGGAGCCGTCATACGATACGGCGTGGCGAGGCATGCCGCGGTTCTGGCAGGCCGTGGTCGAGGGGAAGGAGCCGCCGCCAGACATCTGAGGTGGAGCAGGCTCCGCGTCATCTTGTCGCAGATGCATCGCGGTCGGGTCGGTTCCTTTGCGGGAATTGGCTGAGGCTGCAAAAATGGACCCTGCCGAAGCCTGTTTGCCGGACAGAAGATCGGTAGACTGTGGCCGCCGTTCGGCGGGATCGACCGAAGACTAGCCCGGCCACGGATTGGCCGCCGTGCGAGTCGCCCGCCTTGTTGGTCCTACGTTGTCTTGACTACCGGCCGAACGCGTTCATGGCGGTTCAGACATAGCCTCGTCTCTGGCCGAGCCTTCGGGCCGGCTAAACTGGATCGGCGAGGTCGACAGCGACCGCGCCAAGCGACGCAATATGACGACTTCCACTCTGTCTACGACGAACGGCCGAGTCGTTCGGCTGCACAAGGGTCTCGACCTGCCGATCGCGGGCGTGCCGCGTCAGGACGTGATCGAAGACAAGCCGGTGCGAACCGTCGCGCTCGTCGCCGATGATTACGTCGGCATGAAGCCCACCATGGAAATCGCCGAAGGCGACGCCGTGAAGGCCGGCCAGCTCATCTTCTCGGATAAAAAGATACCCGGCGTTCGATTCACGTCGCCGGTGGCCGGCAAGGTCATTGCGATCAACCGTGCGGAGAAGCGACGGTTCGTCTCGCTGGTCGTCCAGGCCGACGGCGACGAGCAGGCGACGTTCAAGTCGTACGCCGATCGCGATCTGACGGGCCTGGGTCGCGAGGAAGTCCGCGACCATTTGCTCGCGTCCGGCCTCTGGCCTGCGCTGCGGACACGACCTTACGGCAAGACGGCTGCTCCGCAGGCGGCGCCCCGATCCATCTTCGTCACGGCGATGGACACCAGCCCGCTCGCCGCCGATCCGAAGCCGATCATCAAACAGCGTGGCGACGAGTTCGTGTACGGCTTGCAGGTGCTGCGGCATCTCACCGACGGCGCGGTTTATCTGTGCTGTGACGAGAATGCGAATCTGCCCGGCGCCGATCTGGAAGGCGTCGCGGTCAAGGAGTTCAGCGGACCGCATCCCGCGGGCCTGCCGGGCACGCACATTCACTTCGTCGATCCCGTCAGCGACAAAAAGCGAGTCTGGTACATCAACTATCAGGACGTGATCGCGATCGGCGCCTTCTTCGTAACGGGGCAGCCCGCGAACGATCGCGTCATCTCGCTGGCCGGCCCGGTCGTGTCGAACCCGCGCCTCGTGCGGACGTCGCTTGGCGCGAGCCTCGATGAACTCACGGCCGGAGAGTTGAACGAGACCGCCAGTCGCGTGATCTCCGGCTCGGTCCTTTCGGGGCGCTGGGCCAAGGGCGCGCAGGCGTTTCTCGGCCGTTATGCCTTGCAGGTTTCCGCGGTCAAAGAAGGTGATCAACGCGAATTTCTGGGCTGGCAGACGCCCGGCTTCGACAAGTACAGCATCCGGCGGATCTTCGCATCGGCGCTGTCGCCCGGCCGGCCGTTCAACTTCACGACGACCACCGGCGGCAGTGAGCGGAGCATGGTGCCGATCGGCGTCTACGAAGACGTGATGCCGCTCGACATCCTGCCGACTTTCCTGCTTCGCAGCCTGATCATCGGCGACAACGAGCAGGCCCAGCAGCTCGGCGCCCTCGAACTCGAAGAAGAAGACGTCGCCCTGTGCACCTTCGTCGATCCTGGCAAGGTGGACTGGGGGCCCGTGCTTCGCCAGCGGCTGACGCAGATCGAGAAGGAAGGGTGATTGAGAGACTGGTGTCTGGTCGTCTGGTCTCGACGATCGATGCATCAGACGAGACCAGTCCACCAGACACCTAGGCCACCCAGACACCTAGACCACCAGCCTCCCTGACCACCCCCACCCGATGACTCCCCTTCGCAAAGCGCTCGACAAGACGGAGCCGCTCTTTCACAAGGGCGGTAAGCTCGAACGGCTGTATCCGGTCTACGAAGCGCTCGATACGTTCCTCTACACCCCCGGTCAGGTCACGCGCGGTCCGAGCCATGTCCGCGATGGCATGGACCTGAAGCGGATGATGTCGCTCGTGATCGTGTCGCTGCTCCCAGCGATCTACATGGCGATGTGGAACACGGGTTATCAGGCGAATCTGGCTCTCGTCGAGCAGGCCCAGGCCGGCGTGTTCGTGACGGACCCCTCGGGAGAGAAAGGGATGCTGCCGGAAGAGCTCAGGGCGAAGCTCGGAACCGACGAAGGCATCTCTGTGGAAGACGCGCAGCCGCTCGCCCACCAGGTCGGCTGGCGAGGTCGTATTCTCGATGCGACGACGGGCATCGATCCCGACAGCTTTCTGTCGAACCTGCTGCACGGCACGCTCTGGTTCCTTCCGGTTTATCTCGTGACGATGGTCGCGGGCGGCACCTGCGAAGCGATCTTCAGCATCGTGCGCGGCCACGAGATCAACGAGGGCTTTCTCGTCACCGGCATGCTGTTTCCCTTGACGCTGCCGCCGACGATCCCGCTGTGGGAGACGGCGCTCGGCATCATGTTCGGCGTGGTGCTTGGCAAAGAAGTCTTCGGCGGCACGGGCCGGAACTTCCTGAACCCCGCGCTCACGGCGCGGGCCTTTCTCTACTTCGCGTATCCCGGCGAAATCAGTGGAGACAAGGTCTGGAACGCCGCCAACGCGGTGCCGACCGTGGCGGACGGCTACACCTCCGCGACGACGCTGAACACGATGAATGCCCCCGGCGCGACCCTCGATGCGATCCACGTGACGTGGTGGGACGCGTTCCTGGGGACGATCGAAGGCTCGATGGGCGAAACGAGCGTGCTGGGAGCGATCATCGGGGCGGCGATCCTGATCGCGGTCGGCGTCGGCTCGTGGCGGATCATGGCGGCTTGCGTCATCGGTCTCGTCGGCACGTCGGGCATTCTGTATGCCGCCGCGCTGGCCGGTTACAGCGCGAACGCGATGTGGCTCATGCCACCCTGGTGGCACCTGGTCGTCGGCGGGTTTGCGTTCGGCGCCGTCTGGATGGCGACCGACCCCGTGTCGGCATCGATGACCCGCACCGGCATGTGGTGGTACGGCATCCTGATCGGGTTCATGACGATCCTGATTCGCGCGGTGAATCCCGCGTTTCCGGAAGGCATCATGCTGGCGATCCTGTTCGGCAACGTGTTCGCGCCGCTGATCGACTACTTCGTCGTGCAGGCCAACATCAAACGGAGGCTCGCCCGCAATGTCGCGTGATTCGATCGGAAACATCCTGCGGGTCTCGATCCTGCTGTGCCTCGTCTGTGCGATCGGCGTGTCGGTCGCCGCCGTCGGGCTGAAGGACCGCCAGGAAGAGAACAAGCGGCTCGACCAGCAGAAGAACATCGCCATGACGGCCCTGTTCGCCGAGTTCAATGAACAGGACGACGCCGACCTTTACGGCCACTTCGAGAGCGGGCAAGTCTCGCTCTTCGAGCTGCTGAAGGCTCGCGATGAGGCTCCCGAGAACCTTCGTCCGCAGATCGACGCCGCCGTCGAAGACCTGGTCGGCGCGCAGGCGGCGAAAAAGCTTGCCAGCCTCAAAAACGAGCGAGAGATCATTCAGGCGTTGTTTAATCCGGCCGACGGAGTGATCAAAAAGCAGTTCGTCGATCTGGAAACGGGCGACGTGGTACCCGTCTCACAGCTCCCGAAGGGCGAGGGCTACGACGCCCGCGCCGCTGCCGGTGATGCGAAGCTGCAAGTGAAGATCCCCGCGGAGCGGAACATCGCCGGCATCGGCACACGTGCTCCCTATTACGCCGTATACCGCGTCGAGAAAGACGGAGAACTGGCGAGCCTCGTGCTGCCGATCGTGGGTAAAGGACTCTGGTCCACGATGTACGGCTTCCTGGCGCTCGATCCCGACCTGACGACCGTTCGCGGCATCAATTACTATGAGCACGGCGAAACGCCGGGCCTGGGCGGAGAAGTCGATAACCCGATCTGGAAGCGGCAGTGGCGAGGTAAAGTCGCCTTCGAGGACGGTGAGCCTGCCATCGACGTCATCAAAGGCTCGGTCAATCCGTCCGACCCGAACGCCCAGCATAAAATTGACGGTCTCGCCGGGGCGACGATCACGGCCGTCGGCGTCGAAAACACTGTGAACTATTGGCTCGGCGAGAACGGCTTCGGAGAGTATCTGAAGAAGCAGCGAGACCAGCGGCAGGCGGGACGGAGTCGAGAGTCGAGAGTCGGGAGTTGAGCGGCCCTTTGCCGTCGATCTTCGATCCATCGTCTCTCATCCCTCAACTCTCACCCCTCAACTCCTCAACTCCCCATGGCAGCACCCAAGACCACCAAGGTCCTGTTCGACCCGGTCTTCAACAACAATCCGATCGGCTTGCAAGTGCTGGGCATTTGCTCGGCGCTGGCGGTCACGACCAAGCTCGACAAGTCGATCGTGATGGCCGCCGCGGTGATCGCGGTGACCGCTTGCAGCAGCGCCGTCATCGCGGCGATCCGCAATTACATTCCGAACAGCATTCGCATCATCGTGCAGATGGTCGTGATCGCCAGCCTCGTGATCGTCGTCGATCAGTTGCTGAAGGCGTTCGTCTACGACATCGCCAAGCAGTTGAGCGTGTTCGTGGGACTGATCATCACGAACTGCATCGTGATGGGCCGGGCGGAAGGCTTCGCGATGAAGAACGCCCCGGGCATCAGCTTTCTCGACGGGATCGGCAACGGCCTCGGCTACGGGCTCGTGCTGATCATCGTCGGCTTCTTTCGCGAACTCATCGGCAACGGCACGCTGTTCGGCTACAGCCTGATGCCCAGCGTGAGTCTGGGAGGCTGGTACGTGCCGAACGGCCTGATGCTCATGCCCCCCAGCGCGTTCTTCCTGATCGGCGTTTTCATCTGGCTCGTGCGGACCTGGAAGCCGGAGCAGGTCGAGAAGGAGTGAGAGGGCTCAGGGTCGAGCGTTGAGAGTTGGGGGATTCAAGCTGTCTCGCACTCACCCGTTCGGCCCGTTCCTCACTCAGCTCTCAACCCTCAACACTCAACCTTCGACTCACCGCCATGGAAGACCTCCTTCGCCTGTTTCTCCGCAGCGTGTTCGTCGAGAACCTCGCGCTGGCCTTCTTTCTCGGGATGTGCACGTTTCTGGCCGTCTCGAAGAACGTGAAGACCGCGCTGGGGCTCGGAATCGCGGTGATCGTCATACAGACCATCACGGTCCCGGCCAATAATCTCATCTTTCAGCACGTCTTGAAGCAGGGCGCGCTGGGATGGCTCGACGGTGAAGAACCGGCGACGAACGAGTCGCAGGCGGCGCAGGCTCGCGCCGAAGAAGGCGACACGATCGCTCCGCAAGAACAATCGACACCCGCCGGCGTCACCGCTGGTGGACAAGCCGGCTCGACGGAATCCGGAAGGTTCCGTTTCGCCGATCTCGATCTGACGTTCCTCGGCCTGATCAGCTACATCGGCGTGATCGCGGCGATGGTGCAGATCCTGGAGATGACGCTCGACCGGTATTTCCCGCCGCTTTACAACGCGCTGGGCATCTTCCTGCCGCTCATCACCGTGAACTGCGCGATTCTGGGAGGAACGCTGTTCATGGTCGAGCGGAACTACGATTTCACATCGAGTGTCGTGTACGGAGTCGGTTCGGGAACCGGCTGGGCGCTCGCGATCGTTGCCTTGGCCGGAATTCGTGAGAAACTGAAATACAGCGACGTGCCGGACGGCCTGAAGGGATTAGGCATCACCTTCATCACCGCCGGGTTGATGTCGCTCGCGTTCCTGTCGTTCAGCGGCGTTTGAGAAATTTTCGCGGCTTGCATTGAACACTCGAAGCCGAGGGGTCGCAGCCCCTCGGCATCATTAGGTAAACGCTTATGGGCGAGTTCTGGACACCGATTCTGCTCGGCGTCACCTTCTTCACGGTGATCGTTCTCGCGCTCGTGGCGATGATTTTGGCTGCCCGCAAGCAACTGGTTTCCGCCGGCAGCGTGAAGATCAACGTCAATCACCAGAAGACGCTTTCGGTGCCCGCCGGCGGCAAGCTGCTGGGCGCGCTGGCCGACAACGGCATTTTCGTGTCGAGCGCCTGCGGCGGCGGCGGCACCTGCGCCCAGTGCAAGGTGAAGATCAGTTCGGGCGGCGGCGACATCCTGCCCACCGAAAAGACGCACATCAATCCGCGGATGGCGAAGGAAGGCGTCCGTTTGTCGTGTCAGGTCGCCGTCAAGCAAGACATGGACATCGAGGTCCCCGAAGAGGTCTTCGAGACGAAGAAGTGGAACTGCACGGTTCGCAGCAATCGCAACGTCGCGACCTTCATCAAGGAACTGGTGCTCGAACTGCC
>JACCRE010000285.1 GCA_013813775.1 Planctomycetaceae bacterium
GGCCACCAGCAGATCACTCATCTCCTCGAAGGCAGAACCTTCATCGACGGAACCCTGCAGGACGCCGCCTGATCAACACTCGAGACACGACATTTGACAGTTCCTCTGAAGGCACAAACGGCGTGCGATGGGAGCTGTTCTGCCGATTCGATCGGCCGCGTGCTGCGAAGGTTTTGAAACAGCTTCGGTCACGGCTTCAACCCTGCGCGCTTGATGATCTTCTCGAAGCGAGTTCGTAGGTTGGCTCGATTGCGGTACTGAGCAACAACGTAGAGGGCCCCTCGCTCCGCCAGTTCCCATGCGGATTCAAGGTGTGGCCGCAGTTCCGGAAAGAGCGGCACCAGTCGCGACGCCTTTCCTTCGTGGTATTCGGTCTTCGGACTGGTCACGAGCATCCGTCGCGCTGTTGCGAGCAGGCCGCTGCGACGCTCGGGAGACAGACCGTATCTGCCCGGTGCTCGATGAGCATGCCGATCCGATACTTCCGCTGCTCTCTGAGCCGCTTCGAGCGGTGGTAAAGGTCCTGCGAGCCCATCGGCACCGAGCGAAAGCCTGCCACTACCGCAGTCGCGGCGCCAGACCACCCATCTGAACAACGACGACTGCATGACTTAGGCCGGAATCTTCGTTTTCGCAGCGGCAGACGTTCATCGCAGTGCGAATCGAAAAATCGTGGCACACCAGCGGATGAATCAACCGGCCCCTGCGCGTAAAATCGACAGA
This sequence comes from Planctomycetaceae bacterium, assembly GCA_013813775.1. Lineage (GTDB taxonomy): Bacteria > Planctomycetota > Planctomycetia > Planctomycetales > Planctomycetaceae > JACCRE01. Next base: position 724 of record JACCRE010000285.1, read on the forward strand.
GGCACTTTTGCGGGCATTATGGTGGGTTCGATGCGACGAAGCCTGATTTCTTTATTGATCATCGCGATGGGATCGGTCGCCGTCGCGGCTCCGCCGCTCGACGATGCCACCTTTTTCCGCACGCAGATCCGGCCGATCCTGTCGGACAAGTGCTTCAAGTGCCACGGACCCGCGGTCCAGGAGGCCGACCTCCGTCTCGACGAGGCGGGAGCCGCGATCGACCTCGGCTCGATCGTCGCCGGCGAACCCGACGAAAGCGAACTGCTGCGACGGGTGCTCAGCGATGATGAATCCGAGCGGATGCCTCCGGTCGACACCGGCAAGACGCTCACGACGCAGGAAACCGCTGCGCTCCGCGAGTGGATCGAACGCGGTGCACCCTACGCCGATCACTGGGCCTACGAACGCGACCGGAACGTGTCGCCGCCGCTGCCGAGTTCGCCGGCCCGATGCGGCAACGGGATCGATGCCTTCGTCCTGCAACGCTTGGAAGCGATCGGCCTCGAACTGGCGGAACCCGCCGAGCGGGCGACCTTGATCCGGCGGGTGACTCTTGACCTGACGGGCCTGCTGCCTTCCGTCGATGAGGTCGAAGCGTTCGTCGCCGACGAACGGCCCGACGCCTACGACCGGCTCGTCGATCGCCTGCTGGCGTCTCCTCATCATGGCGAGCGTCAAGCTCGACACTGGCTCGACCTGGCCCGTTACGCCGACAGTAACGGCTTCACGATCGACGGTGCGCGTTCGATCTGGCCGTATCGCGACTGGGTCATCAAGTCGCTCAACGCCAACAAGCCCTTCGACGAGTTCACGATCGAGCAACTGGCCGGCGATCTGCTGCCGGAGGCTTCTCTCGATCAGCTCGTCGCGACCGGCTTTCAGCGCAACACGCCACTCAACGAAGAAGGCGGCACCGACCCCGAGCAGTTTCGCGTCGAACGCACGGTCGATCGCACGAACACCATCGGCGCCGTCTGGCTCGGGCTGACCGTCGGCTGCGCCCAATGCCACGACCACAAGTTCGACGCGATCTCGCAGCGTGAATACTATCAGCTTTACGCGTTCTTCAATTCGGCTGACGAAGCGAATCTGCGGCTGCCGTCGCCGGACGAGCAGCGGAAGCTCGACGAGCTTCGCGAAACGCTCGAACGCCTCAAACAGGAACAGAGCCAGACGAGCGACGTTCGACGCGCCGAGCTGGATCAATTGATCGCGACCATTCCGCACGAGGCGACGCGCGAGTGGAAAGCCGTCGCTCCTCGTGCGATCTCGACCGAACAGAGCAGCATGCTGTCGGCCCTCGACGATGCGTCGATTCTCGCCAGCGGCGACGTGCCCACGACCGACGTCTATCACGTCGCGGCGACGCTGCCGGCGGGAAAGGTGACGTCGGTCCGCCTCGAGGCCCTCACGCACCCGTCCCTGCCCAAAGGCGGGCCGGGTCGAGCGGGCAATGGAAACTTCGTGCTGAGTCGGTTCGATCTGAAGATCGGCGGACGCGTCGTGCCGCTGCGGCGGGCCGTCGCCGATCACAGCCAGGACGACTATCACGTCAGCCTCGCTCTGACGGGTGATCGTTCGAAAGGCTGGGCGATCTCGACGACCTCCGGAAACCAGAACGTCGATCGTACGGCGGTCTTCGTGCTCGCCGAGCCGGTCGATCTCACCGTCGCCACCGACGCCGAGTTCGTGCTCGCATTCGCCACCCAGCCTTCGTACTACTCGCTGGGACGGTTCCGTCTTTCCACGGGCGACTTCGATTCGCGAATCGCATCGCTGCCGATCGCACTGCAACGGCGCGTGGCGTCGGGAGCGGCTCTTGCCGAATCCGAACTGTTGGCCGTGCTGAATGAAGCCGAGACCGAACGCGTCAAAGAGACCGAGGCGGCCATCAAACGCATCGAGAACGATCTCGACAGCACGCTCATCTTGCGACAACGGCCCGAGCCGCGCGTCTCGCATATTCACAAGCGGGGCGACTTCCTGAACCTCGGCGACGAGGTCCAGCCCGGCACGCTGGCGGCGCTTCCGCCGCTGGAGCCGGCCGGCGAGTTCGCGACGCGGCTCGACCTGGCCCGCTGGCTCGTTCGCGACGACCAGCCGTTGACGCCGCGCGTGGTCGTGAACCGCATCTGGCAGCAGTATTTCGGTTATGGACTCGTCGAAACCGAGAACGACCTCGGCATGCAGGGGTCGTTCCCCACGCATCCCCAACTGCTCGACTGGCTCGCTGAGGAGTTCGTGAGCAGCGGGTGGGATCTCAAGCACATCCACCGGTTGATCGTGACGAGCGAAACGTATCGGCAATCCTCGGCGTGGCGCGACGACACCTTCGTCAAGGACGCCCGCAACAAGCTGCTCGCGCGGCAGAACCGCTTGCGGCTCGACGCCGAGATCCTCCGCGACGCCGCGTTGAGCGCGAGCGATCTGTTCTGCGACGACATCGGCGGTCCGGGAGTTTTCCCGCCGCAGCCCGACGAGGTCTTCAGCTTCACGCAGTCGCAACGCAAGTGGACCGCCGACGTCAACGGAGATCGCTATCGACGCGGCATGTATACGCACATCTGGCGTCAAAGCCAGCATCCCTTGCTGACGACCTTCGACGGAGCCGACGCCCAAACCTCCTGCACCCGCCGCAACCGCAGCAACACGCCATTGCAGGCGCTGCATCTCGCGAACGATGAAGCGTTCATCGAACTGGCGGAAGGCCTCGCCGAGCGAGTTCTCGCAGCGGACATGGCGACCGACGTCGATCGCGTTGAGCTGGCGTTTCGCACCTGCCTCGGCCGCGCGCCGTCGTCGGAGGAACGCGAAGCGCTGCTCGCGATGCTTCACGATCAGCAGACGAAACACCCCGACACCGCCTGGCTCATGCTCGCCCGCACGCTTCTGAACGTCGATGAGTTCGTGACGCGCGAGTAACAGGAGATTGAACCGCCAAGACGCCAAGGCCGCCAAGCCTCTCGATTAGTGGATTCACGCAGCCGCTTCACGACTCTATTTCTGCTGTCTTGGCGTCTTTGGCGCCTTGGCGGTTCGTTCACTTCTTTGCTCTTACGACCACTGCAATGACGCCTTCGTATTCCTCTGGTGCCGCCGATCCTGGCCTCCAGCGCACGCGCCGGCAGTTTCTCGGCAACTCCGCGATCGGGCTAGGCGGCATCGCGCTCTCGTCCTTGCTCGCGAAGGATGCCCCGGCGGCATCGACGCTGCCGACGGCGGCGCATCCGGGGCATTTCCCGCCGAAGGCCAAGGCCGTCATCTTTCTGTTCATGGCGGGCGGGCCGAGTCAGCTCGAACTCTTCGACCCGAAGCCGCTGCTCGGCGAACTGAACGGTCAGGTCACGCCCAAAAGCTTCACGGAAGGCAAACGCTTCGCGTTCTTGAAGCCCGACGCGAAGCTGCTCGGCTGTTATCGCACGTTCGGCCGGTACGGCGAGTCGGGAGCCGACGTCAGCAGTCTCCTGCCGTATCACCGCGACATCGTCGACGACATTTGCATCGTGCGCGGCATGAAGACCGACGTCTTCAACCACGGACCCGCGAAGGTCTTCGTCAACACCGGGTCGCCGCAATTCGGCCGACCGAGCATGGGAAGCTGGGTCTCGTACGGCATCGGCAGCGAAAGCGACAGCCTGCCGGCGTTCGTCGTGCTGCAATCGGGTCCGCGCGGGCCGCGGGGCGGCGCGTCGAACTGGTCGAGCGGCTTTCTACCGAGCGTGCATCAGGGCGTGCCGTTTCTGAAGGGCGCGACGCCGATCCTCGATCTCGCCACGCCGCCGCAATTCACCGCCGACCAGCAGCGGGACTTCGTCAGCGGCGTTCGCGACCTCAATCGCCTGCGACATCGCGCCATCGGCGATCCGGAGATCGAAACCCGCATCGCCGCCTACGAGATGGCGTACCGCATGCAGTCGAGCGCACCCGAACTCATGGACCTGTCGGGCGAGACGCAGGACACGCTCGACCTGTACGGCGTCGAGCCGGAAAAGCCGACCTTCGCCAAGAACTGCCTGCTCGCCCGGCGACTCGTCGAACGGGGCGTGCGGTTCGTGCAGTTGTACCACACGAACTGGGACCATCACGGCGGCCCCGGCGAAGACCTCGCGAAGGATCTCGACGGCCGCTGCAAAGAGGTCGATCAGGCCTCAGCCGCGCTCATCAAGGACCTCAAGCGTCTCGGCATGCTCGACGACACGCTCGTCGTGTGGGGCGGCGAGTTCGGCCGCACGCCGATGGGCGAAGCCCGCGACAACATCGGCCGCGACCACCACATCGACGCCTACAGCATGTGGCTCGCCGGCGGCGGCGTGAAGCCGGGCCTCGTCTACGGCAAGACCGACGAGATCGGCTACAACGTCCTCGAAAACCCCGTCCACGTCCACGACCTGCAAGCGACGATCCTGCACCTGCTCGGCCTGGATCACACCAAGCTCACGTTCCGCTCGCAGGGGCGCGATTTCCGTCTGACGGACGTGCATGGGAATGTCGTGAAGGACATTCTGGTGTGACGGTCATCAATCTACTGCCCTTGGTCCCGTCTGCCTAATTGGACTATGGGCGTACGGGATGGTCAAAGACCTGTACTGATCGCCGATCGGGCCAAATGAATAAGATGCTCTTTCCGTCTCGTGTGTTTATACCATTCGCCATTCTAAGACCTTAGCTGCTGAGCATGCATCCGGTGGCAGTGGCGAGTTCACTGAACAAACCCCTTGGAAGATGGGAAATCGCATCCTCCAGGACAGGGCGATTGCGTCTAAAGTTGTGAGTGGAACAGGACTTTGGTCAGGTAGCTCTCGTCCCAGGCGGCGGTGAGGCGTTTATTCTTAATGCCGACTTTCGCCGTGCGCTCGTTCTTCAACAGGCTGA
>JACCRE010000287.1 GCA_013813775.1 Planctomycetaceae bacterium
GCGTCTGAGTCATGAGCCGAATTCCCTGCATTTCTCGACATTTGGCTGGTTCGTCGGCCGGTGCCGTCGATTACTTCAACAGGCTGCTAATGGCGTCAATCCCGGGGAAGTTCTCACGATCACGTTCAACTTAATCGCAGGTAAGACTTTCACTAACGCAGTGAATTCGTTGAACGCTGCCCTTACTACTCCTAACAATTCAAACAGTGGACTGCGGATTGGCATTCATGTCCAAGGATTTGCAGGGGGTGGAAGCGAATCGTTCATCAATGGCGATAAGATTGTAGAGCCCGGCCCCGGCCCCGGTGCCGTCCCCGAACCCGCCAGTCTTGCTCTGCTCGCCTTGGGCAGCGTCGGCCTCGGTGGCTTTGGGCTGCGACGTCGGAAGAGCCTGAATCGTTCAACGGCTGCCTGATCGGCTGCTGTTTTTGTCAGCCGTTTGGTTGACCCGTGCGCTTTCGTTTTAAGCTGCCGTTTGGCACCGCCGCCGCAGGCCTCTGCGATCTCGCCGATCGGCCAAGGTTCGCCAGAACACGTGGCCACACGTTCCGACATGCAGCCTTGCGGCTCTCTCTTCTACTGAACGTTCGTTTCAAATAAGTGGAATCACGTAGGTCTATGCTTCTTCGCGCCCTATTTTTTCGTCAAAACAGACGAAATCGCGTTGCATGAGGGCGATCCCGTGCATCAAAATCAGGAGAGTCCCGATGGGGATCACCCTGAGGTAAGATGCGAAACACGCTTTCGATTATTTCCTGCTTGGTTGCCGTACTCGCATTGGCGAGCACGCACGACGCACGCGCTGCGTTCATCGCACCCGCGTTCAACGTCGATGGTTTTGCTGAGGCGTCGCCCGGACTAGGTGGCCCGGCGTACGCATCACGACCTTTGCCTTCGGGTGACGATGCCGAACAAGCTGACCGTGGATTCGTCCCCGGACCGAGGTTGTATTCCCGCACCGGCAAAGGCATGAGCAGCCACGGCTCGTCGGTGCCGACGTCAGCGGGAGTCGGGAGCGTTGCTCTTCCAACCGCTGCCTTGCCGGTCTCCGGCGGCAGGCTCGTGACCTACTGGTCGCGTGAAAGACGCTGTGAGTTACCCCCGCCGTCTCTCAGCCGGGTGTTTCGGCCGCCACGAGGGACAGCGACGGTGGCACTGTTCAGCTTTCCTTACTAAGTGGCAATTCTTCAACTCACGGACCAATGAGCGTTCTTTCAAGATTTCAAATTCGCAGTTCGCACCTTGTGGCGGCCTGCATTGCATTTGCCGGGGCGTACGTTGCGAGTCCTTCCAACGCGTACGCGGTGCCGATTCTGCAACTTTACATCGAGGGGGCGGCCTATGATGCGGGAACCGAGACCTGGGTGCTGAGCCCTGTCGCTCCCACGCAGACGTTTCGCCTGTGGGCGATCGGCAACGTGGCCGGACCTGGCGGTGCCGGGGCCATTTACGACGCCAAGCTCTCAGTGCTCTACGAAGCGTCTCTCGCGCCGGTCACTATCTCACTCACCGGCGCGAAAGCAGGCGGAACGGGGAACTACAACAACATCTTTGATGCCGCAGTTGCCTCCAATCCGACCACGGACGGGATTATCCGTCCCGGTACAGAGCTTCCGAAGTTGGGAGACGGCAAGAATCTTCCCAGCCACGGCGAATTCACTGCCTCGAAGCTCTGGCAGGAGTTCAAGCTGGGAGACTTCACGGCCGTCACGGATTCGATTGCCGATTTTGGAGCCGTCTTTCCCGGCGTGGGCAGCATCTTCCACGGCAGGGGCCAGATCAACGCGTACGACGTGCTCGTCACGTCGGCGTTTCCGGTGACGCTGCACTTCGACCTGTACAATCACACGCAGTCGCAGAACAAAGCGAAGTACCACAAGGCTCCCTTCTCGCATGACGCGGGTGGCGGCGGCGGTGGAACTCCTCCGCCGGACCCCGGTCCGACTCCTGTTCCAGAACCGGGCACGCTGGCCTTGCTGGCCTTGGGTTGCTGCGGTCTCGGCGGCTACGGATGGCGGAAGCGAGATAAACGCTCTGTGTGATTCTGCCCAGAGACGCAGTTATGAGTTTCTGTGGGCGGTTCGGCGCAAGCCGAGCCGCCCTTTTGCTTTCGATTCCGTTCACGCATCGGTCGGCAGGGCCGTGTGCCGATACATGTTTCTCGCTGCCGGGTCAAGCAAGCCAACGTGATTGAAGGGCCGGATCGACTCGGCCGTCTCCCGTTCAAATGCGTCAACGTCCGCCTCTTTGGGACGACCCTCGACGAGCATCAGTCGCAGCCTCTCGTCGATTTGACGCACGATCTCTCGGAAACGGGCATCGTCGGCACAGAGGAACGCCGAACCGAGGGGCAGATCTCCCGATTGTCGGCGTCTTTCATAGGTCGTCGCCGCCGTGAAGTAGAACATGGCGACGCAAGCGAACAGCCGAAACTCGTTCCGCGAAGCGTAACCCGCCGCCACGACGCGGTCGACGATGTCGAATTCCTGCCGGAGACATGTCTCGTATCTCGCGAGTTCCTCGACGAGCGTCGGCCGCTGCCAATGCGTTTCCAGCAGGCCGATCAGGCGCTCGACACCGCACAGCGTTTGAGCGATGCCGGTGCTGTGCAGCGGATCGATGAAGCCGGCGGTGTTGGGCAGCATCGCCCAGCCGTCACCGGCGATTTGTGAGGCGAGTCGCTGCATCCGACCCGTCCGCCGCAGGCCGCGTGCCGGGGCGACGACCCTGGCCGATGCGAACTGCTCTACGATCGACGGATAACGATTCAGAAGGGCATTCCATTCGACTTCGATCGGCAGCGAGTCATCAAGCGGGGAAGTCGCTTCGTCGATCGCGAAGCCCGCGCTCACGATTCCGGAATCGAACCGCAACTGCCACATCCAGCCCTCGTCGATCACCTGGTGCAACGCCGCATGATCGCAGGGGAAGGGGTAGTCGAATTCCGAGCCCTCAGGCAGAAGCTCTCGCCAAGGTCTCATGCCGTCGAAGTGGGCGAAGATGGCTCTCGATCGCGTCCGCAGCGAACGACTTTCATCGGCGAGACTCAGCGTGCGTCGCATCACCCCGGCTTCGCCCGTGGCATCGATGATGAACCTTGCAGCGACAGTAATGTCCGCTGTTTCGCTTCTGCCAGACACTCGCCAGCCGTGCGGGCCGATTGAAACCGTGGCGTCGAACTCTTCGTGGAAGGGGAGCCCTTCTCGACGGACCTCGGCGGCGAAGAACGCATCGACGTCGGCGCGGTGCCAATGCGTATCGGAATGCTCGTCGTCGGAACTCGCCGCGACGAGCAGTTCGTTGCCGTGGCGATCCCCGGGGCGAAAGGGCTCTTCCGCACGATGCCGGAAGTAACTGAAGCCGCGTTTGAGTCCGCAGCGAATATCAGGATAGGCCTTCTTCCAACTGCCGTATTTCGCGAGCGGTCGCAGACGCGGCAGGTGGAAGCGTTCGGTGAGATCGGACAACACGAGGTCTGCGACGGGCGTCGACGACTCGCCGATCGCGAACCGCGGATGCCGGCCGCGATCGATAAGTACGGGCCGCAGCCCGATCCGATGCAACAGCAGCGCGGTCAGGCTGCCCCCGAAGCCGGAACCGAGCACGACGACGTCGGCTTCGAACGGGGCGTTCATGGAAAGTATTTCGAGAACCACGGAAGAGAGACAACCACGAAAAGCACGAAGCACACGGAAATGCAAAGTACCTCACGCGAAGACGCGAAGGCGCGAAGAGACGCAGTGACATCGATACCATCTCGCCCCCCCAGGATTTTTGCATGAAGCCTCTCCGCGAGCACAGTCCCGCGTTCCGTGTCTTCCGTGTCTTCCGTGTCTTCCGTGTCTTTCGTGTCTTCCGTGGTTTCAGTCCTTTCGTTACTTTCCGCAGAGGTTGCACGTCACCGCAGGCGGAATGCGCTGCGTGAAGTTTATCTTCCGCATCCGTTCGATGCGACGTGATGCGCAGGCCGCGCACGCGGCGAGCCGCTCGGCGTCCCAGAGATCGACGAACGCCCGGCCGCGCCCAAGCGAGACCGTGGCTTCGGCGACGTACTCCAGTGCCGTGAGGCTTGGTGGTTGAAAGTCACCGGTTCGCTCTAATTGCGTCATCACGCCGTGTTTGGCACGCGTCGGGATGACGTTGCAACAGCCGACCCCGATGGAAAATGCGAATTCGACGCTGCGAATCGCCCATTCGATTGCTGCGGGTTCATCGAGCCACGGCAATCCGAGCAGCACGAAGGCGCGCACGGCGATGTCGTCGCCGACGAGCAGCCCGACGGCCCGCTCGACGTCATCGAGGGTCATCCGCTTGTTGAGCGCGGGAAGGATGTCGGGATGGATCGTTTCGAGGCCCAGCGCGATTTCGAGATCGGTGCCGATCTGATCGCGGAAGCGACCGCAGGCGTTCCCGCACAGCCGCGGATGGTTCTCGACGATCACCGTGTCGAAGTCTCGCACGCGATCGGCGATCGCGGAGAGATCCTCCCGCGGAATCGCCTTCGCATCGAAGAAGTTCCCGCTGTTGTAGAGCTTGATGTGCCGCGCGGGCGGCAGGCGTTCAATCGCGTAATCGATTTGAGCGGGGATCGCACCAACGGGCACGATATCGTCGGTCGTGTTCTCCCACAGGTCGCACATCAGACAGCGGAAGGGGCATTCCCGGTTCGTCAGAAACAGCGTCGCCACGTCTTCGACGCTGCCGCGCGCCGTTCGCTCGCTCTCGACGAGAAACGCGTATGGCTTGTCCAGATATACGACGTTCTTGGCCGGGCGGGCGGCGAGAATTGCGGCGTCGGTGATGTGTGGAGGCGTAGGCACGTTTTAGACTCAGCGAGAAAGGCCTCACGCAAAGGCGCAGAGACGCGAAGGGTCAGCGACGGGAGGAGCCATCGGCCATGCAGGCGGTAAGCGTGATGAGTCACTCAAGAAGAGACGCACCCATGGCCTCTTCGCGCCTTGGCGGCTTTGCGTGAAATTTACCGTGTCATGCCGGCGACATGGCATTCCTGATCGACTCACTCGTAGATCGCTGCGAAGGCGTTGCGATATTCTCGTTCGTCGGCGGGAAAGATATTGGCGAACGCACCGTCGCTCCCGGCTCCGTTCTGGAAGCGGCGTTTCTCGAAGACCGGCATGTCGAAGCCGGTCACGGCCTTCACGCCGCGTCGCACGATCTCACCTTTCAGGGAATAGAGCCGATCGTGATTCCAGTCGGTGAGTGCGATGAACGGAATACCCTCGGCGACTTCGATGACGTTCGGCAAGGCGTACGGACTGAAGCCGACGAAACCGAACTTGCGGGCGGGTGCGTAGCTGCGCACGTGTCCGCGGCTTTGACCTCCGGAGTACACGAGCGAATGCTTCACCGCATCGACGCCCCAGCCTTCCTGATAGAGCATGCGATTGTTGAGCACGCTGCGGATCGTGAGTTCGGGATTTTCCTCGATCGGATAGTCCTTCAGGTTCTCGTCGCCGCCGTCGCCGTCGATGAGGTGCTTCCATTCGGGATACCGCTCGCGGATGCCGCGGCAGAGCGCCAGACCCATGGTCGCGGCCTGCACGTCAAGCGGCTTGTAGTCTTCGATCGAGCGAATCGCATCGCGGTAGTCGAGTGCATCCTGTGGAACGCTGATCGGTTCCAGAAACAGCTCGATATCAAGCGATTTCAGGAACTCGCGAGCCTGTTCCAGGTCCGCTCCTCCGCCGTCGATGGCAAGCGTAAACGCCTTGAGTCTCGCTGGCGATTCGCCACGGGCGAGCAAGAGGTGATAGAGGACGAGAAACACCGAGCCGCTGTCGACCCCGCCCGAGAACTCGACGCCGAGCGGTTCGTCGGGTCCGACGGCGTCGAGCCAGCGGTCGATCGCGGTCGCGAGGGCACCGATGTAGGCGGCGCCAATCGCGTCGAGATCGGTGCCAAGACGCTCGCGTTCCGGAGAAAAATACCTCGTGTTCGTCGGGTTCGGATCGGGGCAACCGATGAGACGCAGCTCGACGATGTGATGCGCGGGCACCATCCGGGTGTAGGACGGATGGAACTGTCCGCCCAGCCCTTCGGCGTTGAGAAAGTCGCGAATCTCATCGATCCTTTCGGCGACGACGAGACAGGGGCCTTCCGTCCGCTTGACGAGGAAGTACCGCATCGGCCGGCCGAGCGACCGTGCCATCCGCACGACGGTGCCTTGCTTGTGGACGATCGCGAAGTGCCCGGCGATCTCGCGGACGGCTTCAGGACGTCCCGATCCGACCCCTTTGACGGCGTCCTCGACCGTCATGTTCAGCAGAACGTTCGCCGACGGATCCAGCAAATCGACCAGACGTTCGACATACGTCGAGGGAGTGGACATCGAAAGCTCCACGAATGATCAAAGCCCGCACGAGTTCCTGAAGGGAACGCGAAGTGACTTCACACGATACCGCGGATGCCGCTTCCAGCATCTGAAACACGGATCACACGGAGACCACGGATTTCTTAAGGGGCGTTTCCGTTCGCTCCTCCTGCCGTTCTGCCGTTCTTTCCCTAACTCTGCATGTCGCGCACAACCGCGGCGACCTTCTCGGGGTGCGGGATGCCCTCGACGTGGATTTCGAGACCGTCCTGGCCCGCGCTGGAGATGGCGATGTCTCCGACGCCCAGCAGGCGTTCGAGCGTCGTCTGATTGATCTGCAGGTTGCGGACGTCGCGGTGCTGAACCTCACTCGTTTCACGGGCAATCAGTCCGCGGCGAAGAGTGGAACGACGACTGGTGATCGTGAGCATCGTGAAACGAGTCTGGGCCCACCAGACGAGCCAATAGACCGCGCCGAGAGCCGCGATCACGGCACCGCTGGCGAGCAGCACCATCGGCGGCGCGTTTCCGGGCAACGCCGCCCCTCCGGCCGCGCCGATCACCATGGCCGCCAGCCCCGCGATCACGACGAGGCAGATGCCTAGAAAGCGGAACGGATGCTTCCGCGCCATGGCGGGATGCACCTGCAGAATCGTGTCCTCGACCTCGCCTTCGCCCGCAGCGACTCGGTACTCCGACTGGCCCGTCGCTTCGCCTTCCGACGGCCGGGCGACCGGCATCGCGGCTTCGAACGGTCGGCCGCACTTGCGGCAATCGACGCGATCACCAACGAGCGCCTCATCGACTTCGTGGGACGCGCCGCAATTCGGGCAGCGGTAATTCAGCGTGGCCATGGGCAATTCCTTTATCGGTTATTGTGCCCAGAACCTTAGCGGATACAACGACGGACGGCGCGGCGCAAAAAAGAACGGGCGGGCGTGATTCCATCACGCCCGCCCGTCGCCCCCTGGTGTCTCTCTTCGAGGTATTTAAAACGCGCCCGTCACGGACGGCGATTGCACTCTCTTCAAGACGGAGTTGTCATACGAAAACCTGAACGTGGTGCCCGAAAGCGATCACTCCATCTCACAAACGCTCACGACCGGCGGTGCCCATGTCGCCGTTCGGCCATGCGCGCCGGCGCGTTTGATGCGTTCGCGCGGGCTCCATTCCTTTTGAATCTCAAGGCAGCGCCGGCTGATTTCTTCGGGCGAGGGTGCCGAATCGCAATGCACGTCTCGCTCTTCGTGGAGATCTTCCAGCTCCCAGTTGACCTTGCGGCTGTCGAGCAGGAGCTTCGTGATATTGGTGCGAAAGGCGATGGCGTTCATAGCGATGTTCCCCCGGTCGACGGTCATGCCGACGTTGGTTCCGTTTCCGATCGCCGGGTCCGATCCGGCTGATGAAAGGCGGGAAAGCAAGCGACGTGCCGAAGGTCGAATCCGCCGTGGCGGGGAATTCCTGACCCGCTAAAACAATGGAAAAACCATTGTGGCGTGAGAGTTTCGAAGTGCGGAGAACGGCAATGCATCTCATTTCCGCAAATTCTTCCCCGGTGACCACTCAGGTTTGGCCTGATCTCAAGCAGCGTGGTCGCCGCGTAACCATCAGTGCGGTTCGCCGCGGGAATCAAGCTCGAGCATCGCTCCGAGCCGCGTCACGGCTTCGGGGCGATCAGCGGCAGGCGATGCAGGTCGGTGATTGGCTCGTTTCCACCGAGCAACATCACGCGGTCGAAGACGGGTTCCCAGCGTGCGAGATAGACCGGTAGCTCCGGCGTCGTATTGCTGTAGCCGAACGGGCCGGACACGCCCCAGCGATACCACTGCCCGGTGCGTCCGATACTGATCGTGGCGTTCTCGCGGCCGAAGATGAGCACATTGTTTGTCAGGTCGTCGTCGGAGTAACCTAATCTCCCCGTTCGGTCGAATCTCAATGGGAAGTTGAAGCGCAGGATTCCTTGCTGCCCGCGAGTCAGCAGCGGATCAACCTGCGACCAGAAGTCGTTGATCAAGCGATCAAACTCTTCGGGGAATGCCTCGATCTTGAACGTAACTTCGTTGCCCGAGGGGATGGCCGTCGTGTGCTCGTCGAGCAGGATCTCGTACTGGCGATAAACGTCTTGCAGCACTTCGTCGATCCGCGACCGAGCTTCATCGGAGATGCCGATGCCCGTCGCCCATTGCGGGCTGACTTCCGGCCCGTGCGGTCCGAGCCTCCAGCGCCTATCGGAATCTTCGATGGACTCGGAGACAGTTTCGGCGGCAGCCTCGGCGACAGCGCGGGGCGGTCCTGGTGCGAGCGGCGCATGCGGTGCGTCGGGAGCCGGCCCGTGAATGACGTGACGTCTGAACGGCCCCCAACCCTCGTGCATGGCCTTGCCCGTCAGCAACAGCGCCACGACTGCGATCGCAAGGCCCGCTGCGAGCAGGTCGCGATTTCGCTTGAGGATGGGATCGTCGGCCTGAGTGTCCGGCCATGAAGTCTCTCCGTCCGAAACCGACGAAGACTCGCCCGCGACCCTCGGACGCATGCGCCTCCAGACGAGTCGGATGATCAGAAGATCGACGAGGCCGATCAGTATGAGGGCCGTCGGGATTGCAATGATCGCGATATTTCCGTCCCAACCATACTCACCGGTGATGCGGAAGCCCGACGAGACGGCGAGAGCCGCGGCACCGAACGAGACGCCCAGCAGCACGACGTCGATCAGCACGAGCGGGAACAACAACCCGTCGAACACGGCCAGCGGCAAGCCGTAGACGCGGCCGTTCGAGCGACGAATATCGCCGATCGCGAGCCAGCCGAGGATCGTGGTGGCGAACAGCCCAGTGAACGCCAGCAGACCACCGACCGCGACGAACAGTCCAATGATGACATCATCGCGGAACAAGCTGGCGATGCCGAAGCACACCGCCGCGAGCGGCACAGCCGCCAAACAGCCAACGCCCACGAGAGCCCTTTTCGACAGCCGCGGCGAAATCGCTTCGGCCGGTGGCGGAGCCGGCTCGTCCTCGGGATCGACAGGATACAGGATCGGCTCATCGGCCGGCGGCGCGGGCGGAGTCCAGCGAGCGGCGTGCCGCGGCGTCGCGTGAGGGGTCTTCCAGCCGTCGTGGCGACGAATCGGTTTCAGGGCGGCGAGCACCTTGTCGAAAGCGGCCGCCAGATGCGAGACCAGCTCCCGCACTTCTGCCGGAATCACGGATTTCTCACGTTCGACGCGCTCGGGCGTCAGGCCGCGAATCGCCCATTGCCAAACGTACCTGGCGACGCAGTAATCGACGAGCAGTGAGATCGGCACAGCCAGCAGCGTCGCGATGACGAAGGCCGGATCGTCGGCGTGAGTTCGCAGAATGATCTCGGCGAACAGAAACCCCGGCAGCAGGCAGACGAACCAGATCAGGACATCGAGAATCGCGAGCGGGATGATGAGCGCGAACGCCAGCGCCGAAACGATCCCTGTCAGCCTTCCGTCAGAGCGACGGATCTCGCCGATGGCGATCACGCCGAGCGTCGTCGCGGAGATGCCCGCTCCGACGCCAATCCAGCCGAACAGAATCGTCGTGATGATGGCGGCTTCCGCTCCGCCGATCGCTCCCGCTGCGATCACCAGCAGCAGACACAAGAGCGCCGTCAGCACGCACACCCAACCGACGATCACCTTCCGCGGAGTCGTGCCGCCGGCTGTGTGATCCAGCATCGTGCGAGCCACGCGACCCGCGCCTGCTTTCGCATCGCGCACGAAGCGCATCGCCGGGCCGGCCCCACCGGCTGTCGCCTCTTGATGCGGTGAGAACGAGATCGTTTCCACATCCGTCTTCACGTCGCCTGCCCGCTGATACCGCTGAGCCGGTTCCGCTTCGAGCGTTCGCAGCACGACGTCGTCGAGCCGCACGTCGATCTGCACCTTCTTGCTCGGCGCCGCGAAGCGACCGAGCGGCAACTCGCCAGTCAGCAGTTCGTAGAAGACGACGCCCAGCGAATAGATATCGGCACGATGATCGACGCTGCGGCTGCCCGTGATCTGCTCGGGCGCCATGTAATGCGGGGTGCCCATCGCCTGGCGGGTTCCGGTGAGCGACCCTGCCGCCGGGCTGCCGGGGGCCGTCTCCGCGAGGCCGAGCAACTTCGCCAGCCCGAAGTCGGCGATCTTCACCCGACCGTGGCTGTCCAGCAGCACGTTCTCGGGCTTGATGTCGCGATGCACGACGCCTTTGTCGTGGGCGTATTGCAGCGCGTCGCACACCTGCCGCACGATTTCGAGAGCCTGCTTCGGCTCGGCGGATCGATTCGCCACGACCTGCCGCAACGTCGGTCCTTCGATGTACTCCATCAGAAAGTAGTACAGCCCGCCGGGCGTCTGGCCGAAGTCGAACACGCCCACGATATTCGGATGGCTCAGCCGGGCGAGCGCCCGGGCCTCCCGCAGAAACCGCTCGGCGAACGCGGCGTCATCGGCGAGGTCGGGTGGCAGAATTTTGACCGCCACGGGCCGGGCGAGCCGGATTTGATTCGCCAGATAGACGGCCCCCATCCCGCCCGAACCCAGCAACTGCACGAAATCGAGATGGGGAAACTCGTCCGACAACTCTTCGATCGTCGGCGGCACGAATCGCGGCCGAACCCGGCCGGAAAAGCGTCCCGTCGGCTCGCTGCCGACGCCGAAGCCGTCGGAAAGCAGACACTGCGGACACAGTCCGGCCGGGGCGTCGGCCGGCATCGTCCGCGAACAGCGCGGGCAACGGGGAGTCGGATGAGCGGCGGTCGCGGTCACAGTCGAGGCTCCAAGACTCGTCCGGGGGTGTCGGACGGGCTTGGTGTCATCTTCCGAATTGAAAACAAAAGGTTACAAGTGTTTCTTCAAGGCTTTAAGCTTGCGGTGACCTCACTCACGAATCGCCGCTCGCAGATCGGCGAGTTCCTGCTCGACGGCCGCCGGGTCCGACACCGTTTGAGCCACTTCGTCGCGGAGCAGTTCTTTGTATCGCTTGCGAAGCCGGTGAACGGCGACCTTGATCGCTCCTTCGGTCATATCGAGAGCTTTGCCGACAGCAGCGTAGGGATTCGCGTCGTCAGCCGCCGTCAGTAACGGTTTTAGCGCAGCAAACCGCGCAGCCTTGGCCGGTTCGACGCTATGCTCGCCTTCCAGCCGTGCCAGCGCCTTGTCGAGCACCGTGAGCGCCCAGCGGCGTTCAAAGAGCCGGTCGGGAGTCTGCTCGTCCGCCGGTTCGAGTCGATAGCGGTTCTCACCGGCCTCGAAGTCGAGTGAGAGTTTCGTCCGGCCGCCACCGCGTTTGGCGGACGTCGCTTTGTCGCGCTCTTTCGAAAGAAATCGCGTGAGAGCGGTCAGCAGGAAAGTGCGGAAACGCCCACGATCGCGATCGGCGCTGCGGACCCAGCCCCGTTCGAGCAGATTCGCGAAAAATGCCTGTGTCACGTCTTCCGCCTCTTCCCGCGAGCAGCCCCGTCGGCGGAGAAACGCATACAGCGAGTACCAGTACGTCTCACATAAGGCCGCCAAAGCCCGTTTCGCCGCCGAGTCCTCTTTGCCGGCAGCGCAGACGAGACTCCAGCGCGTCGTCGCGAAACGACCGTGCCCCATATGACTTTGGGCCGACGCTGGAGTGCTCATGTCAGCAGCATAACGGTTCGATGGTCGTAAAGCTTGATGCCGCTTCGCGCGCCGCGTACAACACGCGGTCTCGTTCCTTCCGCACTCTCTGCGATCTGCTTGAACATGTCCGAGACCGTCACCGCGAATCTTTACGACTACCCGAAATACTACGACCTGATTTTCGGCAGCGACTGGAAGGCCGAGTTCGATTTCCTGAAGGACTGTTTCGCGAAACACGCAAAACGCCCCGTCAAGCGCATCTTCGAGCCCGCCTGCGGCACCGGCCGCCTGCTCGTGAAGCTCGGGCAGGACGGCTACGAAGTCAGCGGCAACGATCTCAACGAGCGGGCCGTGAAGTTCTGCAACGATCGCTTCGAACGGCACGGTCTGCCGCGCACCGCCTTCGTCGGCGACATGGCGGATTTCAAGCTCAAGAAGAAGGTCGACGCGGCCTTCAACATGATCAACAGCTTTCGCCATTTGCCGACGGAAAAGACCGCCGTCGCGCATCTCAAGTGCTTGGCCGAAGCTCTCAACAAGGGCGGTCTCTACATGCTTGGCCTGCATCTCACTCCCGTCGATGACGAGTGGGACGGCGAAGAGGAATGGCACGCCCGCCGCGGCAACCTGAGCGTCATCAGCAAGCTCTGGACGACCGGCTTCGACCGCAAGACACGGATGGAGCGACTCAACCTGCGGCTCGACGCCACGACGCCGACAAAGAGCTTCACGCTCAATGACGTGATGCACTACCGCACTTACACCCGCTTCGAGATCAAATCGCTCATCAAGAAGATCCCGGCGTTCGAAATCGTCGAGACCTACGACTTCTGCTATGACGTCGATGATCCCATCGTCGTCGACGAGATGACCGAAGACGTCGTCTACGTGCTGCGGAAGAAATAACCGCTGGCGACCGAACATGCCTATGCGCCGGGCGGCGGGGCCTAAAGGCGAAGCCCATTGTCCCGCAGATCACTCACCCGCGGCGGGACCGGCGGCATTTGCGCAAGTTTCGCGAGATCGACCGTAGGCTTTACGCCGACGGTGCGGAACCTGCGTTGGCCTCTCTGCCGGTAGGAGATTCGTAAAAGTGCGCGGTCGTCGCCGAAGAACACGAGACGGGTGGCTTCGACGTCTTTCGCCCGAATGCGCGTTGTCGTCTGGCCGTGATTGATCGAGATCCGATCTTTGCGAACCTCGACGAACTTCGGCAGTAGCATGTGCAGCCCGACCATGGTGGCAAGGTAACCAAACATGCCGGGGATGACCGCCGCGGCCTTCCACAAGAAGCCGAGTTGCAACAACGGGAACCCCCACTTCGCCGCGCCCACGATCGCGACGAACAGCACCGCCGAAACCAGCGTCACTCGCAACCAGAACGCAGGCGGAGCACCTGCCGCGTCACCCGTAGCCACTTCCGCGCGTGCGCCCAATGCGGCGTCGACCACGCGAGCTTCGCGGTTTGTTTGCGGCGCGACGATCGGAACATCGGGAGGACCTCTCGCTTCACAACAGGCGATGCCACGCCTGTGAAAACGTCGCGATCGCGAAGCGGTTCAAACCGAGGTGCCGGGATGCGAACATTTTTTTCTTGACGAGACAGACAAGTCGTCTATGATCTGATCTTAGACGTATTGTCTGCGACATGGAGTTCCGCGATGGCTCATCCTCCTCCCGCCGTGACCGAGGCCGAGCTCGCCGTCCTGGAACTGCTATGGACCGAGTCGCCGCGCACCGCCCGTCAGCTCACCGAGCTGCTCTATCCGCCGGGAACGCCGTCGGACGTCGCCACCGTGCAGAAGCTGTTGCAGCGGCTGGAAGCGAAGCAGCTTGTCGAGCGTGATCGCACTCAACGCGTGCATGCCTTCGCCGCGGCTGTCTCGCGCGAAGCCTACGCTGGCAGTCGTCTCGCCGATCTTGCCGAACGCTTGTCGGACGGCTCATTCGCGCCGTTGCTGTTGCATCTCGTGTCCACGCGGCGGCTGACGGCGCAAGAACTCATCGAGTTGCGGCGGGTGCTCGACGACGCCCCCAAAACGCGAAAGGGCCGACCATGACCGCGAACGCACTGCTTTCCCTCGGCCTGACGAACGCCCTCTTCGCGACGCTACTCGCCCTGTGCGGCTGGTTGCTCACGAGATTCTGGCGGAACCCGCACGTCGCCGCCGTCGTCTGGCTCGTCGTGTTGCTGAAGCTCGTCACGCCGCCGCTGATCACGCTGCCGATCGAGTTCATTGGTGATGCGACTCTCCGGGAGGGCGAGGTTCCCGCCGAGCCACGCGAGTTCTTAAGCGACGCCATCTCTTCAGCACGCGAGTCCGACAGGCGAGCGGTGGGTGTCGGCCCACCGGTCGCTCCATCACCGGAACAGACGACCGGTTTGGGGTTCACCGCCGGACGCGAAGCCATCGTGAACACGTCGAACGATGCCGTCGTCTCACGGCCGGTTTCAGTGGAAGTCTCTCGCGAACCTGACAAGGCATTCGTCGGAGCTCCATCGGTGCCGATTTCCGATGTCCCGCAGGAGGAAGTCGAACCCGCTTCGACATCTCTCACAACCTATCTTCCGCAAGCCCTGCTCACACTCTGGGTCATTGGCGCTTTCACAATGGCCTGCGTCACAACCGTGCGCATCGTCCGATTCCGTCGTTGTCTCCGGCAGGCCGCGATCGCGAGCGACGACGTGCGTCGCGAAGCGAATCGCGTCGCTCAGCGGCTGGGACTGCGGCGATGTCCGCGCGTGTGCGTCATCGATGCGAACGTCGGGCCTATGGTCTGGGCGGGGGGAGTAAAGCCGCTGATCGTCGTGCCGCGGCCCCTGTGGGAGACGCTCGAACCGTCCGCCCGTGAAACCCTGCTCGCGCACGAACTCGCCCACGTCGTGAGACGAGACCCCTGGGTCCGTCGTCTCGAAGCGATCGTGCTCGGGATCTACTGGTGGCTGCCCACGGCGTGGCTCGCCGTCCGCCGGCGTGAAACCGCCGCCGAGACTTGTTGCGACGCTTGGGTGCTCTCCACTTACCCCGATCGGCCGCGCGACTACGCCGAGGCGTTGTTCCACGCGGTCAGCGTGATGTCGACAGGCCGGCCCCTCGTGCTCGCGAGCGGACTCGGCCGCACCACCGAACTCAAGGAAAGGCTCGCCATGATCGCCCACGATCGCGTACCGGTTCGTCCCTCCCGACTGACGAGATACGGCCTCGCCGTCATCGCGTTGGGAGCGTTATTGCTCTCCGCCCGCTTCGTGCAAGCTGACCCGGCGGACGAGAAATCGGCGGCCGACGATGTCAAGACCGCCGCGCCGGCGACCGAGCAGGGTGCGTCACCCGCGACGGAACCTCCCGCCGCGGTCGAGAACGGGCCGGCAGTCGATCCAGCGGCCGTGGAGCCGGAGCCAACCCTCGACGAACTGCTGCCAGACGAAGGTACTTACCGTGGCTCGTATGGTCCAACCTCGGCGGCAAGCCGTCGTCCGGCAGGTGGGCGTGGCGCTGCAGGAGCGTCGAGGGGCGGCGCTGCAGCAGGATCGAGGGGCGGCGCTGCAGGAGCATCGAGGGGAGGGATGCCGATGAGCGGTATGTCGTCGAGGGGCGGCGGAATGCCGATGAGCGGCATGTCGGCCAGGGGCATGCCGTCATTTGGTGGCATGGAAGGATATGGTCCGGCGGCGGCTCACGGTGGAGGCAGAAGTGTTCGCAGGTCCGTCCGCCCACCGGAAGAGACCATCGCGAAAATGCTCGCGGGCCTCCGGGAAGTCCTCGAATCGCCGCAGGAACCCGCCGAAGTCAAAATCCAGGCGCTGCGGTCCTACGGCCGCCTCGCCCGCGGCACGGCCGAGCAAAAAGCCGCCGAGGACGTGCTGTTGTCCGCGGCGAGGAACGCCAAAGACGATCGCACGAAGCTCGGTGCCGCCGACGCGCTGCACACGCTCGGCTCGCCGAAGGGCGTCGAACTGATGTGGACACTGTTCGCGAAGAGCAAGGATGTCAACACACGAGCGACGAGCCTGCGCGTGCTCGACCAGGCCGAAGCCGTCCCGCCGACGGTCGAGAGCATCCGACAGTTGGTGACATCTACGTCCGACGACGGGAATCCGTTCGTGGGAGGCATGCCGGGCATGATGGGCGGCGGAGGATTTCCGCCGAACTACCCACAAGGGATCTTGCGCCGCCTTACTGATTCGGGTGACGGCCTTCGCAGGCTCGTCAAAGCGGCCGAATCGTTTCCGGCTGACGAGGCCGCCGGGATGGGAGCAATGCTGCCCGGCGGTGAAAGCGACGGATCCGGGGGTTTCGGCAGCGAGGGCGAGGGCTACGGCGGCGCGATGATGTCTGGAATGGCAATGGGTGCGATGGGAGGCGGCTATCCTCCACGCGCGGTGCTGCTGGGGACCCTCAGAGGCGCCGTCCCGGAGAATGAAGACATCTCCGCCGCGCTGGTCGGGGCGTTGTCGAGCAAAGACCCGGGCGTGCGGGCCGCGGCGGCACAGGCGCTGGGAAACGTGAGCGAATTACCGGTAGAGACGAACGGCGAGGACGATCCTGTCGGGAAGCATTGAAAGCGCACGCAAAAGCCGCGGGGATCAACCCCGCGGCTCGCCTTTCGCCGAGTGCCACTGGCTTTGCCAGTGCGATCTGCAGGCCAGCCCCGTGCTGCACTGGCAGAGC
Source organism: Planctomycetaceae bacterium (assembly GCA_013813775.1). Taxonomy (GTDB): domain Bacteria; phylum Planctomycetota; class Planctomycetia; order Planctomycetales; family Planctomycetaceae; genus JACCRE01. The sequence goes on from JACCRE010000287.1 coordinate 16,619, forward strand.
CAGTGGCACCCATTCCATCATCGGAACCTGGAAGTGTCTCACGGCACCAAAAAGAGCCGCAGGGATGGACCCGCGGCTCGCTTCGTGTCGCTCAACTCTCCTCCATCACTTCGCCAATCCCAACTGCTCCTTCATCCAACCCGGCCGGTCGGTCGTGATGCCGTCGACGCCGGCTTCGACGAGTCGCTTCGCCTCGGCGGGGTCGTTGACGGTCCAGACGTAGAACTCAAGGCCGGCGTCCTTCACGGCCTTCACGTAGTCGGCGTCGATCACCGGCTGCGCTTGCAGGTCGAGGCCTTCGACGCCGGCGGCCTTCGCCTTCGCGATCAGTTCCTCGCGCGGCGGACCCCATTCGCCCGTCTGCTTGTCCTGCTTGATCGATGAAAGCCAGTAGGCGGGGATGCTCGGCATGAGCTTCTTCGTACCGACGATCACGTCGCAGTCGAAGGCGATGATCGTGATCTTTTCACCGTCGACGCCGGCCTTGGCGAACGACTTTTTGAGTTCCCGCAGGATGCTGGCGTCGTGCTTGATCTCGACGTACAGCCGCTTGCCGTCTGGAATCGTCGGCAGGATCTCTTCGAGCGTCGGCATCTTCTCGCCGGCGTACTTCAGGTCTTTCCAGGCCCCGACATCGAGCTGTTGCAGCTCTTCGTACGTCTGGTCGATGATCTTCTTCTTGCGACCGCCGATGCGGTCGGTCTCTTTGTCATGAAACAACACGATGCGGCCGTCTTTGGACAAATACACGTCGATCTCGACCGAATCGGTGTTCTGCTCCCACGCAAGCTTCACGCTCGACAGCGTGTTCTCGGGAGCGTCATACGACGCCCCGCGATGGGCGATGATTTCCACGGCAGACACGGGCAGGGCCATGAGTGTGAGAGCGAGAAAGGTGAGGCGCATGGGGGGAATGGCGAACGGGGAACAGGGAATGGCGAATGGGGTACAGCGAAACGAAGGATTGAAAAACGGCAATTGCAAAATGGGAAGTGCGAAATGGGAAGAAGTGGCGAAGAAGATTCGATCCGTCTCCTGTCTCCTCCGTTCTTCACTTCTCCGTTCTTCCGTCCTCAAGTCATCACTTCCAGGATTCCCTGCATGAAGTCCGGCAGGTCGTCGGGGCGGCGGCTGGAGACGAAGTGGCGGTCGACGATCACCGAGGCGTCGTGCCACACCGCGCCGGCGTTCACGAGATCGTCTTTGATGCCGGGCGAACCGGTGACTTTAACGCCCTTGTAGATGCCGGCCGAGATCGGCATCCAGCCGCCGTGACAGATCGCGGCGATGCACTTGCCGTCGCGATCGAATTCGCGGAGCAATCGCTTCACGCTTTCCTCGCGACGCAGCTTGTCGGGCATCCAGCCGCCGGGGCACACGACGCCGTCGAAGTCGGTCGATTCGACGTCGTTGATCCCGGCCTCGCACTGGCAGGGATAGCCGTGCTTGCCCGCGTAGTTGTCGCCGGCCTTGAGACCCGCGAGGGTGACGTCGGCCCCGGCCTCTTCGAGCCGCAGCTTGGGATACCAAAGCTCCAGGTCTTCGTACTCCGGCCCCGCGAAGATCAGAAACGCTTTGCCAGCAAGCGGCTTGGCGGACGGCATGACGGCGCTCCTGCGATCGTGACGAATCTGAGAAGCCGTCAGATTAACGCAGGGCGATCCGAGCCGCGACCGTCAGGGAGCGCTTACCGCCCGCGCTCGTCGACAGACGCTCCCTGACGGTCGCGGCGCGGATTTCGCCGCTAGGCACGCTTAGCGGACGAATCCCACGTAGAAAGGGAATGTCTGCGACATCTCGGCCGAAGCCATCGGACTCTTGAAGCGGACAACAAACGGATTCGGTGCCGTGCTCAGTCGATCCTTTTCCGATTCCGTCGCTTCATCAGACTCGTCATTTGGCGCTGCCTGATCTGACTTCTCGTTGGATTCCGTCGGCAATGCCTCTTCAGCCGGTTCGCCTCCATCACCGGGTTGCGGTGCGTTCTCCCGCTGATACGGCGGAGGCGAGGGATTGCTCCTGGCTCTCTGAAGTTCGTTTCGCAGTTGCTCGATCACCTTCATTTGCTCTTCAAGCTGTCGCTGAAACTTCTCGGCGTGCTTCTGCGCTATCTCAGCTTCGCGACGGGCGGTTTCAGCGGCTTCGGACCGGTCCCGACCTACGACGAGATTCTCGATTCCCTTCTCCAGAAGCGTCAGCGACATGCTCGGATATCTTTGTCGAGATATCTCAAGCAGTTTCTCGCGATCCGCCTGACGTTCCGCTTCGTGAGCCTTCTTCAATTCTGCGATGATCGGATGATCTTCAGGATACTTGGCAAGCGCCGCCTGTAGCTCCCGGAATCGCTTGTCGGCATTTCGAGACGCTTCGCGGGCAGCTTCGTCATCTTTCATCTCCTGCTCAAGCTTTTCGAGTCGCTCGCGAAGTGTGCGTGTTTGCTCGTCTCGATTCACTTCCTTTTCTTTGACCCACATCTTCGAATCGAGTTCAGCCTTCTCCGCCGGGCTGAGCACCCGCAATTGAATCTCCTTCGCCGGGCCTTGTCCTTCACGCAACTCCTCGACGATGACCTCAATCTGCTTGCCGTCGATTTCGAGGGGGACGACACGCAGCAGCCGGTCGGCTGTTTCGACATTCGCCGTCTCAGGAAGCGGCGCTGCCGGTTGGCTTGGCTCCTCTGGTGCCTTCGTTGGCAGGGCTGGCCGCTTCATCTGCGACGATTCCATCGTAGGCTTCAGCGGCGTCTTGTGCGTGCGGTTGATCGGCCAGGCGGCGCCGATTCTTTCGGCCTCTTGCATACGACTGATCGCCTCTTGGCGTTCACGTTCCGCTTTCTCGCCTTGGTGTCGTCGCAGGTGATCAAGCAAATCGAGAATCTGATCGTGAACTTGCCGCGTCTGCCGGACGACGAGGCTCAGCGTCGATTCATTCGCGCGGATCACGCCATTGCCGCCGACCGTCTCCCAACTTCCCGGCTCGATCGTGCCGGTGATGAGTTCGATCAGCCGCTCGAACGCAGGCCCACGCCCGGTCGGTCCTGTCTCAAAATCACGTCCCTTCCCGAAGATGACCGGTAACGGAATCATAAGATCCCCGACGGGATAGGTCTGAACCTCCATCGGCCCCTGCGTGCGCAAGCGGCTCGTGATCGTGACGACGCCATCCTTCACGGTCGCGCCGAGGTTGAGCGGCGAGAGCAGCGTGTTGAGGGCGGCATGGATGGGAACGGCATTCAGCTCGAGCGAAACCGGCGTCTCGGGCGTGACCCCTTCCTCCTCAAGTCCGGCCTTGTCGATCACAAAGTTGACATCGGCTTCGTCGCGGAACTTACGAATGGCTTCTTCGAGAGGCACTTCATTCAGCTGGATCGAGATCCGTCTCTCAAGTGCCGCCTTCGTTCTCTCGCTTTGCTTCTGGCTTTCCAACACCGCCTTGAGCCTCTTCTGGATGTCGTCTTTCCGAACCGCATCCAACTCTTTCCGCAGGCTGTTCATTTCTTCGCGCAGCTCTCGCAGGGCCGCCGTGACATCACTGTTGCCGGCCGGTGAAGGCAGCGAGCCGGCGGGTTTGACATCGCCGACTTGAAGGTTTCCACCATCGACCCGAAAGTTGAGCAGGTCCGGCACCGGCGCGGGATGAACGGTCAGATTTCCGAGGAACTTAACCTGGGGATCATGCACAGGTTCGCCCGTCGCGAGATCGACGGGGCTGCCGTTCACGCCGCCTTCCAGCACGACAAGCATGCCGGGTTCGACGCCGCGTTCCTGCCAGTATTCGATGTCGCCGATGTGCGCATCGGTGGACGACGCCTTCTCATTCTGCTTCATCAATGCGTCGTCATCCGCCGTCGCCACCGCGGGTGCCACGGTGGCGATCCCCGCCCACAAGGCCGCCGGCACGGCGAGAGCCAGCAGGCCTTCGCTCAGCCACGTTCCGCGGTTCGATTTAACGTCGCTGCCGAGCACTCGGCGGACGCGGTCCAACAGCGCCATACGTGATCCTCCCATGCCGGCGGCCAGCGCGGCGGCCAATGTCGGCCGCCGGGCCGAGGCCACGCGTTCCTTCGCGACAAACTCCAGGGCGCGGGCGTACGCAGCCCGTCCCGACACCGTCGTCGCCGCCATCTCGTCGCAGCAATATTCGCGCTCGACGCGAATCCGCCGGCTGAGCCACCAGACGGCCGGGTGATAGAACAACGCCGCCTCGATGCAGCGTTGCAGCAGGTTCACCCACAGGTCGTAACGCCGCAGATGCGCGATCTCGTGGGCCAGCACCGCTTCGAGCACGTCGATCGGCACGCTGCCGACCCACGCAGCAGGCAGCAGCACCATCGGTTTGAGCAGTCCGACCGCGACCGCTTCCACAATGCGATCGCTCACGAAAATGCGAGGCGCTTTGACGCCAAGCCGCGCTGCCACTCGTGCCGACGATGCTTGCCAGGCGACCGGTAACGTGCGTCTGCGGCGGCCGAATCGCCAACTTGCCTCCAAGCCCACTCCTAAACGGAGCGCACACAGCCCGGTTCCGAACAGCCAGAGCATCAGTGCGTAGGGTTGATAGAGTCTCACACGTTCGGGCCACGTCAGCGGTTTTGCAGGCACGCCGGAAGGTACATCGGGGGCAATATCGCTGCCGGTCTCCAGCGTCGCCAGCAGGAGTTCTAGCTCGGCGCTCGCCATCGAACTGAAGTCGAACGCTGGCTCATCTTCGAGGACGAGACTCGACCAGTCCGGCGGCTCGACGAGGCAGAAGGTCGCGACCGGCGCGACAGCCATCAATGCCATCGCCACGACGCCGATCAGATAACGCCGCTGTGGCGAACGCCGGCCGACGAGCCGCATCAACACCGCCGCCAAAGCCGCGATCAGCACGCCCTGCCAGAGAAAATGCACGAGGGCCAGCGAGAGCTTGAGGCCGGCGTCGCTCGCGAGGCGTTCCAAGAATGCATTGAACTCGGACGGAGTGGTCATGGCTGCCTCCGTTCAAGTTGATTCATGAATCCAGTCCCCCTCCCCCTCGGGAGAAGGAAAAGGGGTGAGGGGACTCGCTGCCGCTCCGCTGTGTCTTGCACAACGTGACACTCGACATCGGAGGGCGCGCAAGCGACGCAGTGCGCCCACCTACTCCCCTCACCCCCGGCCCCTCTCCCGAGGG
>JACCRE010000291.1 GCA_013813775.1 Planctomycetaceae bacterium
CCGCAGCCGCTTGCCTGGAAGAGCCTTTGACCGCGTTCCAAAGCCGGTTCTTCGGCCGGCTCGGCCTGCCGTTCAAGCCAGCGATCGAAGTCCTCTTGCTCTTCGACGACGACCTCGAAGGCCATCAGCGCATGCGGCCCGCCGCAGTACTCGGCACACACGCCGCGAAAACGGCCGACTCGCGTCGGCAGCAGCGACAAGCGGTTCGTGCGGCCCGGCACCATGTCGATTTTCCCGCCCAGCGATGGAATCCAGAAGGCGTGGATCACGTCGGCGCTGTCCAGCCGAAACTCGACCGGTTCGCCGACCGGCAGATGAATCTCATTGGCGAGTTCGACCGCCTCACGACCCGGCCGCTCGTAACGGACTCTCCACCACCACTGTTCGCCGATGACGTGAATCACCTGGCTGCCTTCCGGGGCGGGCGCCAATTGGGCGGGCAGCAGCGAGAGCCCGAAGAACAGCAGCACCGCCAGCACCACGGTCGGCACCACCACACCGCCGCCGATGATCAACGACGCCGCCCGACGGCGAGTGAAAGTCTCCGGATGCGAGCGAACGGCCAGCACCGTCAGTGCGACGACCGCGCACCAGATCGTGACGAGGCCCGCCGTCATCCACCACGTCAACTCGGCGATCTGTTCGGCACCGCGGCCGGCCGGGTCCAACGCCGACTGCCGACCCGAGCAACCGCAAAACGCGATCGCGCCGACGACGCTCGCCGCCTGTCGAAGGCGGCGCACCGTACGCTGCGAATCAGCGCCACACGCACGATGCACGACAGCGGTGGCCCTATACATGATTACGGTGCGTCGACGTGGAGCCACAGTCTTCGAGAATGATGCGGAAATCCGCACTCTAAGGCTTCCCGTGCCTCACACAAGCTGTGGCAAGACCTGCACCATAAGTGACTTCGCGATTGCCTCGCATCGGGGCCGCCATGAGATTCAAGCCGCGATCCATGCCTTCGATATCATGCAGCCGGATCAGTGCCGTATCGGCGGCGGGAAGCGGCGCGTTTGGAAGCGAGCCACGTCAAGCGATTCATCATCGATCCCCAAGCCCTGGCGGTTTAGAGACGGCGCGCCGCCGGAACCAGACGACCCGAGACCAGACCACGGTCACGGCCGCGAGGAGCGCGACGAACCCGCCGTAGAAGGCGATGACCCGCGGCCCGCCGAGCGCCTCCCCGGCGTTCAGCCGTGCCGGCCCGTAGCCGCCCGCCGCCACGAATGCGTCGGCCCTGAAATCGGCCGTGTGCCGCGTCCCGTCCCACGCCTCCACCGAGACCCACAACCGCTCGCGGCCCGTCGCGGCCGCCGGCAGGTCGAGTTCGGCGACCCGTTCGTCGAAGCCGCGGGCGTCTCGCCACCCCGTTCCTTGAGGAGTCGTCGCGGCGAGCGCGAGCGAGGCGCGTCGGAAGTTCGCATGTCCGGCCGAGTCGTCGAAGCGGAGGCCGAAATTCGCCGACTCTCCCGGAACCGGGGTTCCTTGTCGGAACGCCGTCACCGTCCAGGGACCGACCGCCCGCGGCGACGTTTCGCTCCGTGGCGGGGCCGGCCGAGGGAGTTCGTCCGCCAACGCGCGAAACGTCGTGAACGCGGCCCACAGCAAGATCGCCGTCGTCGCGACGAGCCCGACGCCGGTTCTCCGGCGGGTCGCCCGGCGGACCTCGCGGGCGATGTCGGCGTCTGGCTCCTCCCGCAGTCGTTTCGCCACGCCGGCGGCGGTCTGTTCGGCTCGTTTGAGCCACAGGTAGACCCCCGTCGGCATCAAGGCCGACAGCAGCAGGGCGAAGCCGAACCAGATCAACTTGACGGCCAGTCCGCCAAAGTCGCCGAAGTGCAGCGGATCGACGGTGTCGATCAAACGGACCCCCGGGGCGAGGTCGTCCGCCCGTTGCCGCGACAGCACTGCCCCGCTGAACGGGTCGAGCCGGACGTGATTCGCCCGCTCCCGCACAAGCCAGGCGGTCGCCTGGCCGCTGACCCCGACGGGGTCGTCGAGACGAGCGGGAAGCGAGATCGACGTGACCCGAAGACCCGGGTGGGCCTGCTGCGAAAGGCGGACGATCTCTTCGATCGGCAAGGGTGTGGCGACGGGGCCGAGCGCCGCGAGGCGTTCGGCGGTCATTTCAGCGGACGGTTTCCCGCTGCGATCCTTCATCGCCCGCGTCGCCGGGCCTTCGACGAGATACCAGAAGCCGGTCGCGGCGATGAGCCCGGCGAACAGCAGCGTCCAGACGCCGGTCAACCGGTGCAAGTCCGACCAGAAGACGCGGCCGCCCTTATGAAAGCGAAGCGTGAACAGCTTCGCCCACCACCGCTTATAGAACAGCAGTCCGGTGCCCACCGAGAAGAGGAGCACGATGGCGAACGAGCTGACGAGCGTGACTCCCCAGGCCGAGTACCAGAAGAACCGGCGGTGGAAGTCGCGGAAGAACCGCTGCGTGTTGAACCAGCCCGTCTCGCCGGTGACTTCGCCGGTCGCCGGGTCGGCGAAGATGCGGCGGATGCCGTGCGGCGTGTCGATCCAGGCCTGCGCCGCGAACCCGCGACCGACCGGCGCCGTAAGCAGCGTCAGCGGGGCGTCCGGGTGTCGCCGTCGCACGTTCGCCGCGACCGCCCCCCAATTCACCGGTCCGTCGTGCGACGGGGCGCGGACGGCGGGCGTCAGCAGCCAGTCGATCTCGTGGCTGACGACCGCGAACGTGCCCGACAGGCAGATGACGAACAGCGGCAGCCCGAGGCTCAGCCCGAGCCAGCCGTGGACGGCGAACAGGAGCTTGTTCGCGGAGAGCCGCCGGCCCCGCTTGCCCGTCGGTTCGAGGGCCGCGTCGGCGGGGCCGGCGGATGCGAGGGCGGCGGATGCGGCCTGCGACATCATTCGGACCCTTTCAGCAGGGCGACGCCTTCCAGCCGGAACGGCTCTAGGACGTTCTCGCCCTCGGCGACGGTCGCCTTCAGGCCCGACTTCTCGGGGCTGGCGTAACGGTCGAGCAGGCGGTCAGGACGCATCGTCACGACGGGATCGACCTTCAGTTCGGCCCCCATGCCGGGCCACTTGTTCGCCTCCCAGCGAAGCGTCACGCCGTAGTCCCCTGCCGGGGCGCCGTCCCCGGTCTCGTAGGTCGTCAGCGTGAACGCGCCAAACTCATCGGCCGTGCCCGCAGGCATGACGATTCCCTTCAGCTCCGGGCCGAGCGGGACGAACATCACGACGCAGCCGGCCGCCGGCGCGTCGTTGACGAAGACCTCGCCGACGACGGGATGGGTCTCCAACCGGCCGTCATCGCGGCAGCCGAGAAGGGCGACGGCGAACAGCAGCGCGGGGCGAAGGCGTGAGAGAGTCATACGGCATCACCAAACGAGGAAATCTCGCCGCCGCAGGTCAGGCTGTGCCTGACGAATCGGATCGGCGCCCGGTTCTGTACGAAGGGGGTTCGTCAGGCACAGCCTGACCTGCGCTCAGAACTCGCCGACGACGCCGCCGTCCTCGCGATCGAACAGGTTCACGCCGGTCGTGATGTCGATGTTCTCGTTGATGAACTGCACCGACCCGTCACACATCACGACGTTGCAGCCGCCGGTATGGAACGCGTAGGGCTGGGCCTGGAGATTATTGCAGTTGAACAGGCAGGTGCCCGTCAGCGCGGTCTTGCCGTCGGCGCTGTAGTTGCGGACTCGCCAGTGCTTATAGGAGGCCCACGGCCCGACCCACTCGACTTGATTCTGCCGGATCGACGCGTAGTTCGGGTCGGACGACGGGAGCGGCCGGCCGGCGTAGTACGGCTCGGGGGCGCCTGCGGTCTCGTGGATCAGGATCGTGTTCGAAGTGCCGTCGGTGACGTCCCGCAGCCGGGCGTCCGCGTTCCAGTAAAGGGCGGTCTTGATCGTCCGGTTTCCGGTGCCGTCGTTGTAGATCAGCTCGCGGGCCCGCATGTAGTCGCCGGTCGCCATGACCTTCGTCTCGTCGAACTCGCCGAAGATGTCCTGGCTGGCGCTGGTGCGGTTGTTGAAGCCGGTGAACTCGTGCGGCCCGGGGGACGAGGGGCACTCGTAGACGGGAACGTGTGTCCTGACCAGTTCGCGGTTGTCGTCTCCCCAGAGGCCGCCCCGGTCGGGGAACTGTTCGATGTCGTCGAGTTCGACGTACCGGTTGTCTTGTTCGAGGAAGCGGAAGATGTCGATCGTCCAGGTCCGCTCGAGCGCCACGCCCGCCCCGAAACCCGGGCCGGTGAACGTCGAAGCGTCGGGGAACTTGCCGAAGGTGTCGTGGAAGCCGTGAAAGGCCAGCCCGATTTGCTTGAGGTTGTTCGTGCACTGCGTCCGCCGGGCGGCCTCGCGGGCCTGCTGCACCGCCGGCAAGAGCAGGCTGATCAACACCGCGATGATCGCGATCACGACCAGCAGCTCGATCAGGGTGAATCCATGTCGGGATCTTGAATCAGCCATCGCTCTTTCCTTTGCGTCGGAGAGGAATCGCGGGCGGCGGTTGCGCCCGCAGGGATCCGATCGAGCGCGGCTGGCAAAGGACGGCCGATACTTCGGCCAAAGCTGGCTGCTCGTGTACCGCCTTGAAAAGGCCGGCACATGTTGTTGCAACTGAGACTCAGTCTCACTATGGTGCGGCTATTGAACCTGCTTGCCCGACGCTTTGCAAGGCTCCTTGCGGATTTTTCGCTATGACCAGAGGGCTCAACGATCCACCGGCAAAAGAGGGCGACTCAACCGCAAGTGCTCCGACGGGGCCAGTGTTGCCCGTCGTGTCTTCCTCTGAACTTCTTCGCGGCGGCAAGGAAGTGCTGATCGAGCACGGCGGCGAGTTCTATCGCCTGCGGCTGACTCACAGCGGCAAATTGATCCTGCACAAATGAGGGCGCGGAAGCGCGAGGCCGAAGACGTAGTCCCTGCCGTTTGCTGTGACGCTCGTCCGCGTGTGGTATCCTCAGCCCCCGGTTCTCCGCTCGTCCGTTTCCGTCCACAGGATTGTTCCATGCGAACGCTCGTCGCTCTGTGCGTCCTTTCCGCCGCCGGCTTCTCTGTTGCCCAGGACAAGGAGGCTCCGGTCGTTCCACCGCGGGAAGGGAAGACCGAGACGATCGAACTCTTCGACGGCAAGTCGCTCGACGGGTGGGAAGGCTATTCCGATCTCTGGTCGGTCCAGGACGGCGTGATCGTCGCCAAGAACACCGAGCCGCTGAAGTACAGCACCTATCTGCACACCAAAGACGAGTACACCGACTTCCGTCTCAGCTTCGCCGCCAAGCTGGTCGAGTCGGAAATGCACTCGGGCGTCGCCTTCTGGGGCGAGATTTTTCCGGACGCCGACGGCAAGGTGAAAGACCGCGTGGCTGACCGCAGCGAGCACACCTACAAAGGTCATCTCGTCATGTTTCCGTCGGGCTACGGCATGTACGACCTGTTCGGCCGCAACGGCCTCAAAGTCGATGGCGGCCCGGCGAAGGCGGTCGGCAAACAGCACGACTGGAACGACGTCGAGATCCTGGCCCAGGGAAACCGGGTGCGGGTCGCGGTCAACGGGGCAGCCGTCGTGGATTGGCGCGATCCCGAGCCGAACCGGATCAAGGCCGGCCCCATCGCGCTCCAACTGCACTCGAACACAGTGCCCCAGGAAATCCACTTCAAAGGACTCGTGCTCGAGACCTTTCCGAAAGAGGACAGACTCCTCACGGTGAAGTGAGGAATCGACATCAGCTCAAGCGCATACCCACGGACCGTCGACTGCCCTAAGCGGCAAGTCTCGATCAATGCGCGCGTTTGCCAACAGCGGCTCACGGCCCTCATCGACGTGATGAACCGGTCCGCGATTCACTGCGGGTTGATGGCCGATGGTTTTCAGCGTGCTATCATTCCGTCTCCTGATTTCTGTCTTCTGTCTTCTCCCCTCCTCCGTCCTCCCGTCCTTCCCTTCTCTTTCCGAAAGGAAAGAGTGGAGCGCGCTCCCCTGTCCCGCCCGTTTCGACGCGGCGACACCGGCCCTTGCCGGTCGGACACCCCCTTGGGGCGAGCCGAAAGACACGTCACGCACTGTGCGTGACACGCCGCCG
>JACCRE010000293.1 GCA_013813775.1 Planctomycetaceae bacterium
CCGCGGCGGCGCTTGGCGCGATCGGCACCGGCGGGATCTGGTTCGACGGAGCGTCTCCCGCGGCGATCGCGACGTCGGCGTTCGTGATCGCCTCGGCCGCCGCGACACTTGCCATCGCCACCACGCGCCGCCGTCGTCACGAGCGAACGGTCGTCGGGCTCGAACGGCTCAATCACCAGATCCTCGGCGATGCCACCCGGCGACCTGAGTACCATGCGGAAACCTGTGAAGAGGTCAATGAGTCGCACGCCGCGACGCTGCTCGCGCTGCATGAATTGGGACGCCGCGTCGCCACGCACGTGTCCCTCGAAACGCTGTTGCCGACGATCGTCGCGACCACGAAGTCGATGACGTCGTGCCGGCACGCCGCCGTCTATTTCTGGGACGGCCGCGATCGCACAATTCGCGACGGTCTTTCGCCCCGAAGCCGCGACGTCGGCGCTTATGTTCCCGATCCGTCCACCGGAGCCGCGGGCTGGGTCATCGCGACTCAGCAGACCTATACGGCAGCCGCCGCGGACACGAGCGCGGAACTCGGCAAGGCGACGGCCGGAGACGCACGCCGCCCGGCCGGCATCGCGCCGCTCATCGCGGGCAATGAGTTGCTGGGACTGCTGATCGCCGATCAATCCGACGGATACGCGCCGATCTCGCCGACGCTTCTGTGCAACATCGCGAACATCGCCGCGCTCGGAGTGCGGAACGTTCGGCTGATCGAGCAACTCTCCGACGCCGCTCGTCGCGACCCGCTCACCGGCCTCATCGATCGCTCGGCCATGGCGTCTGTCATCGACGATATGACCGGTACCATTCCCAGCACTACGGCGGTCGGCGTGGTTTCAGGCGACGTCGATCACTTCGACTCGATTCTCGAACAACACGGAAGCGAAACCGCAGACACGGTGCTTCAAGAGCTCGGCCGGCTCTGGAAAGCCGCGCTGCCGAATGGTTCGGTCGCGTTCCGCATGGGCCGTGACGCCTTTCTAGCCGTCGTCCCGCGTATTGACGTCGAGCAGACGCGAGAATTCGCCGAGAGCCTTCGCGAATCCATTGCATCGCATCCCTTCACGAGCACAGCGGCTGCTCAGCTTGCGATCACCTCGAGTTTCGGCGTCGCCGAATGGCGCCGCCTCGAACAGACGTTTGACGAAGTCTCGCAGGATGCCGAAGAGGCCATGAAACGGTCGAAAGCGTCGGGCGGAAACCGCGTCCTGCAGGCCGTCGCGCCCCTGGCGCATCTCTGAAGCTCGCACAGAAGCACTTCCAGACCTGATTCTTCAATTCACTCGATTCCCGGATCTCACCCCCCATGCAGATCCTCACCGAAACGTTCGGCGAAGTGCTCGTCGCGCATACGCCCGACGAACTGACCGACGATTCCGCCCACCTGCTCGCGAACACGCTTCGGCGGAACGCCGAAAACGGGCAGGTGCGCATCGTGCTGCAGATGGACCGCAGCGACACCTTCGACTCGGCCGGACTTAGCGCCCTGCTCGATCTTCAGGACTCGCTGCGCGAAGCGGGCGGCGGTCTGAAGGTGTGCGGTCTGACGGAAGTCGGGCAGAAAGTTTTCGAGATCGTGCGCTTCAGCCGCCGCGTCGATGCCTTTGAATCCCTGATCGACGCGGTCAACAGCTTCCGATAACGCTCTTCAGCCGTCGCCCCCAGCTGCCCCTCGCACTTCCTCCATGTCACTTCTGGCAAGAAAACCCCGCCTCGGCGACCTGCTGGTCGATCGCGGCTACATCTCGGCCGAGGTGCTTCAGTCGGCGCTGGCCGAGCAAAAGACCAACGGCGGTCGCTCGCTGCTGGGCGAAGTGCTCGTCGAACGCGGCCTGTGCTCGGAAGAGCACGTGCTCGAATGCCTCGCGACGGAACTCGGGCTGCCCTACGCGCGCCTCGACAACCGGCTGTTCGATCCGAAGGTGTTCGACAGCCTCCCGCGCGACTTCATCGAGAAAAACACGGTTCTGCCGCTCTTCCGCGTCCGCGACGAGCTGGCCGTCGCCATCGCCGAACCGACGAACGTGTTTCTGCTCGACCGGCTTCGCGACGCGTCGCGCTGTGAGATTCTGCCGGTCGTCGCGGCCGCCAAAGACATCCGGCGGATGGTGCAGACGTACCTGCCCAACACGCGGGTGTTCGTGATCGATGACATCATCGACGACGCGGGCACGGCGTCGGTCGAGCTGATCGAAGAGGAGGTCGCCGATATCGCCGCCGACGCCGAAAGCGCCGGCCAAAGCCCCATCATCCGTCTCGTGAACTACATCCTGTTCACCGCGATCCGCGAGAAGGCGAGCGACGTTCACATCGAGCCGAGCGAGCGACAGCTTCGCGTGCGATTGCGAGTCGACGGCGCGTTGCACAAGGCGCTGGAATTGCCGCCGCATCTCGCCCCGGCGGTCGCCAGCCGCATCAAGATCATGGCGAACCTCGACATCAGCGAACGCCGGCTGCCGCAAGACGGCCGCATTCAGGTGCTGATGGAAGGCCGCATGATCGACCTGCGCGTGAGCCTGCTGCCGATGCCTTCGGGCGAGAAGGTCGTCATCCGGCTGCTCGACAATCAGACGGTCCGCGTCGATCTGCGCGAGCTGGGCTTCTCCGCCGAAATCCTGGAGCCGCTGCGCGAAGAGATCGGCCAGCCCAACGGCATCGCGCTCGTCACCGGCCCGACCGGCAGCGGCAAGAGCACCACGTTGTACGCCGCTCTCGCCGCCGTCTCGGGAATGGAGCGCAACGTCTGCACGGTCGAGGATCCCGTCGAATTCCATCTCGACCTCATCAACCAGTTTCAGGCGAACGAGAAGATCGGCCTCACGTTCGCGACGATTCTGCGGAGTCTGCTGCGACAAGACCCCGACGTCATCATGGTCGGCGAGATCCGCGACTCGGAAACGGCCCGCATCGCCGTTCAGGCCGCGCTCACGGGACACCTCGTCTTCAGCACCCTGCATACGAACAGCGCCTGTGCCGCCGTCAGCCGTCTGAATGACATGGGCGTCGAAGGCTACCTCATCGGCGCGAGTCTCAATATGGTTCTCGCCCAGCGGCTCTGCCGCCGCATCTGCCCGAAGTGCAAAGAGCCTTACGAACCGCCGAAGGGGATGCGGCTTGCGGCCGATGCGATGGGCGTCGAGATCGACGAATTCTTCCGCGGCGCGGGTTGTCGCCATTGCCGCGGCACGGGCTTCTCGGGCCGCATCGGCATCCATGAGCTGCTGCGAGTCGACGAGCCGCTTCGCGAACTCATCTCCCGCACGCCGAACGTGAAGGCGATCGAAGACTACGCGAAGTCTCAAGGCATGGCCCCCCTGCGTTACGACGGCTTAAGGAAAGTCCGCGAAGGCATCACGACGATCGATGAGGTGCTAAGAGTGAGCAGCGAAGGCTGGGTGCCGGTTAGGAAGTAGCGAACAGGAGGTGGGAAATGGGATGTGGGATATCGAAGCGCTGCCCTCATCTGAGCCGCCAAATACAAAGCGAAGCTGAACAAGCCATCGCATGATCACTCTTCAATCGTGCTTGACGTGTAATCGTTCTTTCCGACATCCGATTTCCGACATCCCTCCCATGCACTTCGCCTATACCGCTCGAGATGTCGCGGGGAAGCCGCGGGCGGGGACGGTGGCGGCGGCCACGGTCTCTGAAGCGGCGACCCAGCTTCGGCAGGACGGCCTGTTCGTCGTTTCGCTCGCCGAAGAGAAGGCCCAGGCCGCCACGGCCGCGATGAAGTCGGCCTGGCGAAAGCGAGTCTCCCGTTCCGAGATCATCGCGATCACCGCACAGCTTGCCGTGATGGTGGACGCGGGAGTGCCGGTCGCGCAGGCGGTCCGCGGAGCGGGCACTCAGTCGGTGAACCCGGCGATGCGCGAATTGCTCGATCGCATCGCGGGGCATATTGAAGCGGGCGATTCGGTCTCGGCGGCGCTCGCGCGCTTCCCTCGATCTTTCGATAAGACCTACATCAACTTGATGAAAGCGGGCGAGGCGAGCGGCACGTTGGGCGCGATGCTCGACCGGCTGGCGGTGCAGATGCGGGCCGAGCAGGAAACACGGCAAAAAGTCTTCGGCGCGCTGATCTATCCCGCGGCGATGCTGCTGATGTGCATCAGCACGAGCACCTTTCTGCTGACCTACGTGTTCCCGAAGCTCACGCCGATGTTCTCGGCACGCAAGATCGACCTGCCGTTGCCGACGAAGGTCTTGATGTTCGCTTCGGGAGCCCTCACGAATTACTGGTACGCCTTCATCGCCGCGGCGGTCGTGCTGGTGGCGTTTTTCTGTTACAGCCGGACGCAATCTTGGGGTCGGCGCGCCCTCGACTGGTTCTGGATCAGAATCCCGATCCTCGGGCCGATGCTGAGGAAGGTCGCCCTCTCGCGCAGCGTGCGCACGCTCGCCACGACGGTGAACGCCGGCGTGCCGATGCTGGAATCGCTCAAGCTCGCCGGCAACGTCGCGAACAACGTCTGGTTTGAAGAGGCCTGGGCCGACGCCGCGGATCAGGTCACGGGCGGTCGGCAG
>JACCRE010000341.1 GCA_013813775.1 Planctomycetaceae bacterium
CCCCAGAACACGGGCTGGTGAGGTCCACGAAGTTCCACGGGATTGGTCACGGCCCAGAGCTGCGGCAAACCGTGGCTCGCCAGCCGTTCGAGAACGTTGCCGGTCGCGATGGACGGCGTCCAGACGGCATCACCCGGTTCGGCGATCGCCATCCAGGCCGGTG
Organism: Planctomycetaceae bacterium; assembly: GCA_013813775.1. Lineage (GTDB taxonomy): Bacteria > Planctomycetota > Planctomycetia > Planctomycetales > Planctomycetaceae > JACCRE01. Next base: position 164 of record JACCRE010000341.1, read on the forward strand.
CTAACGCGGCATTGATCTCATCGAGCCGCCGCGGCAGAGAACCGGCACCGTAAGCGAGCCGGTGCTCGAAATCGAAATTGCCGACGAACAGGCGAGGCACGGCGGATTGAGAATGGAAGACCGGAGAATTAGGAACGTACCCGCGATTCCTCCTCACTCCTCCCGTCCTCCCGTTCTTCCCTTCTCCTAGAACACAATCTGCAGCTTCTGTTGCTCGTTCAGCAGTTGTGATCGAATCTGGATTGTGTCGCGGACGAGAGCCTGATGCGCCCCGCGAACGAAGAACACGATCCGCGCCTTCTCACCTTCCCTGCGGAAGAGCGGCGTGCGTCGCGGACGCAGCCAACCCAGACCGTTCCACTCACGGCCATCCGGAATCATCACCTTGTATCCATCGGAGCCGATGAGCTGCCCCGACAGGTCGGTGCGCTGATAGCGATCGGATTTATCGGGCAGCGTCACCTCGACCACGATCACGTAATCCTGTCCCGGTCGCGGGTCGGCGGGAACTGTCCAGGCGGCAAAGCTGCCTTGCTGGATCGCGTTGCCCCCCTTCGGCAACTCGAACGCCGCGTCGTCTCCGGCACCGGGCGAGGTCTTCGCGTCTTCGCCCGCGCCGTCCGCGGCCCCTTTCAATTCGGGTGCGATGGCCGTTGCGATGTTCAGATCGATATCCGGCGTTTCGATTGGCACCGGCTCGACAATTGTGACGGGCTCTTCGATCCCCTCAACTCCAGATGAGATCTCGAAGGCGCGAGTGTCGAGTAGTTCGTCGCCCTCTACATCGGCGATACCGACTTCCGTACTGACAGTGGCACCTACGTCACTGAGATGAATAATCACCCATGAAAACGTAAACAGAAGAAGAGAATGCAGGGCAAGCGACGCTGTGTAAGCGACGGCCGATGGCCCGAACAGCGACGAAATCGCTTGGCCGCCCAAAGTACCGGCCGCTGCGCCTGCTCCAGCCGCGGCTGCGACCGATTCCTTCGACCGTGCCGCGTCAGCGGCGCGAACCGCTTCACTCGCCGCACGAGCCTCTTTGGTTGCGCGTCTGCGCGCGAACCAATTCGGCGCATCGAGTTCCGGTTCGGCGGGTGTCGGCGGCGGAGCCGTGCCGTTCGCGATCATCGCCGTTTCCGTCGGTGAACAGGACGTGACGGCGGTCGGCCCCGCATCGCCGTCGAAAGACCATCGGCAAGACCGGCCGCACGACCGGCAGATCCTCTTCTACGGTATCACGCTCCCCCCGTCCGGCAAGACCGGGCGAACCCGAAAAGTTGGCCGAAGTCGCCGCTTACGACTCGCGGACGGGCGTGCCTCGTCGCGTGAGCGAGTCCGCCAGTCGTCGTCCCGAACGAGACAGCGCGAGCGATTCAAGATCGGAAAGCGAGACCCAGCGAAGCGACTCTTCACAGGTGAGCGCCCCCGACTTGAAACGAGCTTCGAAGCACACGACCCGAATGCGGAAACGCGTCACACCGTGCCGGATTTCCGCGAACGCCTCGCCGATCGCGGCATCGAGACTCGTCTGCTTCCGTAGTTGAACTCGCAGGTAATGCGTCACCTGACTTGGCGTTCCATTGCCGAGCGGGAGCCGCTTCCGGTCCTGATGAAGCTCGGCCACTGCCGGACATTCAGCAGCGAGGTGGGATGGCAGTTCATAGCGCGGAAAATCCCAGAGGCCCGCCCAGCGCTCGCCCGTCTCACGCCGCCGCACGAGAACATCGCCGCCACGTCTTACGACAAGATATGCTTCCATCACGTCCGTGACAGCCGGACGAGCCTTCGGCAGCGGGACAACGTCTTGCAAGTTCTCTGAGAAGGCGTGGCAATTCTGCCGGACCGGGCACGTTTCGCATTTCGGGCTCTTCGGTGTGCAGATCGTCGCGCCCAGGTCCATCAGCGCATGATTGAACCGCCCCGCTGCCTTCCGCGGCATGATGCTGGCAGCAAACTGCCAAAGCCTGCGCTGACCAGCGGTCGAACGTGGATCGCCTCGATACGCGAGCAGCCGGCAGTAGAGTCGCAGCGTGTTCGCTTCGACGATCGGGGCAGGCTCGTCGAACGCGAAGCTGGCGATCGCTCCCGCGGTATAGCGGCCGATGCCTTTCAGGCTCATGATCTCGGCGGCGGTGCGCGGAAACTCGCCGCCTTGCTCCGTGACGACGAGCTTCGCCGCGGCGTGCATGTTCCGTGCGCGGCGGTAATAGCCAAGCCCCTCCCAGAGCCGCAACACCTCGTGCTCGGGAGCCTCGGCAAGTGCCGCGATCGTCGGAAATCTGGCGAGAAACCGCTCGTAATACGGAACGACGGCCGCAACGGTCGTCTGTTGCAGCATCACCTCGCTGACCCAGATGCGATAGGGATCGCGAGTCCGCCGGAAAGGCAGATCCCGCCCCTGTTTTGCATACCACGCAACAACGCGCCGCCGGAACGATCGCAGCCATGCGGCGTCACGCTCGGAGGCATCTGCTTCAGTCAAAAGTGTCCCACGCAAAGGCGCAAAGGCCGCAAAAAAGCAAAGATGAGAGAGATCGAACGGCTTCTCGCCACAGAGTGTAAACGGTGAAGCCCCGTTCCGTCACCTGCGTGGCGCGAACGCCGCTCTCATGGTACGCTGCCTGCCTTCCGACTTCTGACTCATCCCTTTCCACTCCTGCTTCCATGTTCAACCGCCTGCATCACGGCGACTGCATCGCCGGCATGAAGAAACTGCCCGACGGCTGCATCGATCTCGCCTTCGCCGACCCGCCCTACAACATCGGCTACGAGTACGACGCGTACGACGATCGCAAGTCGTGCGACGAGTATCTCGATTGGTGCCGCGAATGGACGAACGAAGTCGCTCGTGTCTTGAAGCCCGACGGGGCCTTCTGGCTCGCGATCGGCGACGAGTACGCCGCCGAGATGAAGGTGATGCTCACCCGCGAGCGTAAAGAGCCGCTTTTCCTGCGAAGCTGGGTCATCTGGTACTACACGTTCGGGGTGAACTGCACGAACAAGTTCAGCCGCTCACACGCCCACCTGCTCTACTTCGTGAAGGACCCCAAACGCTTCACCTTCAACGCCGACGACCGGGACGTACGCGTGCCGAGCGCCCGACAGCTCGTGTACGGCGATAAACGGGCGAATCCCGCGGGACGGCTGCCGGACGATACGTGGATCGTATCGCCGGAGGCGGCGGGTGTCAGACCAGGGTCGGGGGTTGGAGAGCAAGGGAATCAGGTTCCCCTCTCCCGAGGGAGAGGGGTCAGGGGTGAGGGGAGTGAGAACGGCAGCCCAGCCTCTTGCAGTGCTTCCCCAACAACGCAATCGGTCTCCACGCAAGCGGCAGACGCCGCGGCAGGGCGACCCCTCACCCCCAACCCCTCTCCCGAGGGAGAGGGGGGACAAACCCCCTCAACCCTCAACCCTCAACCTTCAACGCCTCCCCACACCCACAACGGTTGGTTCCTGCGACCGCAGGACGTGCCCAACGGCTTTTCGGCGAGCGGAGACACGTGGTATTTCCCCCGCGTCGCCGGCACGTTCAAGGAACGCTCAGGCTGGCACGGCTGCCAGATGCCCGAGCGCCTGCTCGCCCGCATCATCCAAAGCTGCTCGAACGAGGGGGACGTCGTGCTCGACCCGTTCGCCGGCAGCGGCACGACCCTCGCCGTCGCGAAAAAGCTCGGCCGGCAATGGCTCGGCTACGACATGAGCACCGACTACGTCGCGAAAGCGGAAAGCCGGCTGGAGAAGATCAAGGTCGGCGATGCATTAGACGGGGCGGAAGACCCGCTGAAGAGCGTGCCGACGACGGGGAAGGGACGGAAGTTGAAACAAGCTGGCAGCAGAGGGCGAGCATGAAAAAGAAGTCCTACCGGGAAGAAGAGCATTCAAAAAAGACCGCCAAATCGTCCGCCGACGACCGCTACAATGTCTTCGTGAGCCACGCCACGTATGATAAGTTCCTCGCGAAAACATTGTGCGATCGAATTGAAGTGATTTCGCCACGGCTTTCGACGTTTCGTGACGATCGTGACATCAATGGCGGAGATCGAATACCTTTGGCGATCGCCTCGGCGATTCGAGCTTGCAATGAACTTGTTGTTATCATCACTCCCGAGTCGGCCAGCCGTGAGTGGATAATCACTGAGATCGCAATGGCCTTCGTGCTCGACAAGAGGATCATTCCGATCCTGTACCATGTCGATTCGTCGAAGATTCCGCAGATCATTCGAGATTTTCGTGGCTACCAGCTCGACCAGCTGGATGAATACCTTGAGAATCTATTAGCTCGCATCGTGGAGGAACGAGCATGACGCCGCGTCCAATCTTTGACGTGTTTCTTTCGCACCGGTCGCAAGACGCCGGTCTGGCGGCATTTGTCGCGGACGAACTGCGTGAGCAAGGGCTTGATGTATTCCACAGCGGCGTAATCGCAGTTGCGACGGAAGCCGTCGTTGATGATTTACGGTCGGCCTTGGCTGAGAGCATCGCCGTCGTGATTTTGGTGACCCCTGACTATGCCAAGTCCCCGAACCTTGCATTTCTCACCGGTGCCGCGATGGCTTGGGAAAAGCCCGTCTACATTCTCTACGACGGGCTGGATCTCTCAGAGTTGCCGGATTTTCTCGGACAATATCGAGTCGCTCCCATCACGGCGGTGGGCGAAATCGGTCGGCAAATCAAAGAAGAATATTTGCCTTTTAGTGCCGAGCAAGAGGATGCGCTTCGGGAGGCTTACGCGGAATTGGGAATTCCGGCCGATCAACTCGTTATGCGAGTCTCCGCACGTGCGCAACTCGTGAGGATATTTGCTGAGAAAACGCAGTTGGACGTCGGCGCCGAACGACTGCTGCGAGAACTCTTGAACAAGCGAAAACGAGGGCAACTGCCAAGATTGCAAGCGCCTCGAATCGCCGAGCCGGCTTGAGTCACCTCAACACCGCCCCGATCGGCGTCCCATCTGCGATCTTGATCGGCCGGCCGACGTCGCTGTCGTTCGTCTTGTCCGGGTCGAGGCCCAACGCTGTGCAGGCGGTGGCGAGGACGTCGCCCACGCTTACCTTGCCGTCCTCGACGGTCATGCCGTCGGCGCTCGTGCGGCCGTAGGCCTGACCGCCTTTGATGCCGCCGCCGGCGAGGACGCAGCTCCAGGCGTCGGGGAAGTGGTCGCGGCCGGTCATGTTGTTGATCGCCGGCGTGCGGCCGAATTCGCCCATCCACAGGATCGTCGTGCGTTCGAGCAGGCCGCGCTCCTTGAGTTCAGTCATCAACGCCGACCAGCCGGTGTCGAGTTGCTCGGAAAGGCCCTTCACGGCGTTGAAGTTGTCGGCGTGGGTGTCCCAGCCGACTCCGCCTCCGTCGGGGCTGCCGAGATTCACTTCGATAAACGGCACGCCGCGCTCGATGAGCCGCCGCGCGAGGAGGCAGCCTTGCCCGAAGCGGCCCACGCCGTACTTCTCGCGGGTCTCGTCCGGTTCTTCCGACAGATCGAACGCCCGGCCGGCGTCGCTGTTCATCAACCGCACGGCACGCTCATAAACCATTTGATGTGTCGCCGTCGAGCGGTCAGGGTGCGTCGAGACGAAGTCACTCTCGAAGGACCGCAGAAGATCGAGGCGCGACTTCGCGCGTTTCCCAGCGACCGATTCCGGCGGACGCAAGTCATCGACGGTCAACCGGGCGAAGCGGCTGCCCATCGGTGTCGTGCCGTTGAGCACATCTTCGGCGGAAAGCTGAACCGGCTGCGGTTCCTGCCCGGCGACGCTCAGCGACGCATAACCGGGGCCAAGGAAGCCCGGCTCGTAGGCGGCTTCGTTGAAGAGGCGGAACGGCGTGACGCTCACGAAGTTCGGCAGTTCGGGTTGTCCGACCGCCAGTTCCTTCGAGACGAGCGAGCCGAGCGTGGGATAACGCAATCCGCCCACGCCCGGTGCATAGCCGGTATGCATCAGATGCGTTCCGCGCCCATGATCGCCTTCCTTTGTGCTCAACCCGCGGAGGATCGCGAGATCGTCGGCCATCGTCGCGAGCTTCGGCAGGTGCTCGCTGAACTTAAGGCCGGGAACGCTCGTCTCGATCTCCTTGAACTCGCCGCCGTTTGCGTGACCGGGCTTGAGATCCCACGTATCCATTTGGCTGGGACCGCCGGTCATCCACAACAGGATGCAATGCCTCGTCGCGCTCTCGGCGTTCGCCGCCGAGGCCAGTCGGCCGAACCACGGGGAGACGCCGACGCCGCACGCGGCGGCGACCGCCGTTCGCAGCACATCGCGACGGGCGAGACCGAAGCCTAAGGAACGCTCGGCGTGACGAAGTCCAACGTTTCGCATATTGACTCCAGACATGAATGGCACCGGCATCAGGCCGGCAGCTCGCAAACATTCCGCTAATGGTTCAGCGCGAATTCACTTGTGTTGAGCAATGCCCAGAGGATGTCTGACAAGGCCTCACGCGTGTCGTCATCCTCTTTGAGCAGGTTCTGGCAGCGCTCCGATTCCGCGTCAGTCGGCAGTCGCGTCAATGTGGCGAGGAACAGAGATTCAATGCGTTCGACGTCGCTGAAGAACGGTGCGTCCGCCGCCGCGGAGATCAACCGGCCCTGCTGAGGATCGGTGAGCGACGCGACGACGTCGCCGTTCATCAGCAGCAACGCCTGTGGAATGCCCGCCTGATACTCGACACGCGAAACCGCGTTGTCGAAGCGCTGCACGAACTGCCGGGCTTCGACGTCGGCTTCGGGAGCTGGAAGGAGGCCCGCCGCGGTCCGCAGACTCGCGTGCAACTGACGTGGCGACAGCGGCCGAACGGCCTTCCGCGCGAACAGCCGGGGATCGCCACTGCCGTCGCCGTGACTGGTGCGTTGATATGTCTGAGTGTTCGCGAGGATGCGCAACAAACGTCGCACGTCGTAGCCGTTCCGCGAAAAGTCTTGGGCGAGCAAGTTCAGCACTTGCGGGTGCGACGGCGCATTGTGATCGCCGAAATCATCGATCGGATGCACAAGCCCGAATCCGAACAGCACCGCCCAGAGCCGATTCACCGCCGTTCTGGCGAAGTAAGGATTCTCAGGAGCCGTTAGCCAATCGGCGAGAGCCGCCCTTCGTGAGGATGTCTCGCCGACGGCGTCGGTTGCACCCAGAAACCTGGCATCCACGACCTGAGTCGTGTCGAGAATCGTGACGGGTGCCGCCGTGCCGTCTTCGACGCGCATCAGCATGCTGCCGTCGGGATCAGGTGTCGAACGGATCTGCGCGAAGACGGCCGCGTAGCTCCAGAAGTCGTTCTGCGACCATTTCGTGAAAGGATGGTCGTGACACTGGGCACAATCGACCTGCACGCCCAGGAACATGCGCGACGTGCCCGACGCAAGACGCTCGGGCGCGGCTTGATGCGCGGTCAGGTACACCGCGGCACCGCGATCAGCCGCCACGGCCCCCGTCGCCGTCAGCAAGCCGGCCGCTAACGTGTGATAGCCGTCGTTCCGCAGAAACCGCAGTCGCAGCCAATGGTCGAGCAATCGCAGTGAATCGGGCGGAAGCAGATCGCGATTCTCGACCGTCGCCAATAAATCCTCGCGCCAGAGGGACGCGAGATGCGTCGAGTGATCGGGCCGCAGCAGCAATTCGTCGATCAGCCGTTCGCGCTTGTCGGGCGAGGCGTCGGCCAGAAACTCTCGTGTCTCGCCGGCGGTCGGAATCGTGCCGATCAAGTCGAGAGAGGCCCGACGCAGGAACTCGGCGTCGCCAGCGATGGCGGCGGGCGTCACGCCAGCCCCGCCACATTTCGCGACGATGAGTTTATCGATCTTCGCGGCGACGGCACGTTCGTCGTCGGGGAGAGGTGCCGCCCCCGCGAATGCGAGACAGGCCGCGAAAGCCGAGCAGAGTCGCAGAAATCGCATAGCGACCATCCGGACGGAACGATGGTGTGGAAACTCCACCAGTATAACGCCGCCGCGGATCGCCACTGCGCGGTTTTTATCGCCACTGAACCGTCGCCATCGGTCGCCACTCGACGGCGAGCGTGGGAACGAACGCCGATTCCGTTATTATCGGCGTCATTGGAGTCTCGTTCGATTCGGACGGCGGACTTGCTTGTCCGTTGATGGGGACACTGCGTCATGGCAGATAACGATCCTGATTTCGAGAGTTTCCCGGCAGTTCGCGAACTCAGCCGGCCGCAGCGGCGCGTTCTGGGCGTTCTGCTCGAAAAGGGCTTTACGACGCCCGAGCAATACCCGCTGACGGTCAAGGCCTGCACGACCGGGTGCAATCAGAAGAACAATCGCGACCCGCTCTCGAACTACAGTGAAGATCAGGTCCGCGACGTGCTCGATGAATTGCAGCAGATGGGGCTGATCGCCGTCGTGCACACCGAATCGGGGCGAACCGAGCGCTATCGGCATTACATGCGCAAGCGGTTCGACTTCACCGAACCGCAACTCGCGATTCTGACGGAACTGTTTCTGCGCGGACGGCAAAGCCTGGGCGAGCTACGAGGCCGCGCCAGCCGCATGGTGCCCATCGAGAGTCTGGACGACCTGCGCCGCGAGTTGAGTGAATTGATCAAGGCGAACGCCGTGCAGTCGGATATGCCGCTCGACCGCCGGGGAGCCGAAGTCGATCATGCGTTCTATCCGCCGGGCGAAAAACGGCGGATGTCGCCCGAGCACATTTCGACGCAGTCGGAGGCCGAGGTCTTCGACACCCACATCGTGCCGGTCGGCATGCCCGCGCCCGTGGGTGATTCCGCGGGTGCCGTTCGTGATGAAGTCGAATCGCTGCGGACGGAACTTCAGTCGGTGCGGGCGGAACTTGCCGAGCTGCGCGACCAGATGTCGGAAATGGATCGCACCGTCCGCGATCTCAAGCAACAACTTGGAGGCTGACGTTGAGTTGCGGCGGTCTCCCTGCGAAGCACGTCGGGAAAATGCCGGGCCGCCGAGAGCGACGACAGGTATAGGATGCAAAGGCGTTTTGATCGAAGAGACACCTCCGATGTCCACTGCACCGCACGCGTCCCGAGTACCGCAACTGACGCCGTTGCGTGCCGTGTTCGCCGCTTGCGGCGTGACGCTCGGCTGGCTCTCCGCTGATCTCGCTTACGGCTTTCTCGTCGATCCGCATCGGCTGCGATTGTTGACGACCTACCTGATGCCGCTGTTCGCTGCGGCGGTTCTGTTCAGCGTCTGGCGTCTCGCGCGAGCGGCGAGCGGTTCCGTGGGCCTCTTCGAACTCATCGCGGGAGCTCTGTTTCTCGCCGGCGCTGCGGCGATCGACCTGAGCGTGACGGTCCGGTCGGACCCGTTTCTGTCGCTCGAAGGCAACCCTTACATTCGCGTCTTGCTTGACATGACCGAGCATTCCTACGGCTTCGTTTATGCACTCGTCGCTCTCACGCAGATCCTCTTCGTCGGGACGTTCGTCGTATCGTGGTGGGCGTTTCTGCGGCACCGCTCGACGATCGTCAACTCGCTTGAAACCGCCCGTGCGAGCAGTTGGATGGGCTTTCTGAAAGCGGCGACCGGCGGCGGGCACCTCACGTACCGTCAATGGCTGGTTCCATTGCGGACGAACGAGATCCCCGATCCTTACTTGAGCGTCTGGCCGGCGGCGCTGGCGGCTTGCTTCGGCACGAGCTTGTTTCGCTACTGGGCCGCCGCCGAATGGTTGCAAATCGTTCCTGCCGAGACGACGTTTCGATTCGCGGTGTTGTTCGTTGGCGTCTGCGGCACTCTCTTCGCCTACTATGGTTGGCTGGCCTGGCACTGGCGGACGCATCGAACGCGAGCGTGACACCACGTCGATATCGATGCGCGGCGGTCGCAATTCGCTTTATCGCCGCGTATTCTAGATTTGAGCAAGAGGCAAACGCTTGACCCCCGCCTTCGACCGACGGACCGCAACATCCATGACGACTTTTCCTCTATCGCCGCATCGCGCCCGCATTGTCGTTGGGCTCCTCACATCCGTCCTGCTTGCCACCTCCCTCGCGAGTTGCAATTCCGCAACCACTGAGAAGGCTGGCACAGAGGCGTCGTCAACGGAATCGGCTGCTGGCGAAACGGCATCGCAAACGCTCGAGCCTGAAACCGCCGACGAACAGGCAGATGCCTCTGTAAAGAGTGCCGGCGACGACGCACAGAGTTCACCGCCGGCGGAAAGCATTGCGAACGCGGAGGACGCGAAGAAAGACGTGCCGCCGGGAACCGACCCGCTGTTGCAGGGAGCGCCTCGAAGAACCACGGAGGGCTGGTGGCGCATGGTTCTATCGGTCGGAGGTGGTGAGGATTACCCGAACGACTACTCGGCGGGCTTCATCAAGATCGGCAAGACCGGCGACGGGAAGTATCAGGTCGAAGAAGTTCGCACGAACGACATCGTCAACCCGGCGAAGGCCGTTCGTAGCGAGGCGACCGACAAGACCGTTCGCATCTTCTTCGAACACGAAGAGAACAAGTTCGACTACGCAGGCACGCTGGACGAGGGCATCATCCGCGGAACTCTACAGTTCTCCAATCCGCGACAGAACCTCGTGCGGCTTACGCCGGTCACGCCCCAGGTCGCCGCGAGCGACAAAGAACTCGAGCGAAGGCAGCTCGGCACGACCTTCGGCAGCGAAGAGATCGTCGAGACGCTACAAAGCGACGACCGGGTCGAGCAACTCAATGAGATCGCGAAAACGTGGCGCAAAAGCCCGGTGCTCTTCACCGCCTACGACCTGCTGCTCCAGAACTCGACGCAGTTCGAGCTGGACCGCCCGACGATCGAGCGCCTTGCGAATGACTTCGAAGCGGCGGCGCAGGTCTGGGGTGATCGCGCCGTTCAGGCCGCTCGGCTCAACACCGCTGTCGATCTTCTGTTGTCGGCGACGGAGACCGATCTCGCCGAAGAGAAGCTGGCGTTGGCACGCAAAGACGCGCCGGAACTCGTCGAGTCGTGGGAAGAACTGCTCGGGATCGTCCGCGAGCGCGGCTTGGCCGAGAAGGCGAAACGCGAGCGCGTCGCCGCCGTCGAGAACGCCGTTGAACAGATCAAGAGCGGCGAAGTCGGGCCGGGAATCGCGACGCTGCGGCAACTTCATGCCGAGAAGCCGGCGGACCCGGTCGCCACTTACCGTCTGGCGAAGGCGATTCAGGAGCACGGTTCGAAGGATGAAGCGCTGGATTTGTTCGCTCGGCTCGCGGTGCTTCCGCAAACGGAACTCGAATTGGGCGAAGTGGCCGCCGAGGGCGACTACGCTCCTCCGAGAGTCGTCGCTGCCAGGCTGTATGAAGAGGTGAACGGAAATCGTGACGGATTCAGCGATTTCCTCAAGACCGTCTACCGCGATTCGATTACGTCGTTCCTTACGATCGAGGATCGGAATCGACAACCAACAGGAAGCGGTCGCGCGTCACTCGTCGAGCTGTTCACCGGTTCGACCTGCCCGCCCTGCGTCGCCGCCGACGTCGCGACGGAAGCGGTGGAGGCCTCCTTCCCTTCGTCCGATGCGGTGGTGCTGCGGTATCACGTCCACATCCCGGGGCCCGATCCGCTGGCGAACTCCGATAGCCTCGCGCGGATGGACTATTACGGCGCGGAGGTCGGCGGCACCCCGACCGTGCTCATCGATGGCGAGAAGGTTCCCTACAACATCGGCGGCGCCTACAGCGGCTCACCGGAAATCTATGCGGAACTCGCGAACTCGCTTGTCGAAGTCGCTGCGAAGCCGCCGCAAGGTTCGATCGAGTTGACGGCGAACCTCAACGGTGAAAACCTTGGAATCACGGCCAATGCGTCGGCACCCGAAAAGCCAGCCGATTCGGTTCGACTTCGCATCGCCATCGCCGAAAGCCACATCGACTACGCCGCCCGCAACGGCATCAAGCAGCACGAAATGGTCGTTCGCGAAATGCCCGGCGGGGCGGCCGGCATCGCGGCCGTAGACGGCACCTTCAGCTTTGAGCAAGAGATACCGCTGATCGAGCTGCGCGATCGGCTGAATAGCTATCTGACGTCGGCGGAAGGGCCGCTTCGAACGTCGTTCGGCGATCGGCCACTCGATCTCCGCAAACTCACGGTGGTCGCGTTCCTGCAGGATGACACGACTCGCGAGATCCTGCAGACGACCATCGTTCCGATTGAGCAGGACGTCGAACTGCCGCCGCTCGAAGAGGCTGAAGCGACGACCGAAGCGGAAGCCGCGGAGGCTTCCTCGGAGCGACCGCCCGGACCGGCGCTCACGCCGCAGGAATGAGTTCAGATGTGCCACCGGCCCTGCCAGTGCAACTAAAGGGACCGCGGCACTGGCAGAGCCAGTGGCACAGATCTCGGCCAAACCCTGAAGTCGTTGTGTCACGGCGATTTCAGCCGCAAATCGGCGAGCAGCCGTCGCGTCGCTCTTAGCTCTTGTGCGATGCCATCGATGATCGATGGGCGGTCGCCGCCGGGCAGAACGGCCCAGGTGTAGGTCTCGACTTCGAGATGCGGGGCGTAGTCGAGTCCTTCGATCGCCGCGAGAGCGACCTCGAGTTGCGGGCGGGTCGTGAACAACGGTCCGATCCGCGTCTCGTTGACCGGCACATGAAAATGCACGCGCCACGCCTCCGCGTCGAGAAACGCCTCTGGCGGATCGAGGCACGTCTCCCGCGTGAGGTCGGGGATCGACACGATTTGCCCCGCCGCGTTTCGTGCGAACGTCTGGTGCAAGTACCGCGGCTCGACGTACTCGGCGAGGGCGTTTCGGCCTTCGACGTTGTCGCGCGGGTTAGCAAGTTCGATCGCGCAACTGATCTGCACCTTGTTGATGCGAACATCGGCGGCTCGCAGGGCCGCGATCGACGTGGCGGCATCTTCAAACTCGACGGCTTGGTGGCAGACGTCGTAGCAGAGGCCGATGTGCTGATCGACGATGTCGCGAGCGCCGGTGTCTTCCGCACGGTCGCGCAGCCGCTCAAAGAACGCGACCGCTTCGTCCGTCGTTTGGAGATGGCAGAAGGGTTCCGGCTCGATCGCCAAACGGACAATGCGTCCGGTTTCGGAGTGCAGCTCATCGAGACGCCGCGCCGCATCGATCAATGCGGCGATGCAGGCCTCAAAGTAAGAATGGGGCTTCTTCGCGGCTGCGAAACCGAGCGGCAGCGTAGAGACGCTGCCTTCTCGTCCGTCCGGCATCAATTCAGCGAGAATGCCGCAACAGCGCAGCGTGTAGTCCAGCCTCTGCGGCGACGACCAGTCGGGCAGGTAGACGCCTTCTTTCACTCTTTCGCTGTGGAAGTCACCGAACGGGAAGGCGTTCAGCGTGTGACACGAGAGCCGATGCGACTCCAGCTTGTCGCGCAGTCGCGAAACGGCATCCGGCGTTGTTTCAATCTCGCCGCTGACCGGATCGGCGAACCACAAGCCGATCGACAGCGGCCCGTCGAAGGCGGTCGCGATCGATGCTGCAAACGTATCGATGCCGCTCTCGACTTCAGCGAGAGTTCGTCCGGGGTGGACGTTGGTGCAATAGCAGAGCGGCAGCGTACTAAGCGTCATCGAACCTGCGTCTCGCCGGACAATTGGAAACCGAAGCCACGACCGGAGGGTAAGCCCCGTCGAGGAACTGTATCCGCGGACCACGCTGTTCCCAACCGAAGCCGACGGCGTGTGGGGCGAGGCTGGCGACGATGCCGCCTCCTTCGGCTATCATATCCAGTTGCCGGGGCGACCGTTTGCGGAACTCGGCAGAGGGAGCGGGGTTGATACCCATAGGAAAGACCGCCGTGTCCGGAGAGCTTTTGGCAGACCCACCGCCTTCGACGGCCGGGACGCCCGACGGCGGATCGTACCTCCGCGACCCGGACGTGCAACTGATGTTGCGCGTTCGGGAAGGCGACGAATCGGCCTTCCCCCGGCTGGTTGAAGCGTATCAGGATCGGCTGGTTGGATTGTTGACGCATCTGGTGGGCGAGCGAGACGCCGCGGAGGATCTGGCTCAGGAAGTGTTTCTCAGGGTGTATCGTGCGCGGAACGGGTATGTTCCGTCGGCGAAGTTTTCGACATGGCTGTTCCGCATCGCCCAGAACCTCGCCAGCAATTCCCGCCGAGGCCGCAGGCGGCGGCGCGAAGTCTCGTTCGCCTCGTCGAGCGAAGTCAGCGACAGCCGTCCCAACGAAGCCTTGCTCGCCGAAAAATCAGCCTTCATTCCCAATCGACAAATCGCGAAGCGCGAGTTGCAGGCCGTCGTTCGCGACGCCCTCGAAGACCTCGGTGAAAGACAGAAGCTCGCAGTCCTGTTGCACAAGTTCGAAGGCATGAGCTACGCCGACATCGCCGAGACGATGGAAATGACTCCCCAGGCGGTCAAATCACTCCTCTCCCGGGCCCGCGAGAACCTGAGAACGAAACTTGAGGTGTATGTGAAGTGAGGACGGAAGAAGACGGAAGATAGAATTGAACCAGCGACTTCACTGAGCCCCGATCGCTCAACCCCGATTCGTTCTCGTGTCCCGCATTCCGCGTCTGAGCGCCGAGCAGCGTGCCGACCTCGTGGCCTATCTCGACGGCGAGTTGGGCGATGAGGAAGCGCGCGCGATCGAGCACACGCTGTCGGGGAGCGAAGTCGCCCGGCATGAAGTCGAGATGCTCGGCCGCACGTGGGACCTGCTCGACACGCTGCCGATCGCCAGCGCGTCCACCGAATTCACGGCAAAAACGCTGGCTTCGGTCAAGGTCGAAACGGCTCCTGCGAACTTCGACTGGCAGCCTTACGCACGCCGCGGCTTAATCGGGCTGGGTTGGGTCAGTGGCTTGGCGGCCGCGGGCCTGATCGGATTCGCGGCCGGCCACCGATGGATTCCTCAAGCCGATGATGTTTACGTTCGGGACTTACCGATGCTCGAGCGACTCGACGCTTACCGCGATGTCGGTTCGGTCGAAGTTCTCAGGGAATTGGACGCTCAGAATTTGCCTCTGCGCCGGGGAGACCTCCGGTGACAAACCCGGTGCGAATCGCCATCGCCGGAACCGCGGCGCTCGCCGTCGCCCTCGTCGCGTGGTCAGTGGGCGGCGAGCGAGACGACGACGCCTCTCGCCGCCGACAAATCGCCGACAAGACCGAGGCCGAGCGCGAGCTGCTCCGTCGGCGTTATGAGGCGTTCCAGAAGCTGCCGGCGGCCGAGCGGACCGCGATTCGCAACCTGCACGTGGCGACCGAACGAGACAAGGATCTCGCGACGACGCTCGCCGACTACGGGTCGTTTGTCTCGCGACTTGAGCCGTGGGATCAGCACGAGCTGCGGCAGATTCAGGATCCCGCTCAACGAGTCGCGCGCGTTCGTAAGCTCCTCGACGAGCACTCACCGCCCGATCGCCCCGGTCGGCCGTCGTGGTTGTCGGGACGGGGTTCCGATCGTTTCACGATTCCGCAGCGTCATTTCGACGAGGCGATGACCATCGTCGCCGATCAATTGACCTTGTCAAAGAAAGAACAAGAGGAGCTCGACGGGTTGGCAATGCACAAGCGGCACCTCCGTGTCGCAGAGCGCGCCGCCGAACGCTTCCGGCGGCAGCCGACCTGGCTCGAGAAGGCGGAGTATGAGCGAATCGTGAGATTGATGCCGGACGACGGCTTCCGTGCGATGCTGCTGAACGAGAAGACGCCCGCCGAGTTCAGCCGCCGCGCGTTCGCTAATGTTCTGATGAAGAGTCTGATGGTGGAGTGGCAGGCACAGATTCCTCAGGTGGTTCCTCAAGACGAGATCCGACGGGTTCTCGACGACATGAGCGAGAAAGACCAGTCGGAGATGTCGCGCCGAGATCCGGAGCGGCTGATTCGCAAAGTCATGGAAATTCTCGCTCTGCGCGACGACGAGGTCGGCCGCTTCGCGAAGGATTTTGACAAGGTCACCCAATTACGCGATGAGTTCGATCCATTCCGCGGACGTCGCGGCGGGCCGGATCGGGGACGGGGTGGTCCGGGCGATCGTGGCGGTCCTCCTGCTGATCGTTTCCGCGGTCCGAATCCCGGCGACGACCGCCGTTTTGACGGAGAGCGCGGACGACCGGGCCCAGGCGACTTTCGGGGTCCGGACCGTGGTCGCGGCGGGCCACCCGACGAACCGCCGCCCCCGCGCCGCGACTGATCTTGGTCCGATACAGAGCCGCGCCCGGCTCTGAACCATGGGCACGCGAACCGTCACCGCGCTTGGCGTCGCTGCGGCGGCGGCGTTAGGATGTTTCGCAGGCTGCGGCGGATCGCGGCCGACAGGGACGTTTCGTCTTCATCCACACGGAAGGTCGAGGGAACGACGTGCGCAGGTTCTGGGCCGCGGAGCGGTTCACGGGGTTCGGGCGAGACCCCTTCTCGCCGTCTCGCAAGCCGCCGCTCTCGACGACCGTATCGGGATCGCGCAAGGCCGACATCAAGGCCGCGCTGCGGGCAGAATGTCCCAAGGTCGCCGGCGTCTACGGCATGCTCGACGCGTCGGGCCGGCTGATCTACGTCGGCAAGAGCAAGTCGCTGCGAACGCGGCTGCTCAGTTATTTCAGTCCGAAGGTCGCTCGCGAGAAGCCGGGGGCCATCCTCCGTGAGACCAAGAGCTTGATCTGGGAGCGTCAGCCCAGTGAGTTCGCGGCTCTGCTGCGTGAGTTGTATCTCATTCGCACCTGGCGGCCTCGCTGGAACGTGAAGGACCAGCCCCGTTCGAGGCTGCCGAGCTTCGTGTGTCTCGGTCGAGGCCCCGCGAGGCAGCTTTTCGTGACGACGGCTCCGCCCAAGCCCGCAATTGCTTTCGGTCCCTTCTACGCCCAAGGTCGCCTGAATCGTGCCGTCGAGACGCTGAATCACCATTATCTGCTGCGCGACTGCAACGGCACTCAACCGCTGCGGTTCCCCGACCAGCCGGAACTGTTTCCCGAGCCGCGACGAGCGGGCTGCCTCCGCTTCGAACTCGAAAGTTGTCTTGGTCCGTGCGCGGGCGGTTGCTCGCGACGCCGTTACGCCTCACAAGCCCGCAAGGCGCTCCGTTTTCTGGAAGGGAACGACGACGCGCCGCTCGACGCACTTCACGAACGCATGAGTCGCGCGGCAATGGAGCGTCGCTTCGAGACGGCGGCCCGGCTGCGTGACCGACTGTCGGACGTGGAATGGTTCGCCGGGCGCCTCAGTTCCTTGCGCGCTGCCCGGGAAAACTTCAACTTCATCTACCCGATGGAATCCGGCGCGGGACGCGAGATCTGGTATCTGGTGAGCCGCGGCTGCGTCGCGGCTGCCGTCCACTCGCCGTCGGATCGGCGCCGACTCGCTCCGGCTCGCCGGGTGATTTCGGAATGGCACGCCGTCGGCCGTCTCGATGGCTTCGCGATTATTGATCAGCACCCGACGATTTCGCTGTTGTCACACTGGTTCCGCACGAGACCGGAAGAGCTGGACCGTGTGATTCCTATCGCGGACGCCTTCGCCCTCTGCGGCGGAGAGACTGTCGCGGCTTCGTAAGCGGTTGCAGGGATCGACCGCTTGCGTGTTCAATGGCGTCACCGTTCTCGACAGTCATTGGAATCGCTCATGAACCGCACCTGTCTCGTCATACTGGTCGCGTCGTTCGCGTCCGCCGTTGCACACTCGGCGGACCCTCAACCGGTGCCTCCCGAGACGATGCCGGCGCTGAAGCCGTCGGAGCGAGTGCCGAAGATGGCTGCGGGGCTTCCGATGCGCTTTCAAACCGGCTTCGAAGGCGGAAGCTTGGATGTGTTCGAGCCGACCGACACGAAGGCGTGGAAGGTCGTCGAGCAAGGTGGGAATCACGTCTACGCGCTGGTCGTTCGGCAGAGCGATTACAAGCCGCCGCAACGCTCGCCGTACAATATCGCGCTCGTGAAAGGACTCGATGCGGGATCGGTGGTCGTCGACGTTCGCCTGCAATCGGCGATGACCGACTACGGGCACCGCAGCCTGTGCCTGTTCTTCAACCACCTCGATCCTTCGCACTTCTACTACGTGCACTTCGGCAAAGAGGCCGATCCGCACGCGAATCAGATCTTCATCGTGAACGGCGCCGACCGAAAGGCGATCAGCAAGACGACGACCGCGGGCACGCCTTGGGACGACCAATGGCATCACGCCCGCGTTGTTCGCGACGCCGACACGGGCGACATTTCCGTCTTCTTCGATGACATGACGAAGCCGGTGATGACGGCGGTCGACAAGACGTTCACGTCCGGCCGGGTCGGCGTCGGTTCATTCGACGACGCCGGCAACTTCGACGAACTCGTCGTCTACACGAAGGACAAAGCCAACGAATGACTCGGAGGGATCGAAGGTGAGACCCGCGAATCACGCGAATTGACGCGAATGATTCAGGATTAGTCAGCCAACGAATGACACGAAAGAAAACTCATGAAAACCTGATTGGAAGACGTGATGTGATTGAACTTTCGCTCTGCGATTGAGATTTGAGTCATTCGTTGGCTCCTGATTCGCGTCGATTCGCGTGATTCGCGGGCCCGGCCTCACCGCGACTCGAGGCATTCGGGCCATTCGTTGGCCTCGAGGGAAGGTTCAGTGCCATGTCGCCCCGAGCAGTCAAGCGTCTTCGTCCGAGATGATTCGCAGGTAGCTTTCATACCGGCCGGGCGAGATCATGCCGAGGGCGACGGCCCGTTTGACGGCGCAGTCGTCCTCGTGCGTGTGACCGCAATCGGGAAAACGGCACTGCGGCACGTAGCGCACGAACTCGGCGAAATATCCTTCGACCTCGGCCGGATCGACCTCCCAGAGCAGGAACTGGCGGATGCCGGGCGTATCGACGACGTAGCCGCCGCCTTCCAACGGCAGCAGCACGGCTCGGCGCGTCGTATGGCGGCCTTTCATCGTCCAGTCGCTCACGTCGCCGGTCTTAAGGTCGAGCGAGGGCTGCGTCGTGTTGAGCAGCGAGCTTTTGCCGACGCCGCTCTGGCCAGTGAAGACCGTCGTTTTGCCGGCGAGAAGTGATCGCAGCTCGGCGACTCCGCGCCCGTCGATGATGCTCGTCGGCAGAACGCGATAACCGAGATTCGCATAAAGCCGGACGAGAGAATCGAGCGATCGCGGCGGCACCAGATCCGCCTTGTTGACGCAGACGAGCGGCTCGACGCCGCCCTTTTCGCAACTCACGATGAAGCGGTCGATCAGGCTCGGCTTGAGAGGCGGCTCGTCGGCGCTCGCCACGATCGCCGCCTGGTCGACGTTGGCGGCGAGAACATGTTCACGGTTGTCCTGCCGACGGGAGACGACCCCCTTCCGCGGTTCGACCCGTTCGATGACGCCTTGCGGGACTTCGCTCTCGGACCGCGACCCACTCGGGCGGAAGAGGACGCGGTCGCCGGTGACGACGGCGTTACGGGAATCGCGCGACATCGTGCGGACGACCCGCCGCACCGTGCATTCGTAGGTCTCGCCGTCGCGACCCTGGACGAAGCAGTTCAGTCCGACCGCGCTCAGCACGCGGCCTTCCGCGCAATCGTCGGGCGAGACGTCGCGCTGCGGTGAGCCTTCGGTCTCCTCATCGACGACCACGGTGCGATACCGGGTCAAGTCACCCTTGCCGGTCATCCGCTCGGAACCGGCGTGACTCGAGCGGTCGTCGCCCGCGTCCGAGATGTCGCGAGTCAGATCATTGCTGCGAGCGCGGTTTTGCCTGTTCTTGCGAAACTCAACCCGGATTTTACGTTTCTTGCCCGCCATTCCCGCCCGTCATTCGTCGAGAAGAAAACGAGCCGCATCTTCCTCGTCCGGATCGAACGAGGTCGGCAGGTTGGGATTGGGTCGGGGCGGCGTGGGAGTGGGCCTGCGCTCGGGCCGTCGTTCCGGCCTCGCCAAACCGGCCTTTTCAAGCAGGCTTCTGCCGAACGGATTCTGGCTTTCCTCAAGTGCCTCGGGAGGCGGCCCGTCGGCGGATGGCGTGTAGCACACTTCGTAGCGGTGTTTTGCGATCGTCAACTCGTCGCCGGGTTGCAGCCATTTCGAATCGACCCGCTCGCCGTTGACCTTGACCCCGTTGCGGCTGCCGAGATCGCGTACGATCCAGTAACCGTGCTCGAACTGAAGCTCGCAATGCTGCGATGAGACGTTCGGAAACTCCAATACGATGTCGCAGTTCGACCGGCGTCCGATCGCGAGACGCGGCTTGAACAACGGGATTGGATCTCCGCCGCCCATCGGCACCAGTTCACCGAGCACCTGCTCCGCCATCACCCACTCCTGTAAAACTGCTCCACGCAAGACGGGGACGTGATGTCGAATGGCCCGCGACACGACAGCGCCGGTGATCATCGGCGCGCCGAGCGTCGCCTTCACTCTAAGACGGCCCAAAAGCAGGGTCAATTAGGCGATTCCGATCGCGTGGCGTCCGCAACGTCGATCGGCGCGGTTACAATGTCTACGCGGAGCGGGCCAGGTGATCGCGGCTCGTCGATTTTCGTCGGCGGGTCGAGGAAAGTCCGGGCTCCAGAGGACAGGGTGGTGGGTAACGCCCACCGGCCGCGAGGTCAGGGACAGTGCCACAGAAAACAAACCGCCGAACGGTCGGAAGACCTCTTCCGACGCGTGGTAAGGGTGAAACGGTGCGGTAAGAGCGCACCAGCGGACCGGGTGACCGGTCCGGCTCGGTAAACCCCACCCGGAGCAAGGCCAAGCAGGGCGAAGCGGTGTTCTTCGGAGCGCCGCACGGGTCGGTCCGGCCCGTTCGACGTCCGGGTCGGCTGCTTGAGGCGGCGAGCAATCGCCGTCCTAGAGAAATGATCACTCACGACAAAACCCGGCTTACCGGCCCGCTCCGCTCTTTTTCTTCCGTTCGCGATGACGCAATCAGATTCGAGCCCGAAGGACGCGATCTGATTCCTCTTTGAGCGACGGCGACGGCTTGCTATGACTCCTTCGCCGCGGCCGGAATTCATGCATGGCCGGAGTCCGATCGCGCCGATAAGACATGTCGTTGCGGCCGAAGTGGTCGCTGCGATTCGTGACATTCCGGCCAAAGCATAATGCCTCGTCTCCCCGTCTTTCCCATCCTGATGTGCCTCGCGGCGTCGCTCGCAAGCGGTTGCCAGACGGCGCAGCAGACCGCGCGCGTCGAGCGTCCACGTGGCGATGCCTTTTGGACGGCGGACGGACGATCATCAACATCGATGGTCGCTCGCAAAGGCGAGGGCGAAGTTCGCTTCGCATCGCGCGACACCTCGAACGGCGGAACGTCGTTCTCGGGCATCCTGTCAGGCGGCACCGGCAAAGAGCGAATCCCGCTGCCTCGCACGCAGCCGGGCGGATTGCGCAACGTCGATCGACAAGCATCCGCCGAGCAAGGCATCGGCGCATTCTGACGCGTCCCACTTCCGGATTTCGAACATTCAGCCCGTCGGCAACCGCCGATGGGCTGGCTGTGTTTTCGTGGGCGCCGCCCGGTCGTGAGTCGCTGGCGTTCTCCCACCGACCGGGTTAGACTTGCCGCGGTTTCGGGGCCGGCCGAAGCATGCCGGCCTCAGTTCGTTCTCTGGGAACGAACTCCGACGGCCTCAGGAGCCAGCGGTGCAGATCGAAGTTACGAGTCGACACGGAACCGTCAGCGATGACGTCCGCCGCCACCTCGTCCAGAAGGCCGAGAAGCTGCTCACTTACTTCGAGCGGGTGACGGCGATTCAGGTGACGGTTGATTTCGAAACCCCTCGCCTCACGAAGGTCGAAATTCTCGTCGACGCCGAGCACAAGCACGACTTCGTCGCGAACGACCAGGGCGAGGACGTCGTCGCGACGTTCGATCGCGTGCTCCACAAGATGGAGCAGCAGGTGAAGAGGTACAAGGAGCGGATTCAGGATCACCGCCGCGATCGTCCCATGAACGAGATCGTGTCGCCGGATCCCGTTCCCGACCTGATGGCCGGCGATTCGCCGGCTGCGGAGTGATTGCGGTAGGATTCACGTTGATTGAGCTATCGAGCCGCGACCATCGTCGCGGGGCTGGATCGTCCGGGTCTTTCGGACGAGGGAGCGAACACCGATGAAGCTGACGGACTTCGTCGTCCGCGAAGCAGTGGTTCCCGACCTCAAGGTCGAGAACAAAGAGCAGGCTATTCGCGGCCTTGTCGCCTCGCTGAAAGACGCCGGCGTGGTCGCCACGCAAGATGAAGACGGCATCGTCGCCGCGATCATGAAGCGTGAGGAACTCGGCTCGACGGGCATCGGCCGCGGCGTTGCGGTCCCTCATACGAAGCACCCGAACGTCGATCGACTGATCGCAACCGTCGCGATCTGCCACGACGGCGTGGACTTCGCCAGCCTCGACGGCGATGCGGTGCAAATCCTCTTTCTGCTCGTGTCGCCGCCCGACAAACCGGGCGATCACCTGCGTGGCCTCGAGAATATCTCGCGACACCTCCGCAGCGAGACGTTCTGCAATTTCCTTCGTCAGGCGCGCACGCAAGACGAAGTCTGGGATCTTCTCCGCGAAGCCGACGACGGTCAAATCCGTTAGTCTTTCGGCCGCCTCGCGACGCCCGTTCACGGCTTGGATCGGCCGGTCTTTAGACCGGCCGGGCGGCTTGTGGTCCTTCCCTTGGGGAAGGCGTGCTTTATGTCCGACGTACCAGTTCGCCGAGCGATCGTCACGATCCGACTACCCGAGGGGCTGCATTTGCGCCCTCTGACCCAGTTGGCCCGTGCCGCTCAATCGTATTCGGCGACGGTGACCCTTCAAAAAGGAGGGCAAACCGTCGATGCCAAGCGACCGCTCGATCTGATGACCCTCGCCGCCGGCTGCGGCGAACAGCTCCAGCTCGAAGCGGCGGGTGACGACGCCGACGCTGCCGTCGAAGCGATCGTCCGCCTTTTTGAGAGCGATTTCGCCGACGGCTCGCCCTGACGCGGCCCTTCATTGGCGGCAGAACGCCGGATGCTCGGCACCCGTGCCGGAGGGCTGAAAGGTTGCTGCCTTTTTGGCGTCGAATCTGCTAAACTTCGCGCGACTTGTGCGGCAAGGGTCGCCGTGGATCGGCTCGGTAGGATTTGGAATGCTGGTGCGACGGGGTATCGCCGTTTCCCCCGGGGTGGCCATCGCGAAAGCGTTGGTCCTCGGCACGGAGACGTTCCGTATCCCGCATCAGTTCGTCAGGCCCGAAGCCGTCGAATCGGAGGTCGGCCGCTTTCGCAGCGCCCATGCCGCCGTCTGTGAGGAAATCCGTTCCAACGAGCAGTTGGCGGCGGACCACCTCGGCAAGCAATACGGCGCGATCTTCGGCGCCCATCTCCAGCTTCTGATGGATCCGAAGCTGACGTCGGAGATCGAACAGCTCATCCGCGACAAGTTTTACGCGCCTGAGTTTGCCGCAAGCCGCGTGCTGCGCAAGTACGCGAAAGTGGTGCAGAGCCTCGGCGGTCAATATATGGCCGAGCGCGCGACGGATCTGTTCGATCTTGAGAAGCGAGTTCTGCGACAGATGCTCGGGCAACGCCGCGAGGAACTCGCGAATCTCACCTGCCCCGTGATCGTCATCGCTCGCAACCTCACGCCAAGCGAAACGGCGAGCCTCGATCGAAAGCACGTCCTCGGCTTCGCGACGGAAGGCGGCGGACGAACGAGCCACACCGCGATTCTTGCCGGAGCGCTCGAGATCCCGGCCGTCGTGGGCCTGGGACGATTCCTCTCCGACGTCTCGACGGGCGAAACGCTGATCATCGACGGCAATGTCGGTGAGGTCATCATTTCGCCCGATGAAGCGACGCTCGAACGCTATCGCGACCAAGAGGCCAAACGCCGGACGATCGAGGAACGGCTGCTCACGTTCGCCAACGTCACGGCGGAAACGAAAGACGGCGTTCGCGTTTACGTGATGGGGAATATCGAATTCCCCGACGAAGTCGAGCACTGCACGAGCCGCGGAGCCGACGGAATCGGTCTCTACCGCACCGAATTCCTGTATCTCCAAAGCGACCGCGAGCCGACGGAAGAGGTCCACTATCAAGCGTACTGCCGGGTGATCGATGCTTGCGGGGGCAAGCCGGTCGTGATTCGCACGCTCGACCTCGGGGCCGATAAAATCCCAGGCTCGTTTCGCGAACAGTTCAAGGACCAGCCGAACTCGGCGCTGGGGCTGCGCAGCATTCGACTGAGCCTTCAGAATCTGCCTCTGTTCCGCACGCAACTGCGGGCCATTCTGCGTGCGGCGACGCGCGGCGACGTGCGAATCATGTTTCCGCTCGTCTCGACCCTGCTTGAATTCCGGCAGGCGAAGATGATCCTGTCGGACGTGATGGAAGACCTTCAGGACGAAGGCATCGAGTTCAAACGCGACGTGCCAGTCGGCATGATGGTCGAAGTTCCCGCCGCGGCGATGCTGGCGGAGGAGTTTTCGCGCGAGGTCGATTTCTTTTCGATCGGCACGAACGACCTGATTCAGTACACGCTCGCCGTCGATCGCGCCGACACCTCGGTGGCGACGCTTTACAGTTCCGGCGATCCATCGATCTTGCGGTTGATCAAGCTCGTCGTCGAGGCCGGCAGGAAACGAGGCCTGCCGGTGACCGTCTGCGGGCAGATGAGCAGCGATCCCAAGTTTCTTGCGGTGCTCGTCGGGCTCGGCATGCGCCAGATCTCGGTGACGCCTCATGCTCTGCCGGAACTCAAGGCTCTTTTGCATCACATGACGATTCCTCAGGCCGAGGAGATCGCCCGTCGGGCGATGAGCTTCGACCTGGCGCGAGACGTCGAGAACTACTTACGTGGAGAACTGAAGAAGCTTTCGCCGGAGGCCACCCTCTGACCTCGAATCCCGCGGCGACAGGCTTCGAAGCGAGTACACCTCCGCACCGTCACCGGTGCGGGCCGAAGACACCATCCGAATCACATCCAGACCGAACACACGATCTCCCGCCGACGATAACTCCGAATCCTGAAGTTTCGAGGCGGCATCTCGCGAGGCCCGTTCGCGGCCCAATCCTCGAGGTTACGCTCACCGCGCGAGTCGTGCGTCGTGTTGGACGAAGGGTCCATCATGAAGAAGGAAATGTTGGTCAACGTCCTCCAGCCGGAGGAGAGCCGCATCGCGATCATCGAGGACAGTATCCTCGAAGAGCTCTACGTTGAAAGAACGAGTCTCGAGAACTACGTCGGCAACATCTATAAGGGCCGGGTGGTCAACGTCGAGCCGAGCATTCAGGCGGCGTTCGTCGACTTCGGCGTTGGCCGCAACGGCTTTCTGCACGTCTCCGACATCGAGCACGAGTATTTTCGCCATCTGATGCCGAACGGCGGTGACGGCGACGAAGACGACGCGGGCGGCAACGGCCGGCGTCGCGACGAACGCCGGACGCGCAACAAGCCGCCTATTCAGGACATCCTCCAGCGCGGCAGCGAAGTACTTGTGCAGGTCATCAAAGAGGGCATCGGCACGAAAGGGCCGACGCTTTCGACCTACGTCAGCATCCCGGGCCGTTACCTCGTGCTGATGCCGGGGCTGCAACGCGTCGGCGTCTCGCGCAAGATCGAAGACGAGGACGAGCGTCGCAAGCTGCGCCAGATCATGAACCAGCTCTCCCCCCCGGAGGGTCTGGGATTCATCATTCGCACGGCAGGTCTCGATCGCACGAAAGACGACCTGCAAAAGGATCTGGCGTACCTCGTCCGGCTCTGGCGCACGATCGTGGAACGGCTCGGAAAGAGCCCGGCTCCGATCGATATCTATGAAGAGAGCGACATGATGTTGCGAACGATTCGCGACATCTTCACCGACGAGGTCGACGCCGTTTACATCGACGAGGCCGAGGCGTACCAGCGGGCGAAGGACTTCATGGAAGTCGTGATGCCCGACTACGCGTCGCGCATCCATCGCTACGAAGGCCCGGTTCCGATCTTTCAGCAGTACGGCATCGAAGACGAGATCGCCAAGATCCAGCGGCGGCATGTGCCGCTTAAAGGCGGCGGGTCGATCGTCATCGACCAGACCGAAGCCCTCGTCGCCATCGACGTCAATAGCGGCTCATACCGCGCCGATGACGACGCCGAGACTACGGCCCTGCAAGTCAACCTGCGAGCGGCGGCGGAGATCGCGAGGCAACTGCGGCTGCGCGACCTGGGAGGCGTGATCGTCAACGACTTCATCGATATGCGCGACGAACGGAACCGTCGCAAGGTCGAGAACTCGTTGCGGGACGCCATCGAACGCGATCGCGCCCGGACGAAAGTGCTGCGGATCAGCCCGTTCGGCCTGATTGAGATGACGCGCCAGCGCATTCGTCCGTCGTTGCGGCGAAGCATTTACGAAGATTGCCCCTGCTGTTCCGGCACCGGGCAGGTCAAGACGGCCGAAAGCATGGCGATCGAGGTCATGCGCGTGCTGCTGACGACCGCGAATCACGACGAGGTCTGCCGCGTCAAGGTCGAGGTCCACGAGCGCGTCGCCGGCTGGCTCAACAACAGAAAACGCAAGGATCTCGCGAGAATCGAGGACGATTGCGACGTGACGATCCAGATCGAGGCCCGCAGCGACGTCGGTCCCGAACATCTCAGCCTACGCTGCGAAGACGAGATCGGCAAGGAAGTCAAAGATTTCCTGCCCGGTGCCTCGCAGCGCGTGCGGTGAGCCGCTACACTGTTCGACTCTCTTGCGCCGACGGTCCGCGGACCGGCGGTCCCTCGTAAAACGTGACTGCTAAAGACGATCGAGCTATGTTCGCCATCTTTGAAGACGGCAGCCGACAATACCGCGTCGAGCCGGGAACCAAACTGCTCGTCGATTATCGGGACGGCATCGAGCCGGGAGCCACGATCACCTTCGGTCGCATTCTGCTGGCGAACGGCGGAGGCGCGAGCCAGATCGGGGCGCCGATTCTTGACGGAGCGACCGTGACGGCCGAAGTGATTCGCCCCGAGTTCAAGGGCGAGAAACTTGAGATCGGCAAGTTCAAGAAGCGCAAGAACAGCCGGCGACATGTCGGCCACCGGCAGAAGCACACGCTTGTTCGCGTCAGCGGAATCGAGGTGCCCGGCCTGGAAATCGTCGAGCGGAAGGCTGAAGAGCCGAAGTCCGAAGCAACCGCGTCCGAATAGACGGCGGCATCAGGCGTCGTTCAAAGCCCACGGGTTTTCCCGCGGGCTTTTTGCGTTGACGTGCGCTTACTCCTCTCCACGCTCGGCGTCGGTCGTTTCGATCGTTTCCGTTCCAGTCGTCGTTCTGCGAAAGACGGCGCACACGTCTTCGACCGGCACGACGAACAGCTTGTTGTCCGATTCGAAATCGACCGGGATCGAACGCCGCGGGTGAAACAGCACCTTGTCGTACTTACGGATCGGAAAATCTTCGTTCCGTTCGACCTGCGCGCTGATTTCGACCACGCGTCCGGTGATCGTCGGAATCTCGGCGTCGTCCGGAAGCACGATCCCGCCCCGCGTCTGATGGCGGCTTTCGTCCTTGCGAATCAGGATCCGCATGCCGAGCGGCTCGACATACTCTGTCACTCGAACACTCCCTCTCGACGACGCGGCTCAATCCGAGCGTCGCAGCAACCGGTTCTCGTCTCCCAGCACCTCACTGGCTCAGTTCTTCATCATCGTAGGCGCGATGGTAGGCCGTGGCGAGCCGGCGTTGATTCCACGCATGCGGTCTCGGCACCGGTGGATTTGCCGACGGCGCCGAAGGGAGAGCCGTCTTGCGTTTCATCAGCAACCGGCCGAGCGGTCCCGCGAGCAATGCCGGCAGCAGCAGCAGGTCGGCGACCAGGGCCGTCCCGACGAGTGACGCCATCAACCATCCGAACCGCTGCACGAGCAACAGGTCGGCCCACGCGAGCATCATGAGTCCGCCGCCCACGACCATCGCCGTCTGCCACAACGCCGGTCCGCAGGATGCGAGCGAGAGCGACACGGCCCGACGTCGAGACATGCGGCGGCCGCTGTAAGACTTGAACGTCTCGCATAGGTGCAGCGTGCCGTCGACGGCGACGCCGAGCGCGACGCTGGCGGTGATCATCGTGCCGATGTCGACCGTGATTCCCGCCCACGAAATGCCGCCGAAGACGACAGCCACGGGCAGCAGATTCGGCAGCATCGCAATCAGTCCCGCCCGCACGCTGCGAAGCAGGAACATCATCACAGCCGCGATCATCACAAAGGCCATGCCGAAGCTCATCACGAGACTGTCGAGCACGGCCTCCTGAGTGCGCAGCAGCAACGGGATCGCTCCGGTGACGGCATGGCGGCTGTCGGCGCGTTCTGCCAGAACGCTCTCCACGATGCCGCTAATCTGCCCCGTGAGCCCGGTGTAGTCTGCGTCCGACATGATCGCGGCGTGCGCCGTGATCCGCCAGAGTTCATCGCCGGGCATGGCGAACGGCTGTTTTGCCGACCCCAATGACCCGGGCGTGCTCTCACAGTTCGCGAGGAAGGATCTCGCCGATTCCCCGCCTTTCATCCGTTTCTCGACGATGCCCGATCGTCGGAAGTAACCGGCCTTCGCCGCGAACGAGGCGTCCGCGGCGGGCCGAAGCGTCACGGGCTGGAAATCGGCGAGCGAGAGCGCTCCGCTGATCTCGGGATGCTTACGGATGCTTTCCGTCGCCTCGCGAACGACCTCGAGCCGTTCGACGAACGTCGAGCTCTCGCGGGCTTTCTTGCCGAAGACGATCACCGTCTCCAGCGGTACGATTCCCGAGAGATTTTCTTCCAGAAACATGTAGTCTCGAACGACGCGGGCGTCCGGCGGAAAATAACGAATCGCCTTCGTCTCCGTCTTGAAGAACTTCAGGCCGTAGATGCCGGCCGCGAACACGAGCAGGCCCGTCACGACGACCGTTCGGCGGCGGCGGACGATGATTCCGCCGAGTCGTCGCCAAGCCGTGCCGCGCGACGGGGGAGCTGCAGATACCGACACCGGCCAGAGTTGCAGCGCCGCCGGCAACGCGATCAATGCCACCGGCAAGGCGATCAGGCAGCCGATCGCGGAGAAGATGCCGAAATCCCGCACGGGCGACAACGGACTACCGGCCAAGGACGCCAGCCCGATCGCCGTCGTCAGGCCGGCGAGGATGCACGGCCACCAGGCCACCTGCACCGCCGCGGCGATGGGGTCCGGCTTGCCCGCCTGGACCGCGTGACGGTAGTAATTGACGACGTGAATCGCGGACGACAGCGTGAGCACCATCAGCAGCGTCGGCATCACCACGAGCACCATGTTCATTCCGCCGGCGATCGGCGGAACGATGGCCACGGCCGCGAATGTGGCGAAAAGCGTCGCCGACAACACGTAGATCGTAACCCGCACGCCCCGCAGCAACACAAAAGCGAAAGCGATCGACGCGATGGCCGACAGCAGGACCGGAGAACGTCGGTGGATCGCGAGGAGCGAGACATCGCTGTTCCAGGCGGCTTTCTTCATCTCGTTATTGAGCGCCGAACCGCCGACGGCGCTGCCGCCGAGCGCCAGGTCGTTTTCCGGAACTCCCGCGTCGATCGCTCGCGTTCTCAAGTCTTCGACGGCGGCCGATCGATCGGCCTCGGCGGCTTCGTTGAGCGTCACCACGACCGCGGCCGGCGAACCGCCCGGTCCGATGATGAGTCCCGTCAGCCGCCGCAGGGCTTCCGCCTTCGACACGTCGTACTTTTCGAGAGCCGCGATCGCGTCGCCGGGCGTCAGGACGCTGGCGGCGTATTTCGAACCGTTGCGAACGATTCCGAGCGAGTCGGTCTCGCCGCGAATCGCGGCCGCCAATCGTTCGACGCGGGGGTCGGTCGGCGAACTCCCCTTCCACGAGATCAAGACCTTATCTTCGGCCCCGAAATGTTCGTGATACCAGGCATAGGTGCGTGCCAACGGATCATCGGCAGGAAGCCAGTTCTCAACGTTGTTCTCGAGCCGGACGAACGTCAGTCCGTAGCCGACGAACGGCACAAGGAACGCGACTCCGGCGAGAATCCAGACCGCTGCCGGATTACCCCAAGCGTCGCGTTTTTCAAGCAAGCGTTTCATTCACACCCCCGCCGATTCACAGGCTTCATCGGCCCTCACGGGGGTTTTGCGTGACTTCCCTTATGGATTGCGGGACGTTCGCATCGGAGTCGAGAACGGCCGCCGGAAATGACGCCGATACGCTCGGAAACTTCCCTATGATCGAGACTCCACGTTTGGTCCTGCGTCCGTTCCGACTCACGGACCGGGGTGCGCTCAGCGCATTACTTTCCGACCCTGAAGTCATGCGGTTCAGCGTCTCGGGGCCGAAGCCTTGCCACGACATCGTTGACGGCCTCGAAGAATGGGTCGCGAATCATCGGCCCACGAATCCGGAACGCTGGGCCGTGACGCTACAAACCTCCGACGAGTGTCTCGGCTTCTGCGGCTTCAGCTTCCATCCCGTCGCAGGCGAATGGGTCTGGGAACTCGGCTATCGGTTGTTGCCGGCGATATGGGGGCAAGGATTCGCCACCGAAGCGGCCGCCGCCTGCCGCGACTGGTTCTTCGCGACGACGAGGCACGACAAGTTCGTGCTGATGATCGACCCGGCCAACGTCGCCAGCGCGCGGGTCGCCGACAAGATCGGCGCGCGGTACGAATTCGACGCCGATTGTTATGGGATGCCCGTTGGAATCTACGCCGTTCGACGGCTCGCGAACTTCACCTAAGCCACATCACTTCGCCTTGGCGGCGTCGAAGCCGTGAATCAGCTCCCGGTCCCACTCCTCAAGCAGGGGCCAGTCGATCGCGCAGGTGCCGAAGTCGGAGAGATGCAGATAGCCCGTGAGGCGATTGATCGCCTGATCGAGAAGCTTCTTGTTCTTGCGGAAGATCGGCCCGTGACTGGGCAGCAGCCATTTGACGTCGCTGTCACGGATGCGCGTGAGCGATGCAATGAAGTCGGGAATGTCGGAGCCGTGATGGGCGTCGATATTGCCGACGCCGCCGTCGCGATAGATATTGTCGCCGCTCAGCAGCAGGTCGCCGTAGCGAAAGGCGAGCTGGCTGTCGGTGTGTCCCGGGGTGTGCCACACGTCGAGAGCGACGTCGCCGATTTTGAGCACGTCCCCTTCGGCGATCGTTTCGTCGAACACGATCTTGGGCATCGGGATCGAAACCTCTTGGGCCGGAATCTCGGCATAAGCGGTGATCCGGTCCTGGGCTTCGAGTACCTTGCCGGCGCTCTCATGACCGACGATCTTCGCCACCGGCAAGAGTTCCTTCGCCTTCGCCAGCCCCTGAACGTGGTCGACGTCGGCGTGAGTCGCAACGAGGTACTTGCAGTTCGCCAGAGGGAAGTCCATCTGGCGGATCAGCTCGATGATCTCCGGCACGGTGTCTTCGAAGCCGATATCGATGAGCGCCCAGTCGAGGCCGTCGAACACCAGGTAAACGCAGCATCCCAACCGCCGCCGGGCTTGATAGTTCAGCTCGATGACGTGTGGAAAGACCTCGTGCCGTGGCGTCATCGACGGGAGTTCTCCGAAGCGGCGATCGGACGCGATCGCGAGACGAGACATTGATGGGGCGTGCGAAATGCCCGCTCGGCGACCATGCGTTGCAGGCGCGGCCATTCTATTGCCGTCCGAGGGCAGCGACAACCTGACGTAAGGGGTTGATGATCGACCGCCGTTCGACCATCGTGACGGTTCTCTACAATCTCTGCTGACTTTCATCACGCCGTCAACCATCGATCATGGCGATTGAATTCGACTGCCCCGCCTGCGACGCCACCATACGGGTCAAGGACGACGCTGCCGGCAAGAAGGGCCGCTGCCCAAAATGCAAAGTCCTGCTGTTGGTCCCTGATCCCGGCCCCGAAGAAGACGAGCTTGAGGAGGTCGAGCCCGAGGAGGACGAAGAGGACGAACTGGAAGTGGTGCCTCCTCCGCCGGCCGAAACGACTGCCCCGCCCGCCTTCGACTCGCCCCCGATCAGTGAGTCGCCGGGAACGCCGATCGAATCGACCGCTGCGCCGGAACCGATACCTGCGGGCGTCTCGCCGTTCCCGCTCGTTTCGGAATCGACGACGACGCGAAAGTCGAAGCCTCGAACAGCTCGCGGCCGATCGCAGGGGGCCTTTCTGACCGTAGTCGTGGCTTGCGCGGGCTTCGCCGTCGTCGCCGGAGCAGGCTGGCTCCTCTATCAGGCGACGCAGCCGAAGCTGCCCGACCAGATCACCGGCGAGCTCCACCGCTCGGTGAACCTGAAACCGGCGACTCTCGCGGCACCGGCGGAGGACGCCGTGCCGAGCGACGAGCGAGACCGCGTGATGCAAAGTCTGGCGAAAGACGGTTTGCCTCTGAAAAGCGAGTTTGTGTCCGTATGGCTCGACGCTGAGGATGGCGACTTGCTCGTCTCGATCTCGCCCGGCCCGCAGTCGAGTTCGGTGCGGGTGCCGCTGAGTGAACAGCCGAGTCTCCGAGCGATGCTTTCTCGGCAACGAGACCGAATCGCATCAATCAAGCAACGGGAACTGAAATCGTCCACACGCGACTTCTTTCGCGACTATGCGTCATATCTCAAGCACGGAACCGCCATCAGCAGGCTGCCCGAATACCGCGACGACGTCGCGCTGAACGCCGCCGTGGGCGTGACCGGCTACGCCGTCGAAGCGATCGTCGGTAGCACGCCCTTCCCCTGCGTCTATGAAGACACGACCGGCGGCTGTTACTTTTTTCCACCAACGGGCACTCAAAAGTTTCGTATCCGCGGCCGCAAACTCGCCGACGGCACGACGCCGCTGCCGGTCGATCTGGAAGTCGTCGTGAAGGAGGCGGAATCGCGCGCGCCAAACACGACTGAAGTGCCGAAGAGCGAACCCGACGAGCCGGACGCTTCTCTCGATGAGACCGATGCCGCGGAAACGACAGATTCCCAATGAGGGTGACGGCGCATTACAAAAACTCCGCGATCACGCTGTCTGCGACGAACCGACCTTCGCGCGTGAGTCGGATGTGGGTGCCCGTGTCTTCCAGCAGGCCCAGCGACGTTTGTCGCCGAATCGATCCCCCCGCGAGAGCGTCGAGTGACAACGACGTGCGAGATTCGAAGATCCTTCGATCGATTCCGGAGGTGCGACGCAGCCCCACGAAGATCAGCTCACGGGCGCGGCCCTCGGCGGTGAGCGGATCGGTTTCGCCGACGGGTGACTCGCCAGACTGAAGTCGCTTGATCCAGGTGAACACGCTGCGATGGTTGGTCTGGCGCACGCCGTCGATCAGCCGCGCCGCGCCAGGCCCGAAGGCCTCGAAAGGTTCACCCGACCAGTACATCGCATTATGCCGGCACTCGAAGCCAGCATGTGCGTAGTTCGACAGTTCGTATTGCACTAAGCGGGCCGCCGGCAGCTCCTCCATCGCGACGGCATACATCGCTCGCTCCAGCTCTTCGTCGGCCTGTTCGAGCTGGCCCTTCTGCCGACGAGTCCAGAACGCCGTGCCCTTCTCGAAGGTCAGTCCGTAGGCCGAGACATGCGGCGGTTGCAATTCGATCGCCCTGCGGATCGTCTCCCGCCACTCGGCGAGATTCTGGCCGGGCACGCCGAAAATCAGATCCAGCGAAAGGTTCGCAATCCCTTGCCGTCGCAGCCATCGTACGGCAAGTTCAATGTCTTCCGCACGATGGTCTCGCTCCAGCATCGCGAGTGATCGGGAATCGAACGACTGAGCACCCAGACTCACACGGTTCACACCCGCTTGGGCGAGAACGTCTACCGTCTCCAGCGAAAGGTTGGCCGGGTTCGCCTCGACGCTGAACTCGTAACCGCTCGCGAGACGAAATCTCGACAAGACGATCTCGAACAGCCTTCTTAGAGCCTCCGGCGGCAGATGCGTCGGCGTGCCGCCGCCGAAGAAGAGCGTGTCGATCTCCACGACGCCTTCGACGCGCTTCAATTCGAGATCGAGAGCGTCGAGATAGTCCCCGATCAGATCATCTCGACCAGCGACGAGCGTGAAGTCGCAGTAGCCGCAGCGGTGGCGGCAGAAAGGGACATGGACGTAGACGGAGCGGTAGGTCATTCCTCTTCGGCGGGCGGCGCGCCGGCTTCAAGGAGCATCTGTTTGACCTCTCCTCGAAGCACGGGCGGCTTGAACTCGACCGCGTCCCACGAAACGCCATCATCGATGATGTCGTAGCCGTGGGCCAGGACGTTCCGGTAGCCGGTGATTCGTCCGATTCCCGAGATTCGCCCCGCCGTCGCCGGATCATCTCGCCGCAGCCGGTTGAGCGCCTCGCCGATGATCTCGAACTGCCGCTCGACGGCGGACCGGAGCAGGTCGTCAGCCGCGTAGTCGTCTAGCGTCTTGCCGGCAGTAAACCGGGCGATGCGTTCGGCGGCCTTACGCACATCCAGTAGGAGTTTTGTTGCGTCAGGCTGCATACAAGCTCCGCCGCGTCGCCTGCACGCCTTGCCGAAAGAACGGATTCCGAATTCCGGTTGCCGTAACCAAATCGACCCTCCTCTCGAAGAGGGATTCCAAGCCCTCGCGCAAATCGAAGAAGGCGTCGAACCGGCAACCAGGCGGCAGCGGCCCGAACTCGACCAGGAAATCCAGGTCGCTTCGCTCCGGGTCGAAATCGTCACCCGTCGCCGACCCGAACAGGTCGAGCCGCTTCACGCCTAATTCGCGGCAGAGCCGTTCGACGGCGGTGCGTTCTATGTCGGTCATCACGAACATGCCTGTATTCTACGACACGATCGTGAAGAAATGTCAGTCCTGTTCCGGCCGCGGCGGGTTCGCCCAGTGGCCGCTCGGGTCGCTGCCGGCGACGATCACGCCCTTCTGGTTCCAGTCCATGCCGGCGTGCACGTCGGCGGCGGCGTAGCGGATCGTGAGACCGCAGCGGCGGCGGTCGGAAGTGTTCGCCTCCGACCCGTGCAGCAACAGGTCGGAGTGCAGCGAGCACTCGCCCGCTTTCAAGGTGTCGTCGACGACGGGGCCGTATTGCTCGGCGTTCTCGATCGTCTGGTTGAGCACGTTGTGCTCGCTCGGATCGCTCGGCCGGAACGTGAGATGCCCGACGTGATGCGATCCCGCGATGAACCGCATGTTCGCGTTCTCGGGATCGGCGTCGTCGATGGCCAGCCAGACCGTCGCGGCCTTGCTTGGCGACAACGGCCAGTAGCTGGCGTCCTGATGCCAGGCGACCGCCTTGCCGTCGTGTGGCATCTTGCAGAAGAAGTGCGTGCCCCAGCCGACGACGTTCTCGCCGAGCAGATCCTTGACGAGCGCGACGATCTTCGGATTCGTCAGAATGTCATACACGCGGCCGTGCCGCAGGTGGGCGCTGCTGATCGAATAGCTGTCTTTCCCCTCGGCGACGTAGTGGGCGAGAAGATCGTCGAAGTACGCACGGATGTCGGCGATCTCGTCGTCGGAATAAACGCGAAACGGGCGGACGAACCCGTCGCGATTGAACGCAGCGACGTCGTCCTTCGACATCGCCTCGGGGCTCTCGTTCTTCGACGGGTGGAAACGTAAATCGCGGCCCAGGCGGGCAAGTTCGTCGGCGTCGGGTACGGCCTGGAAAGACTTCGCAGTTGCCATCGTGTGCCTTGAGCTTTAGAGCAACAATCGAACCGGCGCGGGACGTTGACGCTATAACGTCATGGTGCTATCGTCAAGCGATGACGACAGCGAAACGAGCCACCGTCTATTTTGAAGAAGACCTGCACAAGGCGCTGCGTCTGAAGGCCGCCGAGACCGATCAGAGCATCTCGGAACTGGTGAATGCCGCCGTCCGCAGCACGCTGGCGGAGGACGCGGAGGATCTGGCCGCATTTCGAGAACGGGCGAAGGAACCGACGCTCTCGTTCGAGAGCCTCGTTCGCGACCTGAAGCGCCGTGGCAAATTATAGCGTTCGCATCAAGCGCTCGGCGGCGAAAGAACTGGAAGCGGTTCCACGCGACGACCGTCGCCGCATCGCCGCCCGCATCGAACGCCTCGCCAACGACCCGCGGCCGGACGGCTGTGAGAAGCTCAGCGGCGAGGAGAAATACCGTATCCGGCAAGGCGACTATCGGATCCTCTACGAAATCGTCGACCGCGAATTGATCGTCGCCGTCGTCAAGATCGGCCATCGACGGAACGTCTATCGCTGAGACGCCAGCGAGATCGACGCAAATCAACTCCGCCCTTTCACCACCGGGTTCTTCAGCGTGCCGATGCCATCGATCGTGATCGACACGCGGTCGCCGTCTTCGAGGGTGAGATCGTCGGGCGGAACGATGCCGGTGCCGGTCAGCAGGAACGCTCCATCGGGGAGCTCGTACTCACGGCCCAGCCAGCCGACGAGTTCGTCGAAGTCCCGGGCCATCTGGCCGGCGTTCGTTTGATCGCGGTTGATCTCTTTGCCGCCGCGTTCGATGACGAGCGTGATCTTGAGCTCTTCACGCTCGATCGGCTTTTCGGGAAGCAGGACCCACGGGCCGACGGCGCAGCACTGGTCGTAGACTTTGGCCTGCGGCAGATAGAGCGGGTTTTCGCCTTCGATGTCTCGTGCCGACATGTCGTTGCCGATCGTCAGCCCGACGACCTTCATGGCGGGGCTGATCACGAGCGTCAGTTCCGGCTCGGGAACGGTCCAGGTGCTGTCCGCCCGCACGCGCACCGGCTCGCCGGGACCTGAGACTCGCTGCGGAGCGGATTTGAAGAACAACTCCGGCCGATCGGCGGTGTAGACGCGGTCGTAATGGCTCGCGCCGGACTCGCTTTCCTCCATCCGCGCGACCTGCGAACGCTTGTAAGTCACGCCTGCGGCCCAGACTTCCTGCCGATCGATCGGCGGCAGCAACGTCACTTCGCCGAGCGAGATGGGGGCCGATTTCGTATCGACGAGAAACCTCGCCAGCCCCAACGGATCGGCGTGGTGCAACACGTCGCAGAGCCGTCGGACGGAATCGACCTGTTCGAGATCGAGAGGTCGGATCGCATCGCCCTCGACGGCTGCCACGATGCGGTCGCCGGAGCCGAGAATAGCCTTCGCGAGAAACATAGCGATCTACGGAGCGCGGAAGGGAAGAATGGGGTCGCGAACGACCTGCCAGCGTAACGTTCGCCCGCGTGCCGGTCGAGCAGAGGCGACCGCTCAGAAAGCTTTCGACCGCGGCATGCGAAGCGGCTAAGATGGCAATTCGTCGCTTGAAGAGAAGTTCTCCGGGGTGCTCGCTCTCACTCAGAACCGAAAGTTCGAAATGTCGCGATTCCGATACCTCTCCCTTGTCGTCGCCGGCGCACTCCTTCGCCTGTCCGCAGTCGGAGCGATCGTATTCATCGCGAGCGGGCATGCGTCCTTCGCCGCAGAACCGGCGGCGGCTGCGAAAGCTCACGGCCCGAAAGTCGGCGACGTCGCGAAAGACTTCGAGTTGAAAGGCCTCGACGGCGAAGCGGTCAGGCTTTCGAAACTGGTCGAAGACGGGCCGGTGGTGCTCGTCGTGCTGCGAGGCTATCCCGGATACCAGTGCCCGATCTGCAACGTGCAGGTCGGTGATTTCCTCGGCAAGGCGGCAAAGTTCGACGCGGCTGATGCGAATCTAGTGTTCGTGTACCCCGGCCCGGCGAAGGGACTTGAAGACAAAGCGACGGAGTTCCTTCGCGGAAAGACGTTGCCCGAGAACGTCTTTCTTGTCGTCGATCCCGACTACGGCTTTACGAACGATTACGGACTGCGGTGGGACGCCCCGCAAGAGACCGCCTACCCGTCGACCTTCGTGATCGACGGCGACCGCAAAGTTCGTTTTGCCAAGGTCAGCACGTCGCATGGCGGACGCGCGAAAGCGAGCGAAGTGCTCGAAGCGGTGACGACGCTCAATACGGGCAAGAAATGAGCCACTTCAAGACGGTTTCACTTTGGCGGCAGCGGACCGCGAGTGAGGTCACTCTTCCGAGCCGTCGGTTTTCGCGCTTCGACCGGTCCG
Organism: Planctomycetaceae bacterium; assembly: GCA_013813775.1. Classification (GTDB taxonomy): domain Bacteria; phylum Planctomycetota; class Planctomycetia; order Planctomycetales; family Planctomycetaceae; genus JACCRE01. The sequence continues at coordinate 38,010 of JACCRE010000341.1, forward strand.
GCGGCCTCGATCTGTTCGGCGACGACCGTTTCATTGAAGCTGGCTTCCACGGCGGCGTAACGGTCCTTGCCGCCCGGCGGAAGGTTCAGTTGAACCGGCTTGCCTCGAATCTGTTGGAGATAAAAGCCTGCCAGAGGCGTGAAGGGCGTCAGCGGATGTTTGCGGAGCAACGCATCGAGCGCTTTCTCGGATTCTTCGATCCGGCCGGCTTCGAGGTCGCACAAGATGGCGTTGAACTCGTTTTCGGCCACCTTCTGCGGCAACGTCAGCATCGACTGCACCGACTGCGTCGTCTGCACGAGCGGGAACACGAACGAGCCGTGCAACGCACCGACGAAAGGCACCGTCTGCATCGCCGCCATGAGCTGACCTTCGGCCGACTCCGAGGCTTCGTCGCGCCACAGCGCCTTCGCGCGCTCGAAATCGGGCAGCGCCAAGCTCGCATACGCTAGCGGTTCGCGAATCTCCGTCAGGATGTCGGGCGGCGCGATTGACTCCATTTCCGCCAGCCTGTCGAAGGCTTCCCGCGGCTTCGCCGACTCCAAAAGCAGCAACGCTCGAAGTCGCCGAATCTGACCGCTCTCGGTGGCGAACTCGGGGTCTTCGTCGATCAGTTCGAGGGCGAGCCGCGTGCAGCCGTTCTGCCAGGCGAAGAGCACGGCGTCGAGCCGCGGCTGATCCTCTTCAAGAGCGTCTCGGGTCCGCTTCGTGACTTCGGAGATCTGTTGCTCGATCTGGTCCCACATCGTGTCCCACTGGGCCGCCATCGTCTCGGAAGCCGGCTTGGGGAACTCCTGTCCGGTCAACGTTTCATACCGGTCGCGCGAATGCGCCGCCAGATCGGCTTTGTTGAACCCAAGATAGATTCCGACGAGCCGTTGATGCGTTGCCGGGTCGTCGGGTGCGATGACCAATGCTTGGCCGTACGCGTCGAGAGACTGATAGAGCCGGCGTCGCATCTCGACGCCGGTCCCTTGCGATTCGAGGCTGTAAAGCAACTCGTAGACCCGGCCGAGGCATTGATACGCCACAAGATTTTGCGGGTCTTCAGCCAGCACGGCGAAGCAGTCGCGCAAGGCGAGATACGCGAAAGCGAAGTTCGCTTCGGGCTGAAGTTGCAGCCCGCCGCTTTGAGACGCTTCAAGATGTTGCAGCGAATGCAGCGCCTGCGCCAACCGGTTCGGAACGCGGATTCGACGCGTCAATGAGTCGGTCCAGGTGGTTTCGCGCGGCCAAACCGGATCGAGCCTCGGCGGGGCCACCGGCTCGCGAAATGCCTGTTCGGTGAGATTGACGGCATGCTTCGAGACGTATTCGCCAAGCTCGGCATTCGCCGTGTCGGTGCGATAGAAGACCGCACCCGCCGCGCCGAGCTCCACGAGCCGCCAGTCGCGCGATTGCAGCAGGTCGAAGTAAGTGCGGTAGGCGGGAAAGGGAAACGTGAGCCTGGGCAATGCCTGCACGATGCCGAACTCTTCGAGCGCTGGCTTCCAGACTTCGGGACGACCCGACCGGGGATCTTCGGCCGTCGCGATCAACAGCGCATGCCGCACGTCGTCGTGCCGTTGGATGAGGGTCCGCTTCGAATCCTCGTCATCGCCGGCGTAGATCTCCAGACGGTGATCGATGAACGGCTGGAAGCCCAGCCAGATCAGCAAGTCGCCTTGAGCCGCGTGAAAGTTGAAGACCTTGTGATCGAACGGTTCCGCGAGAAGCGTCGACATGCTCTCGACCTGGCCAGCGATGACCGGATCGAGGCCAAAACCGGGACGCCGGCCGTCGTCGGCCACGATTCGCCCCGTCAACCACAGACCGGCGAGCGCGGCGAAGGCGAGGACCGTGATCGCGCGGCCGCCGCGGGCGAAGATCAACTCTCCCCGTTCCGTGCCGTAGGTCTGGCGGAAGGAATTGCGATACCAGTCTTCCGCGTTCCGAATCGCGAGGACCGCGAACACGACGGACGCCGCTGGCCATTCACGGCCGGCGAGAACGCCGAAGCCGACGAAGCCGAGCCACAGCAACAGGTCGCCGACGTCGAGCCGTCGCCGGTTCAGCAGCATGGTGACCAAGGCCACCGCCGCCAGCAGCATTCCCGCCAGCAACGCCGTATCGAGCAACAACGCCGGCGGAAGCCGAAACAGCGGCAAGTGCGGCAAGGTCAACCACGAAACTTCGTCGCGGTAATACTGACGGAAGGCCGGATCGACCTCTCCGTACAGCAACAGCGCTCCCATTGGAGCACGCCACCAGAACGGACTAACGAGCGTCGCCGCGACCGACCCGCCGACCGCGATCCAGTATCGACCGCGGCTGGCACTCCCGTCGAAACGGGGCCGACCGATCAGCGAACCGATGAGTTCCCCCGCCCCATAGAGCAACAGCGTTGCCAAGCCGAGAAACATTCTTGGATCGAGGTTTGCCCAGACCAGATAAACCGGCACGAGCGGCCAGACGGCGCGGGAATCTCCATTGCGAAACCGCATGAGCAGCCACAGCGTCGTCGCGAGGCCGAGCAATGTAATGACGAGCGGGCTCGCCTCGAAGTGAGGCATGGCGGCGACCGACATCAACACCACCACGAACGCCGCCCACCATGATGAGACGCCGCGGTGCCGGCAGGCGAATGCCAGCACGACGAGAACCAGCGCTGCGATGCATTGAAGGATCGTCAGCGCCGTCATCCCGCCCACGGCGTGAACGCCCGAGACGACGAGATCGAAGAGCCAACTGAGATTGAACCAGGGCCGATCGGCGGCCGAGGCGGAAAAAACATCGGTCCTCGGCGGCAGGATTCCGTGCTTCGCCAGGTACTCGCCCGTCTCGACGTGCACGAGCACACGCGAGTTGGCGATCGTCGTGCACGCGAACATGACGGCGATCAGCCCGGCCGCCCACACGAGCATCGCATCGTTTCGCCGCGCCTCATCGGCGACGTCTTCGGTCGACAACGATGGTGAGTCTGGCTCGCGGTCGGCCGGAGTGCGATAGGTGAACGGGTGCCGCGGCTCTTCGTTCGGATCGGATCGGTCGTCGGGTGGGAGCACGCGGAACGCTCTCGGCAGCGAAGGGATAAACGTCGTTCGACCAAACGTCGCAACGGCTTCGGCAAGCGACGGAGACGGGCCGCGCCATGCTACGGCGGCCCGACGCGAGCGGTCAACCGGCCGGACGCGCCGCGCAGACCGGTCCACGCGGCCCGCCACCTCCTACTGATACGTCCGGAACGACCGAACCGTTGGGGTCGACCGGTTCGCGGGCAGCGATTGCCCTCGTTCGACTTTCGCGGTCTTCAGTCGATGTCGGAAACGTCTTTCAGAGCCGCGGCCATCAGGGAGCGTTTCGGCCGACTTGGAAGCGCTCCCCGATGGTCGCGGCTCTGTCCACGGTGATAGCTGTTTAGCCGATGCGATCTTTACCGATCCAGCCGCGAAGCGCTTCCGGCAAGACGATGCTGCCGTCGGCCTGCTGGTAGTTCTCGAGAATGGCGATCAGAGCCCGTGTCACGGCGACGGCGGTACCGTTGAGCGTGTGCACGAACTCGGTTCCTTTCCGGTCCGGCGACTTGCACCGGATGCCTAACCGGCGCGCCTGATAGTCGGTGCAATTGCTCGCGCTCGTCACTTCGCCGTACTCGCCGCGGCCCGGCATCCAGGCTTCGAGGTCGAACTTGCGATAGGCAGGTCCGCCGAGGTCGCCGGTGGCCGTATCGATCACGCGATACGGGATGCTCAACCCCTGAAAGATTTCTTCTTCCAAAGCGACGATGTCGGCGTGGAGGGCGTTTGAACTTTCAAGGTTGGGGGCCGCGAACGCGAACAGTTCCACCTTCGTGAACTGATGCACGCGATAAATGCCGCGCGTCGCCCTGCCGGCGGCTCCGGCCTCGGTGCGGAAGCAGTGCGAGATGCCCGCCATGCGGATCGGCAGCTTCGCGACATCGAGGACTTCGTCCTTGAGAGAACCGCCCAGCGTGATCTCGGCCGTGGCGACGAGGCTCAGTTCGCTGTCGGCGATCGAGTACGTTTGTGCCTCCGGCCCGCGAGGACTGAAGCCGATTCCGTGCAGCACTTCGTCGCGAGCGACGTCGGGAGTCGTGTGCAGCACGAAACCCTTCGCGATCGCCTTGTGCGCGGCGTATTGCACGAGAGCGAGTTCGAGCAGCGCGGCTTCGTTCTTGAGAAAGTAGAAACCGCTGCCGGCGACTCGCGCACCGGCTTCGAAGTCGATCAGGTCGTGCTTCGCGGCCAGTTCGACGTGGTCGAGCGGCTTGAAGTCGAACGATTTCGGCTCGCCCCAGGTGCGAATGGTTCGACTGGCGTCTTCGCCGCCGATCGGGGCGTCGGGATGCGAAAGATTCGGAACCGTCGCCTGCAACGCGCGAAGTTCGTCCTCGGCCTGTTTGCGGTCGGCTTCGGCCCGCGAGATCTGTTCGCGAAGTTCCTTGCCCCGGGCGATCAGGCGCTGCTTCTCAGCGGCGTCTTTCGTCTTGGGGATCAGGCTGCTCGCTTCCTTCTGTTCGTGACGCAGGCCGTCTTCCTGCTGAATCAACTCGCTGCGGCGATCGCGCAACGCCACGATCGCCGCGACATCGACGGCGACGCCGCGATTGCGGCAGTTCGCCTCGATGAGTTCCCGGTTCTCACAGATGAATTGCAGGTCGAGCATGCGACGCCTCGATCGGATAAGCGTCGAAGCCCGCGGGGCGATCGCCCGCAGGCTTCGGGATGTCACGGATTGTAGCGAAATCCGCGACGTTGCTCACGCGTTCCTGTCGGCACAAAAGTTCTCCCGCGCGGTCGCCAAGAACATCCCGTTCGATTTACCATTCAGAGCCGCCACGGCGAGGGAGCGTTTCGGGGCGGCTCGGCAACGCTTCCTCACGGTCGCGGCTCTATTGCCAAGGACACACGCATGCACGATGTTCGTACGACGGCGATGTGCGCCCTTTGTCTCTTGACGGCGAGCGTCTGCGCCGCCGATGACGCGCGGCTTCGCCGGCTGCCCTACAGCAATCCAGGGCTGACCGTCGATCTGGGCGTCGGCCTGTGGGCGTGGCCGCTGCCGATGGATTATGACGGCGACGGTGACATGGATCTCGTCGTGAGTTGCCCGGACAAGCCCTATAACGGCACCTATTTCTTCGAGAATCCCGGCGGCGATCGACAGATGCCGGTGTTCAAGCCGGCGGTGCGCCTCGGCAAGGGCCACGCCAACATTCAGGTGAGCTTCGTCGATGGGCAGCCGCGTGTGCTCATCCCCGGTGCGGAAATCGAGTCACTGCATCCCTCGGCCCCCGGTTCCGAAGACGCCTTCGCGGCCACTCGGAACATCTATCCGACACCCTGGGTTCACCAACACGATCAGGTTCGCAAGATCCGTGCGAACCAATGGCGGTACGTCGATTACGACGGCGACGGCAGGCTCGACATCGTGGTGGGCGTCGAGGACTGGGAACAATACGGCTGGGACAACGCCTTCGACGAGGCCGGTAACTGGGTCCGCGATCCGCTGCACGGATATGTCTACCTGCTCCACAACGTCGGCTCGACCGAGCAGCCGAAGTACGAAGATCCGGTCGAGCTCACCGCCGCCGGAGAGACGATCGACGGCTTTGGAATGCCCTCTCCCTCGTTCGCCGACTTCGACGGCGACGGCGATCTCGACCTGGTCACCGGCGAGTTTCTCGACGGCTTCACTTACTACGAAAACGTCGGCTCGCGAACGGAGCCTGATTACGCCAAGGGCGGCCGGCTCGACGTCCGCATGGACTTGCAGATGATCACGCCCGTCGGCATCGACTGGGACTCCGACGGCGACGTCGATCTCATCTGCGGCGACGAAGACGGCCGCGTCGCGTTCATCGAGCACACCGGCAATGTGAAAGACGGCGTTCCCGCCTTCGCCGAGCCACGGTACTTCCAACAGCAAGCCGCCGACGTGAAGTTCGGCGCGCTCGTGTCACCCTTCGGCGTCGATTGGGACGGCGACGGCGACGACGATTTGATCTGCGGCAACACAGCCGGTTACATCGGCTTCATCGAGAATCTCGGCGACGGTGAAGGCGGCACGCCGCGCTGGGCTGAACCGGTGCGACTCGAAGCCGACGGACAAACGATCCGCATCATGGCGGGGCCGAACGGCTCCATTCAGGGGCCGGCGGAAGCCAAATGGGGCTATACCACGCTCACCGTCGCCGACTGGGATGGCGACGAAATCCTCGACATCGTCGCCAACGGCATCTGGGGCAAGCCGGTCTGGTACGCAAACGTCGGCACGAAATCCGAGCCGAAGCTGGCGGCGGCGGAACCGATTGAGGTCGCGTGGGACGCTGCACCTCCGAAACCGGCATGGAACTGGTGGAATCCGAAAAGCAACGAACTCGCCACGCAATGGCGGACGACCCCCTGTGCCGCCGACTGGAATGGCGACGGGCTGACCGATCTCGTGATGCTCGACCACGAGGGGTTTCTGGCGTTCTTTGAGCGAATTCGCAAAGGCGACGCGCTCGCACTGCTGCCCGGCAAGCGGATTTTCGTCAGCGAGAAAGGCGATCCGCTGCAACTCAGCCTGGGTGACGCCGGCAAGAGCGGCCGACGCAAGCTGTGCCTCGTCGATTGGGATCGCGACGGCGCGACCGACCTGCTGATCAATTCGGTTAACGCGAGCTTTTACCGCAACGTCTCGAAAGAAGCGGATGTAGGTTCAGGTCGCGTCGTCTTGAAGGACATGGGCCTCGTCGATTCGCGCGTGCTCGCCGGTCACGACACGAGTCCCACCGTCGTCGACTGGAACGCCGACGGCACGCCCGATCTCGTGCTCGGGGCCGAGGACGGCTTTCTGTACTACCTGCCGAACCCGCACAAGTGAATCACGTTCAGGAAGCGATTCAACCGTTGAAGTTCAGGACGTATTGAACCTGAACCACGAAGAGCGCCAGCCATGAAGCCACCGTCTCGGGACGATCGGCGCTCGTCGGCTTCAGTCGCTGTGTGATCGATCTCACGATCCACGGAAACGCGGCGAGAAGCAGCAATGCGATCAGCGGACCGGGCCAAAGGAGGTCCCACACGCCGCGGCCTTCGAGTTCCGTCAGGCTCGGCACTTGCGACCCGGCGAACACGAACACGAGCGTTCCGGGCAACATGCCGAGCTGGCTGATCCACCAGAACGTGCGCGTGCGGAGCGGCGTCAGGCTCATCGCCAGATTGACGAGCCAGAACGGCACCACCGGCGTGAGCCGCAATGTGAAGAGGTAGTACGAACCGTCTCGCCGGATCGCTTCGTCGAACTTCGCGATCGCATCGGAGTAGCGAGAACGAATCGCCGTTCCGAGCAGGTGCCGACTGATCAGAAATGCGATCGTCGCCCCGGTCGTGCTGGCGAAACTGACGAGCGCGACCGCACCGACGAATCCCGGGATCGCTCCGAACAGCCGTTGGAACAACCACGCCGCCAGAAAGGTGAGCGCCGTCGCCGCGGGAAGCGACGACGCCGTCACTCCCACGTAAATCGCGAACAGGCCGGCGAGGACGAAGACCGTGTGACGCCGGCCGAAGTCGAGCAGTTCGGCTTCGCGTGCCGCCAGCGTTTTGAGCGAAAGAAGATCAGAATACTTCCAGCCAATGAACGCGATCGTCAGGAAGAGCGCAGCCATTGCGACGACGCGCCACCAGACGCGGCCTCGCCGGGCGGGCTGACTCTCTACATCGGGTGTCGAGCGGCCGGATGGGTCAGGTTCGTTCAACGATCGATCCCTGACAACCGGAACCAGCCCCCGCGGTGCAGCCGAAGCAATGTCGGCCCGTCACGATGCGACGCCCAACGAGCGAGTTCGCATCGACGTCGAAGATCGTTTGCGGCAGACCTGCTGCGAGCGGCAGTTCCAGCATCTGGTTGAAGTCGCAGTCGTAGAGCTTGCCGTCCCAACTCACGCTGAGCGTGTTGCGGCACATCAACCCCGCGACCGCTGCGGGGTTGAAGGCATCCACAAGCTTTCGCATGTAGTCGTCGTAGCGGCCGCTCTCCAAGAGGTCTTCCAGAAACCGGCTGATCGGCATGTTCGTGATCGTGAACAGCCGCGTGAACTCGATGCCATAGTCGGAACGCAGGTGATCGCGGTACGCCGCCTCAAGGGTCGCCTGGTCCGGCGGCAATGAAGGGCCGACGGGATTGAAAACGAGCGTGAGCGTCAATCCTGAATCAGACCGTCCGTAGCCGAGGGCGTTCAGCGATCGCAACGCTTCGATCGACCGGCTGAAGGCGGTGTCGCCGCGCTGGCGATCGACATTCTCCTCGAGATAGCAGGGCAGCGAGGCGACGATTTCGACGCGGTGCGTCGCCAGAAAGTCCGCCATGTCGGCATAGCGCGGCAGCGTGAGCACCGTGAGATTGCAGCGGTCAATGACGTGACGGCCCAGCCGTGACGCCGTTTCGACGGCCCGGCGAAAGTGCGGATTCATCTCAGGCGCGCCGCCGGTGAGATCGAGCGTGCCGATCTCCGAAGCATCCAGCAATCGTAGGCACGCCTCCAGCGTGTCTCGAGTCATCACCTCGCGCCGGTCAGGCCCGGCGTCGACATGACAATGCCGGCACGTCATGTTGCAAAGCTTGCCGACGTTGACCTGCAAAACCTCGATCTTCGCCGCGGTGAGCGGATCGAGATGAGCGCGGTGGAGAGCATCATCGAATGAAACGAGCGCCGCGCCCGATTCGAGAAGGGCCACCTGCCGGCTCGTTTCCGAAAGAGCGTGCTGACGGAATCGCAACGATGTCGTCGGACGCAGCACGTTCAGTTCGGTCATTGGACGACGCGTCTTCATAGCTCTGCACGATCAGCACCCGGCGGCGAGTGGTTGCACGTCATCCTAGCGGACGGCTGCGTCCTCGAACACGGCTTGGCACGACACCACCTGAAATCCGATCGACGGATTAGGCCACATGTCGTCGATCGAGCCTCGCCAGCACCTTTGCAGAAACCTGCCGCCATGCCGCCTTATGACATTTCGGCAAGCCGGCGGCGTAGGCGTAGGCAATCAGGAATCGAAGTCGCGTGGAGCGGCTCAGACCGGCCCACGTCGCGGCGTCGGCCGCGAGCCGTGCGAGATCTTTCCAGCGGCGCGCTGCCGTGATCGAAGAGAGAAATGTGACGCCATCCAGGTCGATCACCGACGCGACGTAGCCACCCTCGGCAGTGCGGCGCACCATCACGTTCTGTGATTTGAGATCACGGTGCGAGATGCCCGCCGCGTGCATTCGCCCCAGCAGTTTGCCGACGGCGATGGCCGCGGCATTGGTCATGGGACGGCGCTCTGTTCTTATCGCGAGCGAGGCCAGATTCTCTCCGTCGATCCACTCGCTGGCGATCCACGTCGGAGCGGCGAAATCAAATCGTGACGGCACAATGACGGCGAGCGGACGAGCCGTCGCGACACCGCGATCCAGAAAACGATGTCCGGCGAGAAATGTTCGCAGCGTCCGGTTCCCGCTGACCGCTTGAGTCACCTGCTTGAGCAGCGTCTTTCGTCGCACACGCTTGTAGGCGACGGGGGTCATCACACCATGCATCGGCAGCATCGCCCGCACGACGAGGGCGCTGTTGCCGGCCTTGATCGTCTCGGCCGGCCCACTTCGGAGGGGCAGTTCGGGGCACTCCACGAGTCGGATCAATGCGTCGCGCGGGAAATCCGCAACGGCGTATCCCGTTCGCCCCTGGCAGGTGACTTTCTGAAATTTTCCGGCCACTCAACGCTCCCGAACCCTTTGAGAGCCGGAGTTTAGGTCGCAGAAGCGATCCTCGGAAGGTGACATTCCCTCGGTCGGCCGCGGAGTCCCCTTTTCCGAGCCGCGACCGTCAGGGAGCGTTCCCAGACGACCTGGAAACGCTTCCTGACGGTCGCGGTTGTGACGGGTGAGGTGCTGCCGACATGAAAAGTCGCGAAATCGGGTAAACCGACTCAAGATCGGCGTCTTGCCAGCGAATAACGAGTGTCGGCGGGTGTTTCCGCCGGCCGTACTGGGGGCATGACGCCGCCGGCGGCAGCAGTCAACCGGTTCGGGCGGTCGCGGAACGGGCGACGCCGTTCGTAAGACGGAGAGGCAACAATGCTCAAGAAAATGGTGATCGGTACGGTCGGTGCCGCAGCGCTGGGCACGTTCGTGTTCGGAACGTCGGCCCTCAGCTACATGAGGACGGGAGTTCACGAGGTCCGCGAAGCGGTGCGATCGGAAGTGCCGCTCGACTTCGAAATCGCCCGCGCGAAGCAGGAGATCGAGAACATCGCTCCCGAAATCGAGCGGTGCATGCACGTCATCGCCGAGCAGCAGTACGACATCGAGCAGCGGGAAGGTGAAATCGCCCGTCGCACCGACGAGCTGAGCGGCCAGAAGCAGTCGATCCTCGCCCTGCGGCAGGATCTCGATACGGGACGCGACGTCTTCGTGTACGCAAGCCGTCGCTACTCGGCCGACGACGTTCGCGAGGATCTCGCCCGCCGCTTCGATCGTTTCAAGACGAGCGAAGAGACGCTCAGTCGCGATCAGCAGATCGTCGACGCTCGTCGGAAGGCTCTCGCCGCCAACGAAGAGAAGCTCGACAACATGCTGGCGGTCAAGAAGGACTTGGCCGTGAAGATCGAGAATCTTGAAGCGCGGTTGAACGCGGTTCAGGCTTCGGAAGCCATCAGCGACTTGCGGATCGATGATTCACAGCTCGCACGGGCCAAGCAGCTCATCCGCGATCTCGACAAGAAGATCGGCACTCGCGAAACGCTCCTGAGCAACGACGGGCGATTCACGGGGGCGATTCCGGTCGAAGTCGATCGCCAGACCAAGAAGGCCGTCGAGAACGTCGAAGCGGAAGTGGACGCCTACTTCAGCGGCGATTCACAACCCGAACCGGCTTCCGATCTGCCGGAAGCTTGATCGAATGAAAGCCCGCGAGCGAAAACTCGTGGGCTTTCGTGCGTTGACCGTTCATAATCGAGATGAGAGGTGAGAGGCCAGAGCCTTAAGGCATCGATCCTTGGCGGACTTTCGCATGTTTCCAACGTCCGACCCTTAATCTCTAACCACTGGCCTCTGGCCTCTGGCCTCTGGCCTCTCACCTCGACCGCGCCATGAACGCTTCGCTCCCCATCGAGACTCGCAACGAACCGGCCGCGCCGCCGGAACGACTCGTTGCCTGGGTCGATGGGGCAGGAGCGTTTCTGTTGTGTTTTGGAGAATCGGTCTCGGTCGGCGGACTCGCCGGCCGTGCCGATGTTCGAGTCGCCGCCGACCTGGCGGCCGACCATGCGAAGATCTCACGCAGCGGCGAGGGGTATTTCGTCGAGGCGGCGGGGCCGGCCTTGGTCGCCAGCGAGCCAGCTGTCCATGCGGGCCGACGCGGATCGGGACGTGTTGTCGAAGGTCGGACCGACCTCAACAATTCCGACGAGTTGTTGCTGTATCGGGAGGGCGGCTCGGGCGTTCGGCTGCGGTTTTGTCGGCCGAACGTGCTGACGGCGACGGCGACCCTCACGTTCGCGAGCGACCATCGCACGGAACCTCGCTTCGATACGGTCGTGCTGTTTGCGGAGGCGTGCGTGCTCGGCCCCGGCGTCGATGCACATTTGCGCTGCCGGCATTGGGAAGAAAGCGTGTTGCTGTACCTTCGCGACGGCGAACTATGGGCGAAATCGGTCGCGCCGCTCGCGCTGACAGGAAGGGAGTCGCGCGGTCCGATCGCGGTGCGGTCGGGCGATTATGTGACGGCACCGGGAATCTCCTTTCGTCTGGAGGCTCTTTAACACGGCGAGCGGCAGGCACCGGCCTGCCGGTTCTCGCAATCATCGTGAACCGGTGACGTGGCCTGTGCGTTCCACAGAGAGACGCGAGAATGCTGGAATGACGGAACAGAGCGATCTCGCCGACGCGATGCTGAAACCTTTTCAGGCGAAGGCGTAATCCGGATCAAGCGACGAGCGGCGGAACTTATGGAGAGGCAGGGCTGAGATTATGAAGTTCACGTTTCCCCCCGAATCCAAGCCCCTGCCCGGCTTCACGATCAAACGCGCGATCCATCGCGGCGGGTTCGGCGAGGTCTATTACGGACTCACCGACGCGGGGAAAGAGGTCGCTCTCAAGCTGCTGAACCAGCACACCGACGTCGAGCTTCGCGGGGCGACCGCCTGCCTGAATCTGAATCACCCGAACCTCGTCACGATCTACGACATCAAAAGCGACGCCGACGGCGACCATTGGATCGTGATGGAGTACGTCGGCGGCAAGCGATTGGCCGACGTTCTCGAAGACCGCGGCCGGCTTCCCGTTGAAGAGATCGAACGCTGGCTCGACGGCATGACGGCGGGCCTGTCGTTCCTCCACGAGCGCGGGATCGTCCATCGCGATCTCAAACCGTCGAACGTGTTCAGCGAAGGCGGAGTCGTGAAGGTCGGCGACGTCGGCCTGAGCAAGTTCATCTCCGAAAGCCGCAAGAGCGCCCACACGCAAAGCGTCGGCACCGTCTACTACATGGCTCCCGAGGTCGCCCGCGGTCGCTACGGCCGCGAGGTCGACGTCTACGCGCTCGGAATCATGCTGTACGAGATGCTGACCGGCGAGGTGCCGTTCGACGGCGAATCGACCGGCGAGATCCTGATGAAGCACCTCTCGTCGCCGCCCGATCTCGAAAAGCTGCCCGCGCGCCTGCGTCCCGTGATCGCTCGCTCGCTCGAAAAGGATCCGCAGCGGCGGACTTCGACCGTCGATCGCTTGCGGGACGAGTTCAAGGCCGCTGTTCGCGGCCGACAGGTCGCTCGCGACGAACCGCATGACATCCCAGAGCATGCCTTCCTCGATCGAAGCCCGCCCGCCCCTGCGGGCGGGGCCGGCGTCTTCGATCGACAATCCTACGCGGACGCCCGTCGCCCCGACGCGGTTCGCTATGCCGCTGCGGCCCACACGGACGCACAGGCCTACGCTCAACGCGCTCGCGACCAGGCCCGTTGGCAGGCCGAGCAGTTGCGGCGGCGGAAGCACAGTTGCCAGAGCCGCGCCCGGTATGCCTATCGCGAAGCGAATCGACACTGGCCGCGATCGCGTCCCGGCGAGAAGAATTGGACGCCGATGCTTGTGATCGGCGCCGTCGCCATGTTTTTGCTCTTCACGCGAGCCGGCCGCGGCATGATGCCGTCGCTGTGGGAAGGCGCGATCCTCGCCGCGCTCGCCTACGGCGTCTACTCCTTCGTGAAGTGGATGACCCCGGTGTCGAGTCCTGCGCCGACCCGCACGCCTCACAACCACGGCGTGAGCGCACCATCGATGCCTGTCGCGGCGCGAGCGGTGCAAAGCCCGCCTGTCGCGCCGCGTCGGCCACCCGTGCCGACGCCCGATACGCCGCGGAAGATCGCGGTGCGCGAGCGAGCCAGTCAACTCACCGGTTCGATGACCGTCGCGGCTTTCGCCTCGTCAGTCATCACCGCCGCTCTCGCCGCTCTCGGCTTCGTCAAAGACGTTCCCTCGGCGCTCCTGTTCGGCGGGACGGCGATCTTCGGAAGCTGGGCCGTGCTGTCGGCGGGCAAGTCGATCGAAGGCACTTCGATGGACAAGTCCATCCGTCGCCTCTGGCAAGCGGCCGTCGGTCTTCCCGTCGGAGCGGCGGCCTATGGCCTCGATCAGTTCCTGCTCGTGGATTTCCATCCCAGCGGCATGGACGGTCGCTATTACGGCTTCGTCACCGACGTCGGCGACCTGCGGTTCGCCAGCAGCACCGGCGAACCGACGCTCGCCGCGTATCTCGCCTTCTTCGGCATGCTGTTTCTGCTTCGTCGCTGGTGGTGGCAGGCCGACGCCTACCGCCCAAAGCGACTCAAGGTTTCGTCGGCCCTGTTCACCGCCCTGCTCGGCTACGTGCTGACGGCCATCGTTTATTTTCCGCACGCCTGGGGCATCGTCTGGGCCGTCGTGATTTCCTGCGTCGTGCAACTCGCCGCGGCATGGACACCGCCGGAGGATCGTCGTCCCACAGAGCAACCAGCGGCGTAAGGCGAGACATCGTCACCAGTGATCGATCGACGAGGCGCCGCTGGCCGTCAGGCAGCGGTTGAGAGAAGGCAGAACCATGGAACCACAAATCGCCATGCGAGAATTCGCGTTCTTCCCCGTCGCCGTGATGATCCTGCTGGCCCTGGGCGCGTGCGGACTCGCGTGCCGACGCCTTGTCTCCGTCATCTTTCTGGTGGGCGGCGGCGTCATCGCGCTGCTCGTGCTGGGAGCGATCGGCTTCACATCGGTGCGGCAAGTCCATTATGTCGAGGCTCAACAACTCGAAGTGCGGCAACAGGCCCGCATCGAACTTACGCGGCAACACGAAGCGGCACGGCTGTTGAACGCCGAACCGATTCCGATGCCCGATCGCAGCCAGCCGGTTGAAGCGCCGCGACCGTCGAAACGTGCTGAAGCGACCGTCAGTCGAGTCGAAGAAATCACGCCGGCGGCTTCCGAGTCGTTGCCCGACTGGGTGAGAACGACGATGGTTTCGCACGGCGATCAGCGACTGGTCGTCGTCAACAGCCAGCAGTTCGCCGATCCGACCACGGCCTGGTCGGAAGCGCTCGCCGCAGCGACCGAACTCGTCCGGCGGAACTTCGACGACGCGAATCATCACTCCCATGAGTCGTGGCAACTTGATCCAGAGACCGTGCGCTCACACGCCGTCAGGAACAGCTTTACCGAGGAGATTCGCCGCACGGCGGGCGAGCATGATTTCACCGTCTATCGGACGTATCTGCTCGTCGAGCTTTCGCCGGACGTTCGTCGCCAGATCGAACCCATCTGGCGGCATCAGGTCAGTGGAGGTCGCTCGAAAGTGGTCGCGGTGTTGCTTGCGTCACTGACGGCGATCGCCGGCCTCGTCGCGGGCTTCTTCCGACTCGATGATCGGACGTCGGGCAGGTATCGTTGGCCGCTGGCGTTCGGTGCGATGGCCGCAGCGGTGCTGCTCGGGGGAGTGGTGCTCACCGGAGCGCGGCACGCGGCAGGGGGCATGCGTTCCCCCGATCCGTGGCCGACGCCACACGCCCGACCAGTGCCGCCACATGCCGAACCGGCGCCCCCGCCGATGGCGCTGGCCCCCCAACGACCTCTGGAATCATTCGTGTCGACGACGGAATGCCCGAATTGACGGGCGGGTGGTCGGGTGGCACGAGCGCTCCCTGCCGGTCGTGGCTTAACTCCAACCACCAACCACCATCATCTACGCCCCATGCCAACCGTCGAAGCCGACCGGCTGCTTGTGGCTCGCGTGCGCGGCGGCGACGAGGCCGCGTGGCGCGAGCTCATCGACCGCTACGAAGGCCGGCTCCTGGCGTTCGCGGAGAGCCGGTTGGGCCAGCGGCAGACGGCGGAAGACGTCGTGCAGGAATCGTTTCTCGGCTTTCTCGTGAGCCTGCCGAACTACGACGACGCGACGCCGCTCGAAAGCTATCTCTTCAGCATCACGGCGCACAAGCTAACCGACGCGCTGCGCCGTTCAGGTCGCCGCCCGACGATTCCGCTGCTCGTTCCTGATGAGGATGGCAAGAGCGACGAACCCGCAGGGCGCGGGCGACGCGCCTCGAGCATGGCTCGCAGCGCGGAAGGCCGAGGGATCGAGCGCACCGTGATCGCAAATTGCCTTCGCGAGTTGATCTCGCAATGGAAAGCGAAGCACGAATGGGAGCGGCTCAAATGCATGGAGCTGCTCTTCGCCGCCGGGTTGCCGAACAAAGACGCGGCCGATCGCCTGGGCATCTCTCAACAGGCCGTCGCCAACCACAAGCAATTCGTGGTGGTCAAGCTGAAAGAAGCGGCCGCCAAAGCCCGCCTTCGCGACTTCGATCCTGGCGACTACGGCGCGGGCTGACATGGATGCCGTGAAGTGGCGAGCGGATAAAACACGACGCCCCGGCTGCGTTGCCGCAACCGGGGCGTCGGTTTCACGATCATCGGCTCTGACGAGCTTACTTCACGCAGCACCCGTCAGCGCAGCAGCCGGCTTTGCAGCCGCAGTCGTCGCTGCCGCAGCTTCCGCCGCAGCAGCCGTCATCGCAGCAACCGAGAGCGACGCATTCTTCGCCGCAGCACCCGGCAGCGGCGCAGGCCGCGGTCGTGCAGCAATCGGCTGAAGCCCCGGCCGTCACGGCCAGCACCGGCACCGTCGCCAGGCTTGCCAGGGCATCGGTCGCCACGGCGTCGCCGTTGCAGCCGTTCTCGCCGCAGCCGTTCTCACAGCAGCCGGCGTCGCAGTTGCAATCGGCCATGCCGCATGCTCCTTCGCAGCAGCCGTCGGCGCAACAACCTGCGGCGACGCACTCATCGCCGCAGCATGCCGCCGTGCAGCACTGCGCGGCCGAAGCGACGCACTCCACCGCGGCGACGGCCTGCAAGCCCTGCTTCGCACAGCACGCCGGTTGCGACGCATCTTTCAGCGCGAGTTGCGAGGAGCAACACGCTTTGGGAGCGGAGTCGGCAAGCGACGCCACGTTGGCTTCACTGTCACCCACGAATCCCGCAACGGCGAGTAACGCCGTGGTCACAAGCGACAAGCCTGAGACGCCTACCAGTTTCGCGAACATGGATCTTTCCTTTCGGGAAGAGCGGCCGGCTCCACGCCGGCCAGAGCGTTTGATGAAATGACGCGCCGATCCGACACGGACAGGGCGCAGTGGGACGCAGTCCCGAATCCAAAGAGCGTCTCGCGATCACGCGAGCACGGAATCAAAGAGAGTCGCGGCAGAACGCGCGACTAAATGAGCCAGACGCAGAGCCAGGCGCACGATGCGAGCGCCGTTCGATGAAACGGCTCATCGGTATCGAATTCCAAGGCTTCGGCAGCCGTGACGGCAGGTTCAGCCGTTTCGACGGCGGCGACCAGCCCGCCGGAAAACACCGGCGGCAACTCGACTCGCTCTGAAACGGCAACCTTCGGTCCAGCCGAGCAAATCAGGCAACTGTCCGAGCCGGAGGGGGCATACGGTATCCCGACCGCCGCAACATCCATCAGCCGCGATGGCGGCTTGTGACAACAGGACGGCTGTGCCGGTTCTGAGGTCGCGTGACAGCAGGCCGAATGATCGGCCAGCGCGGCCCTCAATTCGCAACATGACGCCGACGAAAACGCAACCTGCGCCGTCGCGACAAGCGCGAGGACGGCCGGGGTGATGCGTTTGGTCACAAGCGGCATCATGACAGCGGCGTCTCAAACCAGAGGGTTCAGATGATTCGACACGTTTATGGTAGGAGTCTTTGCCGCTCCAATCCAGATCAATCTGCCGAAAACCGGAAGGAGGTTCGCTCAGAGTTTTGAACAATCACTCGAAAAGCGACAAGATTCGCGAGCCGAGGATCACCGCCACCGACGCCGCCGAACCAAGACTCGCCACCGCGACGGCGGCCGCTCCGAGCCGTCGGATCGCGGATGCGGGCTTCGGGCCTGCCGTGGCGATGACTTCGCCAAGCTGCTTCAGAACCTGGTGAAACAGTTCCGCGGCGATCGTGACGGCGAGGGCGAGCAGGAGGATCGACCATTGCGTCGCCGAAAGGCCGAGCATCGCCGCGGCCGCGAGGGCGAGACTTCCCGCGAACAAATGGACGAAAAAGACGCTGTCCGACCGGAAACCGGCGGTGATTCCGCGCTCCGCTTCCACGAGCCATTGACGCCACGCCGCCCGGCGGCGGGTGGGACGAAGCCTTGAGCACGGAGGAGCATCTCGTAAGGTCACGGACATGTAAGGCAGTCCGGCGGATCAGGGGCCGCGGTCGGAGAAGTCAAGAATGGGAGGACGGAAGGATGGATGGAAGAAGGAAAAGAATGCCCGACTCTCTCACTTCTCGCTCCTCACTTCTCCCGTTCTTCCGTTCTTCTTCCACTACGGATTAATCGGCGGCGTGAGCAGCGAACTGAGTTGCATCGTGTTCGCGCTGCGCATGTTTCCGAAGCGAGGTTCGATCGCGAACGTCACGCCGAAATTGTCGGTGTTGCGGTTGTCCTGCAGCCCCAGATGAAACAGGAAATCGGCACCGACGCGAGTCAGCGTCAGCGACTCTCCGGTGTTCGCGGTGTCGCGGACGTCGATGTAGCCGGCGAGGGTCGAAATCCACTTGGGACTCATCACATAGCTGTAGCTGCCGACGAGGATGTCGGTCCGCTGGCGGCCGAACTCGATGTGTCGTGCGCCCAGATACAGACTGCCGCGTCGCGAACGCTGCGTGCGGAAGCCCGCGCTCCACAACCGCTGTGCGTTGTCGAACATGTCGTACTGCGCGTCGGCGAGGAACCGCGTGCGATCGCTGACGAGCCAGCTATAGTTGCCGAAGATCAGGCCGGCGGTTTCGCCGAAGTTGTCGCGATCGGCGTTCGGGAACAGCGAAAGACCGGTGTCGAGCGTCATCCAGTCGCGAATCCGCAGCCGTCCCGGAGGACCGGCCTTCGTCTGCAATCGCTGCCGCGCGGCGAGCCGAATGACCTGCTGGTCCTCGACGAGTTCGTAGTACGGACTGCCGAGCGGCACGCCGGCTCCCGTTCGCACGCCGTAGAAGCGAGGATCAAGCGTATCGGGCAGTGCACCCCGAAAGAAGGCGTCCGGAAGGCGATAGCGCACCCGCTCCTGCGCGTTGTCGTCGAACTCGTTGTACTGGGCGACGTCGCCGAGAGGCTCGGTGGTGTCGGTGAGGCGGTATTCGCCTTCAAGGCGAATCTTGTGAGCAAGTCCGTTGAGACCCAGCGTGCGGTTGTAGACGTTGGGAAAGACTCGCTGGAATTGCGTGCTCGCACGGACACCCACCGAGCTGGTGAGCCTCCCCAGGCTGTCGCCGTCCATGCCCTCCTCCCAGAATGCCGCCTCGCCCATCGCGAAAGGCACGATGTTGACGGGGCCGACCGGCAGGTGTAGATCGAGCTGGTGACGCGTCATGAAGCTCGCGCCTTCGACGTCGGGCGCGTAGGGCAGCGGGTCGAAGAACCGTTCGTCGCGATAGTCGTCGGGATCCGCCGGGTTGATGTCGCCGTAGCCGGCGAGCGTGTGACTGCTCCAGGTCAGCCAGCCATCGAACAACGGCTCCGACAAGCCCCACAGATCGCCCTTCGGATACCAGCCGGTGACGGTTTCGAAGTCATTGAGCGGCGCCTTGCCGAGCAGTTCGTAGCTCCAGTTGCCGAAGCCCAGGTCGTCGAGCGACTGGGTCGCGTAGAGCAGGTTTTCCTGATCCTTATCGTTGTTGAACTCGGTGCTGAAGTACTGCTCGAGCATGTTCCGGTCGGACACGATGCCCAACTCGGCATTGACGTGGGCATGCACCGGGAAGTCATGCCGGTGACGCCATTTGAAGCGATAGCGATTGTCGGTCGACGGCTCGAGATCGTTGCGAAACCGGCCGAGGCGGTCCTGTCCGTCGTCGTGAACGTAGTAGCCGATCCCCGTGCCTCGAAAGCGGTCTTCAACGCCGAACAGATCTTCGCCGTTGTAGTTGCCGCTCAGCCCGCCGCCCGGCCCTCGTTCGCTGTAGTAATCGGCGAGCAAGTTCAGATTGACCCCGGGAGGCTGTTCGATGCCGAAGAGGTCGAACGGATCCCAGACGGTTTTCACGCGGAAGCCGAAGATGCGATCGTTGCCCACCGCCGCCTGCTTGAGCGGGATGTTGATGTCTTCAGCGGGACCGGCCAAATACGGCGAGTAGAGGATCGGAACCTCGCCCACCCGGACCGTGTTCCCGTAGCTGCGGACCCAGTTCGTCTCGACCATTTCCATGCCGGTCGCGGGATCGACCACGGTGCTGCCTGCCCCCAGCCACTGCAGGTTCACGTCGTAGCGCGGCTCGACGAAGATCTCGCGAGACTGCAGGCGATAACCCGGCTGCCCGAACGTGCTGGTGGTGGTCCAGGCGTCAAAGGCGTGGAAACGGCCGCGCGAGAGCTGACGCAGATTGTCGGCCCTGAGCCGCAGGTCGCTGCCGAGGGCGGGAATGAACGCCCGCAGTTCCGCCCGTTCCATCAAGGCTCGCTCTTCTCGCGCATCGTAAATGGCTCGTTGGGCGCGAATCTCGCGGTCGCCCTGCCGGATGATGATGTTGCCTTCCAGGTAGACCGTGTACGGCGTGTCCTCGCTTTGCACCTGTTCCTGCTCGAAATTCTCGTTCATCGACTGCGTCCAGATCACCGCCTTGTCGGCGGAGAGATCGACGAGCCCGATCTGGTCGTCCAGACCATCGATGAGCACGTTGACGCCGCCGGTGATCACCGTGACCTGCTCGGGCGGAATCGTTTGCGTCGAACGAACGCTTTCGACGTTAAAGGGGACCGTCGAACGCTGAAAGATGCGGACCCGTCGCAATTTTCCCGGAGTGGGACGCAGCGCGACGGTTTCGTAGCCCATTTCGGAATCGATCGGTGACTCTTGTTCGGTCGCCAACGGATTGCCCACGGCTCCCGCCGATCCCGTCGTCGTTCGACGTCGCCCAAGGGCACGCTGGTAGAGCGGATCGTCGACCTCTGATCGAGCGATCTGTTCCGCGGCCCGCAACTCGACCGATTCGGCCGGAAACGAGAAGACCATCGAGGGTTCGGCGATGCTCTTTCCGGCTTCCTCAAGTCGTGCGTTGCCGTCGAGGTAGGCGATGACCTGCTCGCCGTCTGGAGTCGGCCGACGCCAGAGCACCATCTCGTCGGCCAGCAACGTCGTGCCTTCGTGGCGGATGACGCAACTGCCGCGAAGCAGCGTGACTTCCTCGCCGTTCTCCGACCAGGTGTAAGCAAAGCGGCCGTCAACCGTCGCGGCTGCGGAGACCGCCGCTCGCCCAATCGTATCGGTGCCGCTCGACGACAATGGCGCGGGCGGCGGCGGCGCGCTGCCGGGCACTCCCTCGCCGAATCCGCCGAACAGTCGGTCGATGGTGACGCGGCCGATCGGTCGTTCCGGTTCCGCGGCGAATGACGTGCAGAACCCGAGCGCGACGGCGGCAAACGCCGCCGTCCGCCACACGCGAACCGCGAATTCCTTTCGCGGAAACCGTGGCAAACAGCCCGGCACAGGCAATTCCGGCGGGTGACGATCGAAAATGGAAGGAGGCGGACGGGCGTCCTGCCCGTGTTCGGGAGTCGTCACCGAACTCGGCCAGAGGCCGAGCGCAATGGCGACGCCCGCACGACGACCGCAGTCGGTCGCCCTGTAGAAAGGGGGCGGACTATAGGTCCGACGGACCCGTTCCGTCAATCGCGGTTGCGGGCCGAATGGGGCGATGTAATGCCAAATGCGGTGCCCAGTTACGTTCAGAGCCTGATTGCGAGAGACGGCCAGACTGGTCGTCGTTCACGGCGCAACTTTGGCGTACCGACGGGCCGAAACCATCGCACAGGCTCTCGCGGCGAGAAGTGCGACGACAGGCACGCAAGGAGCCCGCATTCTGGCATCGCTCCAATAAATCGCATGCACGGCGGTGAACGCGATGACAAGCAGCAGCGCCGGCACCCAAGCCGCAAGTCGTTCGCCATTCTCTGCGCGGCGGCCTTCCGGACCTGGTTCTCTGTTCTTGAAGGACCGCCAGAACCGGATGCCGATTCCGATGAGTGCAAGCAGCGCCAATGCCTGTGTCACCGCGTAGAAGGTGCCCACGCTCCAGCGCGTGGCGGCGGGAATCGAACCGGCCGGCACGATGTCCCAGAACCGCGTCACCCGATGCACGGACGACCGCACGAACAGCCGCGGATGACGACGGATCGTGTCGAACGCCTGATCTCGCATCCAGCGATCGCGGGCAAGCTCGTCGGTCGCAGCGATACCGTCGGCCGCCATCGCTTCTTCCAGCGAATGTTGCCACTCGTCGAGACGTTCGCGTCCCCACACAGTGTCGGAAGGTGCGAGCACGACTTCCCGCCAGAAGACGAGGTTGTTCGCGAGCAGCAGCGTGTATCCGCCGTGCGTCGTCGTGACGACCGGGAGACCGATGACGATGTTATTCCGGACGGCCCATGGCGCGACAACCGTTCCCAAACCCAGCAGCACACATCCCGTTGCCCCAATCCAGTTTCGCAGCCGCGTCCGATCTCGGGCGACCTCGTAACCCCATGCCACCCCCGCGAGCATGCCAAAGGCCCAGAACGTCGGCCGCGAGAGGACCGCGAGTCCGAAGGATGCACCAAGCGTGGTCGCGAGAAGCAGCGTCGCTCTTCGATTCGCCGACGGCCTCGGCATTCGATCGTGGACGATGATCGTCAGCCAGAGCACAAGTGCCGACAGAAACGTGCAGGTCACCTCGGTCATGATCTGCGGCGTGTAACGCAGAAGCAACGGGTCGAGCGCGACGATCGCGCCCGCCAGCAGGGCAAAACGATTCAGTCCCAAACGACGGCCGAGGGCGACGACAATGGCGACCGTCGCCGTTCCCAGCGCGATCTGCAAGGTCGCGATTCCCCACCGTCCCGCGGGCAACACCGTCGCGAGCAGGATCGGATACAACGGCGGTCGATAGGCGGTCGGCCGTCCGTCGGGAGCCGCGAACCCGCGACCATCGAGCAACCGCTCCGCGAGTCCGCGGTAGGCATCCGGATCGCGACCCAAATCCGCCGACCATGCCAGGCATGCCGCGATGCGGAGCGCCGCAGCGAGAAACAGGAGGGCCACCAGACCTGGTTGCCTTTTCCGTTGGACCGACACGTACTCTGTCCCATGCGACGGACGGCGACTGCCGCTATCCTTTGCGAACGTTCTGAACGGGCGATGATAGCTTCTGTCGACCGTGTCCGTCGTCTGGACCCGTATTCTCTCGGTTCTGTATTGCTTGATTGCTCGCCCGTTATCGCTCGCTGCCTGATCGACGCTCAGGGAGAATGGAAGAAGTGAGAAGGTAGAAGTCAGACGAGTTGTCCCGCGATGGGAGACGCGGGCGAAGTCGTGGATTCTCACTTCTTCGGTCCTCATTTCTTCCGTTCTCACTAAGTTACGTGATGATCGCGAACCTTGCCGACACTCTGGTCGCCCACCGACGACTGCTGGCGGGAATCGCGATCGCCCTCGGCCTGCTGGCGTTCTTGCCGGCGTTGCGGCTCGATCTCGATCGTTCGATCGAATCGCTGTATGCCGAGGATGACCCCCTGCTCGTCGATTACCGGGAGAGCAAAACGCTTTTCGGCGGCGACGAATTCGTGATCGTCGCCTGGGACGAGCCGAAGCTGCTGACCCCGGATGGAAAGCTCAATACCGCGGCCGCTAAGCGAATCCGCGAGCTGTCCGCAAAGCTCGCCAACGTCGGCGGCGTGAACAAGGCCAGCACGCAGGATCTGGATCGCGTCATCAGCAATGCGATCGCCTTCGCGAAGGACGCCGCGACCGAGAAGTTCGGCGACAACCCTCTGCTGCGAGGCATCGCAGGCCGCTTCGCGATCGAACGACAGCATGACGCGATCGACTTCTCTCGCGGCATTCTGATCGGACGGAACGGCAAGACCACCGCCATCGTTTTACGCCTTCGCCCGGAGGAAGACAGCCCCGTCTCGCGCGAGAAGACGTTGGAACGCATTCGCAGCATGGCGGCCCAGCATGATCCGCCCGCGGCCGTCGCCGGCGAGCCGGTGCAGGTCTTCGACGCCTTCGAATACGTGGAAGAAGACGGTCGAACGCTCTTTTTGTTCTCCTTGTTGCTGCTGGGTGCGGTGCTGTTGCTTTTGTTCCGCAGTGTGCGCTGGGTGGCGCTGCCGTTGGCCGTCACGGCTCTGGCGGTGCTCTGGACGCGAGGTTTGCTCGCCGTCTCGGGCGCCGAACTGAGCATGGTCAGTTCGATGCTGAATTCGCTCGTGACGATCATCGCCGTCGCGACCGTCACGCACGTCGCGGTCCACTTTCGCGAGCTCCGCCGACGTCACGAGCGTTTCGAGGCGTTGCGACTCACGATTGGCGATCTCGCCGGTCCGGTCTTCTGGACCGCGGCGACCACCGGTGCGGGGTTTCTTTCGCTGGCGTCGAGCGATGTGATGCCGGTGCGCAGCTTCGGCCTGATGACCGCGTTGGGCGCCGCGATGGTCCTGCTCGCGACCGCGTTGATGGTTCCGGCGGGCGCGGTCGCGAACGTCGGCTGGCGCGCGAGAGAGCCGAGCGCCATGAGCGGCGAGCGTCACCCGCGCCTGGCCGGCATACTCGCCCAAATGACCGGATTTGCACGGCGTCGTGGATTCGCGATCGTCCTCGTCGCGATCGGCCTATCGGTCGTCGCCGCGGTCGGACTGACGCGGTTGAAAGTCGAAACCGACTTCAGCGAAAACTTTCGCGACGACAGCCCCATCGTCGTCTCGCTCGGTTTCATCGAAGAGCGATTGGGCGGCGCGGGCACGTGGGAGGTCAATTTTCCCGCTCCCGATCGGCTCACGAACGAGTACCTCGATCGAGTCCGCTCGCTCGCGAATCGATTGCGGGCGTTGGAAGTCGCCGGTCGCGAGCCGCTGACGAAAACCGTCGCCGTGACCGACGGCCTCGATCTCCTGCCGGCGGGGATGACGACGGACGATCCGAATCAGGATCTCGTTCAGATCGCGAAGCTCCAACCGGAATTCCTGCCGAGCCTCTACAACCCGAACGAGGGCCGTATGAGGATCGTGCTGCGGGCGATGGAGCGGCAAAGTGCCGAATCGAAGCGCGCGATCATCGAAAAGGTCCAGGCGACGGCGCGCGAGGAGTTTCCGGAAGCGAAAACGACGGGACTGTTCGTCCTGCTGACGTACCTGATCGAGAGCCTGCTGCGGGACCAGGTCGTCTCGTTCTCGCTCGCGGGTTCCGCCTTGTTCGTCATGATGTTCGTTGCGTTTCGGAGGCCGTGGCTGGCGCTCGTGGCGCTCGTGCCGAACGTGTTGCCCATTTTGCTGCTGCTCGGCGGGATGGGACTCGCCGGTGTGCCCGTCAACATCGGCACGGCCATGATCGCCAGCGTTTCCGTCGGACTGACGATCGACAGCAGCATTCACTACCTGTCCGGCTATCGTTCGGCCCGCGAGCGAGGCCGGTCGGTCGCCGAAGCGCTCGACGAAACGGGACGACGCGTCGGCGTGGCCATCGTGTTCGCCACGCTCGCCCTATCGGTCGGTTTCAGCGTGCTGGCGGCATCGCATTTCGTGCCCTTGATCTATTTCGGCGTGCTCGTGAGTCTCGCCATGATCGGCGGTCTGCTGGGCAACCTGTTGCTGCTGCCGGCATTCATCCCTTGGGTCGATCGGGATGGCTGAGGAAAGAAGAAGGTCGGAGAGAAGGACACCTTCCGACGTTTCAGGTTTCTCCCCTATCAGATGCCCGCTCCAGACACCTATGCTCGCACGCCACCAGACACCAGACACTTCGAATCAGGAACTCTCCATGCGACATCGACAGGCGGCGGCGGTCCTTGCGGCGGGCGGACTCTTCGGCACCGTGGCGTTCGTCGGCGGCGACGAAATCCCCGAGAAGGCACCGCAGAAGCTTCCCACGGCTGTGGTCAACACGCACGAATTAATGGAGATCTTCAGCGAGCCGCTCTACGAGCATCTCAAGGCCGATATGGCGAAGGAGCCGGCGGACAAGAAGGCGTGGAGTCACATCAAGCATCATGGCATCGAAGCGGCTGAGATCGCCAACCTGATCGCGATTCGCGAAACGGACGACGCCGCGAAATGGGATCCGCTCGCTCGCGACGCGCAGCAGTCGGGGCTGGATCTCGCCCGCGCCGCCGCAAGCCAGGACTGGCCGAAAACCCAGGCGGCCTATCAGTCCCTCATCAAGAACTGCAACGACTGCCATCAAGCCTTTGGAAAGGACAAGGCGCCGGAACTGGAACCGTGACAGCGCCTTCGCGCCATACCTACTGAGCGACGATCGTGGAAGACTCCAGGCCAGCCGCGGACTTGCGTCCGCGGGCGCTCGATTGCTCGAGACCCGCCGGCTTGCGCCGGCGGCTGGCCTGATTGAGCCCGTCCGTTTCGACCGTCGCTAAAGCAAAAAAGATCGAGGCCTCGGAACGACTCGGCACAACGCCCGTGGTGTGAAGCGTCGGTCGGCCGTTCAGATGCCCGCGAGGGCGCGGCGGCCCACAGTCCGGCGGCAGAGCCTAGGTTGCCGCCGCGGGAGTCCGCCGTGCGATCTCGCACGCATCCTCTACCT
>JACCRE010000375.1 GCA_013813775.1 Planctomycetaceae bacterium
GCCAGTGGCACACCTCAGTTCAAGAGCGACGAACCACAAGAGGCACTCAAACGGGAGCCGCCGATGTACCGAACGTGCTTATGCTTTGGGGTGATTCTGCTCGCTTCGTCCCTTCTCGCACAAGATGCGCCGCCCGACGAGTCG
Organism: Planctomycetaceae bacterium; assembly: GCA_013813775.1. Lineage (GTDB taxonomy): Bacteria > Planctomycetota > Planctomycetia > Planctomycetales > Planctomycetaceae > JACCRE01. The sequence goes on from JACCRE010000375.1 coordinate 145, forward strand.
CACGAGATCGTCCTCGTCGAAGAGACGGGCGGCGAGTGGGAGCAGGCCGAGCAGCCGAAGGTCGCCGAGGTTGTGAAGTCGATCGTCGACCGCACCAATGCCTTCCGGAAGGAGCAAAAGCGAAAGCCGGTCGCTGCTAATGTCGAACTGACGCAGGCGGCTCAAGCCTTCGCTGATTACATGGCGAAGACCGGCCGCTACGGACACACCGCCGACGGGCAAACACCCGCCGCGCGGGCGAAGGCTGCCGGTTATGACTACTGCACGGTCCGCGAAAACATCGCATACGCCTTCCGCTCGAAAGGCTTCTCGACGGAAGACCTCGCCGAGCGATTCTTCACCGGCTGGAAGGAGTCTCCCGGCCATCGACGGAACATGCTCGCCCGGTGGGTCGCCGACACCGGCGTCGCGATCGCCAAAAGCGAAGAGACCGACACCTACTTCGCGGTGCAGTTGTTCGGTCGCCCGGAATCCGCAGCGGTCGCTTTCGAGATCGCGAACCGTTCGAAAGTGACGGTCGAATACCGAGTCGGAGATCGAGACTACTCCGTCTCTCCGCGAGTGATCCGCACGCACAAAAGCTGCACGCCGGTCACGGTCGAGTTTCTGCCGCTCGCCTCGCAGAAGGAGGCGTCGCATCCCCCGCGTCCCATCAAAACCGTCAAAGCGACGGGGGGCGAGCGGATGACGATCGAAGTGGCGGAAGGCGGTTATCTCGTGAACGTCGAGGACGCACCGGAAACTTCCGACGCGCCTCAACCGAATGCCGGCCGCTGATCGCGCGGATCAGACGGTGGCGTCATCGCGGCCATCAAGCGTCTTCTCGTAGCACACGCTCCAGTGACTCTCGACGTACGGTTCGAAGTTCGGGATGCGGCGATAGCCGCTGCTTTCGTAGAGCCGGATCGATTCCGGCTGCCGCGTGCCCGTCTCTAACCGCAGCGTGTGGTAGCCTAGTTCACGGGCGATTCGCTCGAGTTCCGCAAGCAGGGCGCGACCGTAGCCGCGTCCTCGATGCCGCGGATCGACGAACACCCGCTTGATCTCTCCGACGCCGGGCGTCATCGGACGCAACGCCGCGCACGCCGCCGCCTGCCCCTCCGCGCGACCGATGAGAAAGGCCGCACCGGCGACGAGCGCATCTTCAGCCCTGAAGTTTCCGGCGCCGTCGTCGAGAAAGTCGTAGCGGGCCGTCAGTTCGTCGGTCAGCCGACGAATCAGCTCGGCGGCTTCGGACGATCGGGGATCTGCAAGCTCGACCAACAGCGGCGAAATTCGATCCGGCGAGATGTCCATTTCCGACGTGTCGCTTTGACGGGGAGGACGGTCCATGCTCTTACGTTCCAAGTGGTATCGAGTCGGTAAACTTCTTACAAACGGGTCCGATGATCGCGACCCCCGCGGCGATGTCGGACAAACAGCCGCAGATCACGATCGCACCGGACGAAACTCATGCCGCGCCGCTGGAAAACCGGAGCCGTCCGCAAGCCGCCACTTGCCCGGATCGTGCGCAAGGCCTCGAAGCCGTTTCGCAGACGCACGAAACCGGGAGCGGCGCCCGGCGCGTTCCGCATTGATCCGCAAGCGCCGAAACCGGTCGTCAACGTCATCGCCTTCGGTCCTCTTCCAGAACAGATCGAAGAGGTGACCGACTGCGAACTCAGCGTTCTGCCCGACCTGCTCAGTCGTTATCCCGTCACCTGGGTCAACGTCGACGGCCTCGGCGACGCGGGAGTCATCGAGCGATTGGGTGAAATGTTCGAACTGCATGCGCTGGCTCTTGAAGACGTGGTCCACGTGCACCAGCGGGCGAAGGTCGAAGATTACGACGACAACCTCTTCGTCGTCGCTCGGATGGCATGGTTTCCGTCGAACGGAGAGCCGTCGCCGGATGACAATCCGGCGGAATCAGCGGCCAACGGTCAAGTCGATGTTGCGAAGCAACCGGGGGACCAACAAGACAACGGCGAAGAGCGCCGTCCCGACACCGAGCAGGTCAGCCTGTTCCTCGGCAAGAACTTCGTCGTCACGTTCCAGGAACGACCAGGATCCGATTCGTTCGAACCGGTCCGCACGAGGCTGCGACGCCGTCGAGGCCGACTCCGCGAACAAGGAGCCGACACACTCGCCTACTCGCTGCTCGATGCCATTATCGACGGCTATTTTCCGGTGATCGAAGAGCTCGGCAGCCGGCTCGAACGGCTCGATGACGACATTCTGAGCCGTATCGGGCACGACCACCTTCAACGCCTGCACCGGCTGCGCGGCGACTTACTGGTCCTGCGGAAGAATCTCTGGCCTCTTCGTGAAGCGATTCACTCGTTGATTCGCGACCCGCATCCATTGATCTCCGAGGAAACCCATTACTTTCTACGCGACTGCTATGACCACACGGTGCAGTTGCTCGACGTCGTCGAGACGTACCGCGAACTCTGCGCCGATCTCCGCGAGTACCATTACGCCCAGGTCAGCGCCCGCACGAACGACGTCATGAAGGTGCTGACGATCATCAGCACGATCTTCATACCGCTCACGTTCATCGCTGGCGTCTACGGCATGAACTTCGATACGAACCTGCCGGGAAACATGCCCGAACTCGAACTCCCGTATGCCTACCCGATCACGATGCTGGTGATGGCAGTCATCGCGGCGGTGCTGCTGATCGGGTTTTGGAAGAAAGGTTGGCTGCGAGGCGAGGACCGAAGCTCGAAGTAGCATCTCTCCTGATCAGGATGTCTTCTACTGAGCTTGCCTGACCTTGGACCGGCTCATCCGATCGATGCCCGGCAACGGAAACATCTCCGACGGTTCGTGCTGGCTTGCCATGATGCCTTCCAGCTCTTCGACGACCTCTGGATGATCGGCGGAGACGTCTCGCGATTCGCCTGGATCGGCGGCGAGATCATACAGCTCCGTCTGGGGAGCTTCACCGGGCTTGAGCTTCGCCAAGTTCTGCCGGACGGCCTTCCAGTCGCCGACCCGCACCGCTTGCTGGCTTCCGTAGGCCGGGAACTCCCAATAGAGGAAGTCATGCTTCTTTTGTGACTGCGGCTTCCCGAGCAGAGTCGGCGCGAAGCTCAGTCCATCGACATCGTCGGGAATCGAAGCGGCGGCACCGGCAAGATCGAGCAGCGTCGGCAACCAGTCGGGGAAATAGGTCGGCAGGTCGCTGGTCGTGCCGTCCGCCACGCGATCCTTCCAGCGGACGATCAACGGCTCGCGGATGCCTCCCTCGTAGACGCTTCCCTTGAAGCCGCGACGCCCCATCGCGGAATGAAAGAAGTCACTGTCGCTGCCTCCCAGCCGATTGTAAGTGGGGCCGTTATCGCTGGTGAACACGACGATCGTGTCGTCGGCGAGTTCGAGGCTTTCAAGCAGGTCAAGCAGTTCGCCGATCTCGCGGTCCATGCGCGTCACCATCGCCGCGTATCCGGCTCGCGGCGTCGGGTGCTTGAGGTAGTTCGACTTGTGCTCGTAAGGCTCCTCGGGGATCGTCCGCCGATACTCGGCAAGCGACGGTTCGTCTTCAGGCACCTGAATCGACAAATGCGTGACGATGACCGGCAGGTAGAGGAAGAACGGCCGCTCTTGATTCGCTCGCACGAATTCTTCGGCTTCGCGGAAGAATTCGTCTTGCGAGTACGTTTTTCCCTGAAGAGTTCGATCATTGCCGGGATAAAAAACCTGCTCATGTTCCGCGGGTGTGATGCGCCACAAGAAGCGCGGAAAGTGATTGTGGGCATGCGCCTGGCAGAGATATCCAAAGAAGAGATCGAATCCCTGTTGTGATGGATCGCCCGTGGAATGCTCGTAACCGAGCCCCCACTTGCCCATCGCTCCCGTCGCATATCCCTGCGCTTTGAACAACTCGGCGACGGTGACCTCATCCGTCGGAATGGGATTCTGTCCCGGCCAGAAATTCCGGCTCTCGTCCTTCTGGCGTCCGGCTGGATTGCCGTTGTCGCGGATGAAGGAATGCCCCGCGTGCTTGCCGGTCATCAATGTGCAACGCGCGGGAGCACACACCGGGAATCCGGAGTAGTGCTGCGTGAACAGCGTGCCCTCTGATGCGAGCCGATCGAGACGCGGGGTCTTGATGATCTTCTGTCCGTAGCAGCCCAGTTCGCCGACTCCCAGATCATCGGCAAGGATCAGCACGATGTTCGGCCGGCTTGCGTCGGCGGCGAATGATGCGAAGAACATCAGGCAGAAAGCGTAAGCAGCGACGAACGCCTGAAGCAGTCGTGTAGCTATTCTGTATAGCAATTGAAGTGAGAAATCGGCAGATCGCGAAGGAGGTGCAGACATGGGTGCGGCTCAGAAACCGGAGGCAACTCGAACAGCCAAGTCAAAACCTAACGCTGCGGCGACTGCTGAAGCCGGCAGTGTGGCCGCGATTCTCCCCCGCCGAAAGTCCGCGGTCAAACGGCTCACGCCGAAAGCGTCTTCACCAGCGGACGCACCAGCCAAGCGCGGGTTCCCGCCGCGGAAGAAAGTTCGACGTTAGTCGCATGGCTCAAGTACGTGAATGAAGCCTTCGCTCGGTTGGTACGAGCGGACATCAAGAAGCTTCTCGACTGTGAGATTACCCCGCTGAATCTCTATTTGCAGGACAGCGATCGCGATCAATGGGTGCATGACATCCGGCAGCATCCGCAAGAGATAAGTGTATTCTTCACGGAGTTCTTGCCACAGATTCCAGAAGGAGAGCCGGGCCATCCCGGCCGCCTCTGCGTCGCCGACATCGCGACGATTGTGGCCGACGAAGACGGCTCCGAAATGGTACTCGGCCTGGTTGTGGACGTCACGGAGCAGCAGGTTCAAAGGGAAGTCGACGCAAACCGGATCAAGGCCTACCGCAGCATACTCGACCTTCCTTGGGTGAACGTGGCGCTACACGAAATCAACGACGCTGGGTATGTCATTCATGTCAACGAGTGCGAGCGGGCGCTGCTCTCGGTCCCACCGGCATGGGACCATGGAGGGCACCACATTTGCGAGTGGTCACCAGCCGCAAAGGACTGGGAGACAAAGAGGCTTAGAGTTGCGCGCAAGTTAGCAGGCCGCCTGTTGACCGTTCGAGAGCATCGGACATTCCGGAAGCTACGCGGGGTGGAAGCACCACCTCAAGATGGTACGGTCGGGCAGAGCTCTGATGCCGGTACGGAGACAGTGCCGGTAAACATCCACGACTTCGCGGTGCCTGACCCGATCCATGTCGGAAAGAACCGCGAGATTTTCACGGCTGTCCGAGACGAGCGGATTCCGCCCGATCTAGCTTCACTGTTTCGCAGATTCGGGCCGAAGAATCCGCTTTTGGAAGAGGCAGGCATATGCACCTTCGTGAAGGTCTTGCCACAATTCGCTGGTCTCGATAACGCCGAAGTCGTGAAGTCGATCAAGTCGGTAGCATCGCCGGAGTTGGTCTTCACGTTCGGGAACGCTCCCTTCGTTTGCGAACTCCAAGAGTTGTCCGTCCTCCGGAGGACGGCCACGCGTATCGAGTCTGCGGAGATGCTCCTCGGGCGGACTGAAAGCGAGCTGTTTCCCGAACACGCCGCCGCCTTCGCCGCGGCCGACGGGTTTGTAATTAGCCATCAGCGGGACGATCAGCGGATCGAGAAACATCCTTCGCCGAACGGCGCGGCAGTCGACGTTCAGGTCCTCAAGATGCCGCTCTTTCTCCTCGTCGACGAAGACGGCGAACCTCAGTCGCTCAGTATCGACCCCGGACCGGGGCGGCCGGCTGTCGGGGTGGAAGGGTTCTATTGGACCGTGTCCGGGGAGAGTGCCGGCGACGTGCTTAGCCGGCTGAGAGAGCTTTATAAGCCGTCGGAAATCCTGGACGACATCCCGGTCCCAGTCTATCGAAAGGACGGCACCACGACGCTGTTTGCCGCCATCGATCTGGCGGATGGCAAGCTCATCGCCGACCGCCTGCCGCGGCACCGGCATCAGGAGTGGCTCAAGTTCCTGAAAAAGATCGACGCCCAAACGCCTGC
>JACCRE010000376.1 GCA_013813775.1 Planctomycetaceae bacterium
TCCACCGAACTTCTTGAAGCGGTTCATCAGCTTCTTTTTGAGCCGTTTCGAGGTGTGGGCATTGTGACCCACGTGATCACGACAGGCCGAGATCAGATCCTCTTCCCAGCTTTCGTCGGCGGTATCGAGCCGCAGCGTTTGCCACACTTGGATGACAGAAACAGCTCTTCCGCGGTAAATTCAAAGCGCTGCGGAAACAGCGACGCCACCAAACGCGATCCGATCGGATCTTTCAGAATGGGAACTGATGGCTTGCCACGAGGTGCGGCGGGGTGGCTTGGGACGACGCCTGATCGACGCGAACCGGATTCACGTCGGCATCGAGAAGCGCAGCCATTCGAAGAACAGGAATTCGAGGCGTTGCGTGAGCAGCACGATGCGGCCCATCACGGTGAAGCCGAACGCTGCGCCGAAGGTGATCATCAGCACGAAGACGCCGATCCGGCTGGCGACGCGGACGGCTCCGCGATGCTCGACCGAAAAGAAGAAATAGGTCAGGCTCGTCAACACGCCGAACACGATGATCGTGTTCCGCACCGATTGCTGAAGCGACGCGACCCAGTCGACCGACCGACCCGACGCCGTGTTGTCGTAGACGATCGCGACGAGCGGCAAAAGCGTCTGTTGAATCTGCCGGATGAAATCCGACTCGAACGTCGCCGTGATGCGGATTCCGGCCGTCGCGCCGATGAAGAAGGCCAGCGGCCAGCGGGCGATCCAGCCGCCCTTCGGCGAAAGCTGCCACAGCATCATCACGCTGAGCGCGAGCGGCACGAGATAGATCCATTCCCTCTGCTCGATGCTGCCGTCGAGATTCGCGACCCCGAGCGCGCTCGACACGTCGGGCAGCAATCGGGCCATCAGGTTCTGCACGATTTGATCCCAGAACCCAGCGACCATCACGTAGCCCGCGGACACGCCGACGAAGATCGATTCAGCGAGCTTGTAGGCCGGGTTATCGCCCGCGAGAAACGAGAAGACCGCGAGCGTGAGCAGCGCGCCGATCCAGATGCCGATCGAACGCGGCAGGCTGAACGACACGCCCGGTTCGTTTTGAGCCGACTGCGGAACTCCGCGGAAGATCGTCCAGCCGGCGGCGGCTTCCGGCTCGACCTGCTCGGCGAGCACGTACTGCGCTCCGACCTCTTCCGAGCGCGCGAGCTGAATCACGGCGATGGCCAGGCCTCCGCCGATCAGCAGCACCATCGACCAGAAGGCTTCACGGCTCAACGCGACGCTCCCTGCCGCCGGGCGGCGAAGTACAGCACATTACCGGCGACGATCAAGCCGATCATCAGCAGATGCGCGACGAGCTGCGGTCCCATGCGAATCGTGCCGCTGAACAGCCCCGGCGCGGCGATCGGTCTCGATTCGATCTCGGGGTACTTGTCAACGAGCAGCCGCTCGTACTCGGCGGCCGCCTTCACTCCGCCCAGAATGCCGTTGAGCTGGCTCGGGTAGTACGGCATGAGTTCGGACGTCTGCACGCCCGTCGTGCCGGAGACGGTCTCGATGTCGAAGGGCGTGCTGGCGAACTGGACCCATTCCTTCGAACCGGGAGTGCCGCCGCTGACGCTGACGATCAGGTCCATCTGACGGATGTTCTTGACGCCCGACGTGATCGGCATCGAATCGAGATTGCGTTGGCGTACGTCGGTCGCGAAGGCATCGCGCAGGTTGTTCACGATGAGCTTGATGACCCCCATCTCGCCCGCGCGGTAGCCCAGATTCACGTAGTCGCGGCCTTCTTCCATCTGCGGAAACTCCGTTCGCAGCAACCGCGTCATGTCGGCGAGGAATGCCGGCCCGGTCGGCCAGAGCGTCAGGAAATAGATGCGATGACCTCGCAAGGCCGCATGCCGCGTGAACGCGGCCGCCATCGGTTGCAGTTCCCCCATGCCCGCCGGGTCGTAATCGAGCGCGATCAGCACGCGCGAGCCGGGCGGCAACGACTCGACCGAAGCGAAGACCTGCCGCGTCATCGTCGTCGGCTTCTCCGGGAAGCGCGCGCCGACGAGGATCGGCACGCCGACGGCGAGCGCCATCGCCGCGAAGATCCAGCGCCGGTCGAGATTGAGAAGTCGGTTCAGCATGGTTTTGAGTTTGAACTGCCTATGTCGCCCCTCTCCCTCGGGAGAGGGGCAGGGGTGAGGGGGCAGGCGGCGATCACATCTATTGAGCCGAAGCCCTTGACTGGATTTGCACTGATCATCAAAGACGTCATCACCAGCAACGCGTTAGAACTCCCCTCACCCTTCCGGCCCCTCTCCCCAGAGGAGAGGGGAGTGGATTTCCCCTCATGACTATTCCCCGCCCAGATACGATCGATCCACTCCCAGCAGCACCTTCAGCGATGTCGCCACGACTCCGAGAGCGATGCCGATGGTGATCGCCCGCATGCCGGCGAGAGTGAACACGCCGAACACGGCGTCGGCGATGTATTCAATGCGCAGCGCCGAAAGCAGCCGCGCCGTGTTCGAGAGTTGTTCGCCGTTCGCCGCGGCGGTTTCGGCGTCGGGCAGCCAGTCGGTCAACCAGACTCCGGCGTAGGTTCGACCCAGCAGGATCAGGAAGGCCGTCGCGAGCAGCACGCTTGCCTCGGTGTTCTTCGCGCGGAAGGCCCGAAACGCGGCCGACGCCACGAAGAACGCCAGCACGGCGAACATCGCCTGATTGAGCGGCGTGAGCGCGTACTCGAAGATCCACCAGAAGGCCGAGCCTTCCTCTTTATAGTCGCCCGACCAGATCGCGGCGGGGAACGCCACGCTGGGCATCACTCCGATCTTCAGCAGACCGATCGTGATCGTGGTGAGGAACGCGGCGAGCGTGACGGCGGCGTAGCCCCAGCCCGGCCGGCGCGCCGAGATCTTCTGCAGGTTCAGCTTGATGAGATTGCCGCCGCCGAGAATGAACGCGACGGCGGCCAGGATGTTGAACCACGTCATCGCGACGTCGCCCCAGCCCTCGTAGGGCGGAACGAAGTACGCCACGATCAGCACGATGCCCGTGATTCCCGCGATGAACAGCGGCACCGTTCGCTTCACGGCGTCTCCTTCGATGTCAAACCTTCGTCGCCCAGGACGTTGTCGTGCAGATACTCGAATATCTCTGAAATAGCACCTGTGGCGGTCTCGGCGGCTTCGCCATGCGAAGTGACCGACAGCACCGTCGCCAGCACGCAGCCAAGGATGATGAGCACGCCCGCCACGATCTTGCCGGAGTCCTGCCCCTTCAAGCTGCCAAGCTGCTGCGGCTCACCCGAGAGATAGGCACTCGCCGCGAAGAACTCTTCACCGATGAGCGTGTAATCACAGGCCGCGATGAAGAACGGCAACTGCGACGGCATCGCCGTGCCCGCGACCTGAATCGCGCCGATGGAATTGCCGGTTTCGGCGAGAATCAGCGACTCGGCGTAGAAGGCGCCCATGTAGAAACAGGCGGCGGGCTTCTCGCGCATCATCTGGCCCGTCGCACCCGCTGCGAAGCCGAATTGCTCGTCGGTGAGGTAGTAGATGTCGTCGGCGTTGTAGCTTTCGGGGCGACCCGCGTGCAGATACGACGCCTGCACCGTCTCGCGGCACGTCGCCATCACGAGACTGCGCGCGGTCGGCACTTTGATTTCCGCATCGTACTCGGCGGCGATCTTGGCGACTCGCGACAGCACGGTGACGCCGGCGACCGTCTGGATCTCGTTGATATCGAGTACGCCGGGCACGAACATCACGCTCTTGCCCATCTCGACGGCGCGGCCGACGGCGTCGGTCACGGCTTCCAGCCCCGCGATCGGCCGCACCCACAGATTCAGGCCGCGTCGAGCCGCCGCGATGAAGGCGAGCACGGCTCCGCACACGACGATCAGCAAGATGGCGAGCCACGACCGAGAGTCGTTGAACCATTGAATCCGAGGCGCGATCGGCTGCTCGATGCCGGCAGGGGTCGATGACGCTCCATCTGCGTCTACGGCCACAACTTGGATGTCATAAGGAGTATCGGGCTGCAACTCTTCGAGCACAACCTGCGTCGCCGTCGGTCCGGCTTCGGAGACCTTCTCGAAAGCTTGATCTCTCGAACGCAGCAGCACGTCGAAGCGAGCGAGTGTTTCGAGATCCATCTCGGGAGCCTTCCACGAGACGATCAACGATTCGCCGGCATCGTTCGGAGCATCAACGGCTTTGACTTCCGAAGGCGGCGGTGGAGCAGCGCTTGCAACGGCGCTGCACAGCATGACGATCGCGGCGATCACGGCCCGAAGAGGTTCAAACAGAACCGTGGTTGTGCGGGCGAGACTCATGAAGCCAGTTCCCCTCTCCCTGGGGAGAGGGGTCAGGGGTGAGGGGATGCCCTGCCGCGTACATCCTTGTCTTTTGCCACTCCAGCGATGCACATGCGAACGGACGCAAGCGACGTGGGACGCCAACCTCCTCCCCTCCCCCCCGGCCCCTCTCCCGAGGGAGAGGGGAGATTTGCGAGTGTCCCGAAGTTCCCTCATCGCTCGATCAACTCCACATTCGCGCGAGGGACGGTCACCGTCTGGCCGCTGTCGAGACGCACGTCGAGCACTCGCGCCTTCGAGCCGCTCGGCAGGATCGCCGGTTCGGAGGGGAGGCTCGCGACGTCGCCGATGAGCCCGAAATACGGGTCGCGAATGATGCGCACCGCCGTTCCCGGTTCGAGCAGACCCGCCACGGCTTTGGCCTGCACCGGTTCGTCGCGTGCGGCCGCTCCCAGCGGGATCACGATCTCGGGTCGCATCACGCCCGCGCGGATCTGAGTCGTTCCGTTCACAGCGGCGAACTCATCGGCGTGTTCGGCGAAAAGTCGATACGTCCGTTCGGCCATCGCGATCTCGCCGAAGCCCTCGGTGATGACGAGCGTCGTGCCGATGTTCTCGGAACCGGTCACGGCCACTCCGAGATCGTAACCGAGGATCGCCCGCAAGTCGGCGTCGTCCATGCCTCCCGACACGACCGCCGCCGCGCCGACGGCGACGGCTTTGCGAATCGCCGTGCCCGTCATGCGTGCCCCGCCGATCACGATTTTGCCGGCCATCGCTTCGGTGATGAGGTCTTCGGTGAGTTCCGCCGTGGGAGCCTTGCAGGCCAGGGCGATCTTGCCGAAGGCCTCGCCGCCGACGCCGAAGATGCCCTGAATAAACGCGACCTCGGCCTCGATGACGACACCATCCCGCGGAACGACATCGACGACCTCACCGGCGAGATAAGCCAGCACTTCGACCGGCTTCGGTTCGCCGCGGACGATAACTTGACCCGTCACTCCCGAGATCGACTCGATCACGCCGGCCGTTTTCGCATGGTATTCGGCCCGGAACATGCCGAAGATGCCTTTGCTGCGTGCCACGACGTCGCCGAGTGCGATCGTGTCGCCCACGCTGATCAACATCGCGCCGGGAGCTTCGCCGGGAGGCACGGCGAGCACGTTGGCGATGTCCACCGGAGTGATGTCGCCCGGCATCGTCGCCTGCGCGACGACGTCCGTCGCCTGCACGCGATCACCAACTTTCACCAGCACGTCACCCGGCACCGGCAGCGTGCGCCGAATGCGATACCGCATCCGCTTCGAGACTTTGAGGCCGGGGGTGTAGGCGGCGGTCATGCGTCAGGGAGTCAGCAGGCGGATGAATCCGGCCTGCTCGAAATGGTGATCGGTGGTGAGTGCCTCGAAGAGGTGGCGATCTCGCATCAATTCGAAGCTGACGGCGTCGCAGAGGGACCAGGCCTTATCATCGTGGCTTCGTAACAGATCAAGCCCCTCGCGGTAAGCTTGCTCTTCGATGTGGATCACCTCGATCGATGGGTTCGTGTGAAGTCCATCGACGAAATCGAGTGCCGCGTGACGCAACAATCCGCGTGATTCGGCGAGTGCGACCAGTTCGAAGACTACGCCGGAATGAGTCACGCCCTTCGGTGCAGCCGTGAAGAGCGTCACCGCATCTCGATGACCCGGTTGTCGGCGATCAAGGATGCCCAGTAGCCCAGACGTGTCGAGGAACATTATGCCTGCTCGTTGTGCGTGCTCGCGTACTCTTCGGCGAGATCACGATCAATTTGTTCATTGTGACTATTGTCGGCATCCGGCGGCGTGGCCGCTCCGGCATGCTTCATCAGCCACTCAAGCGAACTTCGACGCATCTCCGGCGTGGGAGCCGCGTAGCCGGTCTGTCGGATGAGCCATGCCTCCAAGTCCAGCCCGGCCCTGACGGCCGCCTCATGCGCCGACTGATAAAGGTCATCAGGCAACTCGATCGTGATCTTCTGCGCCATCGCTCACCCTCCTGTCGCAATTTCGATTCACCCATACAATCCTAACGCCTCCACCCATCCCGTCACCGCGCTTCGACACGCATTTCGTTCGCCTGGCAGTGCCAGCGGTCGCCCGCGCGCATCGAGAATCAATCCCACAGTGCCGCCGCGAACTTCCTTCGTGATCTCTTTGCCCGAACCCGCGCCGCAATCGAAGCCGCGGGCGGGATGAATCGTCACCGTCGCGGCGGCCCCATCAGCGAGAGGAAAGAGCCGCAATGCACCGAACGCCATTTCGCCGCGTTCGTTAAGTCCTCCGCTCTTGATCTCGTAGCTGAAACAGCGACGGCCGGCCCGCCCCGTTCCGTTCGGAGCGACGCATGTGCCCAGATAAATCAGACAATCCCGCTCGAAGACTTCTAACGCAGCCCGCTCGTGAACTTCGGCGAGCACTCCGAGGTGCGGCATCATAAAGATGCTGTCTTTGGCGAGCGTGGTGAAGCCTTCCGGCTCGAAGGCGTCGATGAGCATCGCCGCCGTTTGACTCATGCGGGGGGCATGGCTCAGCACGCCGCCGCTCGCGACGAGCAGATCGAGCTTCATGTTATCGACGATCGTGTTGCCGCCGGTTTTCTGACGGAACGTGTCGCCGATGGTGCGCTGCTGTTGTACGCCCTTGAGCGTCGTCGCGAACGCTTTGTGCTGAATGTAGGACAACCGCAATGCTTCGCGCGAGATCGCCTGCTCGAAGACGAGCGCTTCAAGCGTCTGCGGGATCGTCGTCGGCCGGATCATTTTGTTCTTGATCCGGTTTCGCAGTTCGCGCTCGTCCATATCGAGATGGACCCAGCGGAGCACGTTCTCGAGCGTCGCTTCGGCGACGACGTTCGAGATCGAGTAGCTCATGCCCAGATTCGCGCTGACGGTGCGGTTGAACGTGCCGTCGAACACGCTGAACACGTCGGTCGTTGCGCCGCCGATGTCGACGCCGACCGCGTTGATGCCCTGTGAATCAGCGATCCGCTTCAGGATGTTGCCGACGGCTCCCGGCGTCGGCATGACCGGGGCGTCGGTCCACGCGATGAGCTTGTCATAGCCCGGCGCGTGGGCCATGACATGTTCGAGAAACAAATCGTGAATCGCATCGCGAGCCGGTGCGAGATTCTCGAACTCGAGCGTAGGGCGGACGTTCGCCACCGTCGAAAGCGTCACGTCGTCGTCGAACGTCTCTTCGACGAAGCCGGCGGCTTCTGCATTACCGGCATAGATCACCGGCATGCGATACTTGTCGCCGAACCGCGGGCGCGGCTTCGCCGGAGCGATGCGTTCGGCAAGTTCGACGACCTTCTTGACGTTGCCGCCGTCGGTGCCGCCAGCGAGCAGGATCATGTCGGGCCGCAACTCCCGAATGCGCCGCACCTGCTCGTGCGGTTTGCGTTTGTCATTGGCCGAGAGCGTATCCATCACGATCGCGCCGGCACCGAGGGCCGCACGCTCGGCACTTGCAGCCGACATTTCCCGCACGATGCCGCCGACGACCATCTGCAAGCCGCCGCCCGCACTCGACGTCGAGATATAGATATCGCAGCCTTCGTTGCCGCGCGCCGGACGAATAATCTTGCCGTCGTCGTCGATGAAGCGGCGTCCCGCAAGCTCGCCGACTTCGGTCACAGCGTTGACGACGCCCACGGTCACGTCGGCGGCAGGCTCTTCGACGGTCGTGGGGGCTTCGCCGCGATGCGTCTGACGGTAAACCCCATCGACCTTCTGAATCAGAATCGCCTTCGTCGTCGTGCTGCCGCAATCGGTGGCCAGAATGACGTTGATGTCGTCAGGACGCGGCAAGGGCATGCGGGGATGAGTCAGGAGACAGGACGCAGGAGTCAGGAAATCGGTTTAGCCGCGACCGATAGGGAGCGCGCTGAGCGACACGGATCGCCGCATTAGAACACACCCGGATTACGAAAGGGAGCGGCAATCGAAACATCACCCGCCGATCTCCAAATCATCGAGAGACGCCTGTCCGTGGTGCGAGCCGCCGCTGGTGAGGGCGCGGGCGTAGACGCTCACGTCGATGGTTTCCGACATCGTACCGCCGTGACCGTCGGCCCAAATCACGTTCACGCTGCCGGTGTGATTCGAGCTCGGTCGCGGGGCGAAGACGTTGTTTTCGGCCGTCCCTTCGCCGTTTTGCATCGGGCGGGAGTTGATGCGCGAGTCCTGAGACATCTGTGCGGCATACGACCACTCTCCAGAGGCCGCATAGCTCACATTGTCGAACTCCGCGACGAAGGCAGTCGCCTGATCGTGATTCGTCAGCCATCCGGTCGAATCGACCGCGAGACCGGCGTCGATGTTCTCTGAGAACAGAAGCGTGTTTCCCGTGCCGTCACCGATGCCGATGCGATCGAGCGACATGCGATGCGGGAGTCGCGTCTTGCTCATGTCGCCCCAGTCGCCTTCGAGCCGTCGTTTGATGCAGTTGCCGTTGTAGCCGTAGCGACGGTGAAACACTCCCAGATCGACCTGGAACTCGGGAGTCGCGCAGGGCCAGGGTTGCGAATCGGTCCAACTGTGCCAACTGATGTCCTCCATGAACAGCGGATATCCCGTCAACGTGATGTCCTGATGGCTGGGATCGTCGGTGCCAATCCTGTTCGGCACGGCGTTTGCGCCACGAGCGGAGACTTCATCGGAAGGCTGCCACTGTGACAGGGCTGGCGGATGGCGGAGCTTACAGACGCGGATTCTCAGGAGCAATTGGCCGGCGTTCGCTTCCTGCAGCGGGTGCGGCCGTTGCTGGCCCGGTTGCACGATGACGCCACGCGGCGGGACCGGGCAGGAAATCGACAACTCTTCTTCGACGAGTCCCGCCCGTTTCGACGCGGCGACACCGGCCCCGGCCGGTCGGACACCCCCATAGGGGCGAGCCGAACGACGCATCACGCAGTGTGCGTGACAAGCCGCCGTCGCGTGAGGTGGACGTCCGCCGCCGGGGGATGCCGCTCTCGAGCACAAGCGCTCTTGCCGACAAAGGCCCCGGGTTACTCTTATTCGGGGATTGGTTGCCCCATGATGTGAAAAGTCGAAATCGTCGATCCGCGACCGCAAGACTTCGCTGCGCCGCGCACCAGTGTGGGCGGTGAAGAGGAACATCGGATAGACGAACGGCAATCGTGCCGAGCCTTCGACGTGATCGAGCAACTCATTCACCTCAGCGACGCTCAAGAAGAGGCTCGCCCAGAGCGACTTCTCTTCCTTGGCAGTCAGGCCTCCGCGTGCGACGATCGCCTCGATGTCTTCCCACGTCATGAAGGGCGGCTTCTCATTTGGCTTTGCAAGACGCACTCCCTTGATCGGCGCCGCACCGCTAACGTGTCCCCGCTCGACGGCCCAATTCCAAATCAGTCGGAACGTCGCCAACTCTTTGCGGATCGTGTCTGGTCCGATTGTCCGACCGCGCCACTTGTCGCGGCTGCGAAGGTCCGCATACCGCTGCAAGTCCACGACCGTCAGCGACTGCGCGGGACGCGACGCTGGCAGATGCTTGAAGAGGTGGCGGATGTGGATGCCTTCGCTCAGCAGCGTCGAGGCTTCCTTCGCTCCCGGCGGCAACGAATCGCGGTAGAGTTCGAAGAGGCTGCGGACGGAATAGACCTTGCGTGCCTCCGGCTTCGAGGTGCGTTTACCGTCCGAGAGAATGAACAGCCCGGGATCGGTTCCCTCGGGGATGTCGAGGCGACCGAGGTCGAGCAGCCGCAAAGTTTCTTCGACGCGGGCCCGTACGCCGTCGGCCGCTTTCTCGTTCTGCGTCTTCAGCGAGCGCTTGTATTCGACGCCTGCGTAGCGGAAGCGGATGCGGTAACGTCCCGAGCTTTCATGTCGTTGCAGATGGGCCATGTGTGCGTCTCGAACGAGCCTCGACCGACACTCCGGTCGACTCTCGATCGTTCGGCAAGGGGGGCCGAAAAGGCAATCGACGCGAGACCCATATGAAACCCACGCGACGGCATCTTTGCGGCACCTTCACGTTTGCACACAAAAAAAGGACTCACGGCGGTTTGCCGTAAGTCCTTTTGCTGCAAGTGCCCAGGACAGGAATCGAACCTGCACGGGATTTAACTCCCACTAGGCCCTCAACCTAGCGCGTCTGCCAATTCCGCCACCTGGGCAGGTGGAGAGCCGTTGGCTCTGCAAACGAGACAGGACACCCGCGCGACGGGTTCGCTGTCGGTTTGTCACGGAAAGTATATCGACCCCGGGTCCGATCGCAAGTCGTTGCGAGCCATCAGCGAAGGCTGGCGACCAAGGCGTTCGACAAGCGAGCGAGATATCGGCCGTCGGGGTCTTGCGGCTGCGTGGTGAGCAGCACGGCGAAGGCGTCGAAGGTGGGGTCGATCCACAGGAGCGTGCCGGTCGCCCCCCAATGACCGTAGGCGCTTTCGCTCAACACGTCGCCGAACCAGGCACCGTGCGCGGGCCAATTCAGACGCCAGCCGAAGCCCCACGGACGACACCGGCGATCCGCTTCGGGGACTTCGCGCATCGGCTCAAGCTGATTGCCGACGGCAGCAGCGATCGTTGCGCGAGAGACGATCTGTCGATCCCCGCAGCGGCCCTCCGTGAGCATCAGATGTGCGAACGCTGCCAAATCCATCGGCGTCGAAAGCAAGCCGCCCCAAGGTGCACCCACGGTTCGCCAATAGCGGCTGTTCCAGTTCCAGGAATCGCCGTCGGCCTGTTCGGCGGGGACACGGACCTCGGCAAATCTCTCTCGGAACGATCCGTCGAACCAATTCAGCGGCGCACCGAGCGACGTGTTGTTCATCGCGAGCGGCTCGAAGAGTTCCGTTCGCAGGAACTCAGGAAGCGGCGATCCCGTCACGCGAGTGACGATCTCTCCAAGCAACAGAAACCCGCAACTCGAATACGCGACGCCCCGGCCCGGCGGAAAGAGGAGTTCCGCCTTGCAAACGCCCGACAGGAACGCCGACAACGACGCGTTGGCCTGCCGAAGTGCTCGGTCTTGCGGAAGCAAGTCGGGTAAGCCGGAGGTATGCGTGAGCAGGTGTCGCATGCGGACGCCGTAACGACCTTTCCCGGCGAACTCCGGGATGAACGATGTCACCTTGTCGCCGAGAGTGATCTCGCCGCGTTCGACGAGCAGCATCACGGCCATTGCCACGATCGGCTTCGTGATCGAGGCGACGGTGAAAATCGCGTCGCTGCGAATCGGCGTCGTTCGCGCGATGTTCATGGAACCGAAGAACTGCGGTCGGAGACACGCATTCGAGCGACCCACGACGACGGCGATCGCCGGAATCTCATCGCTCGTGCACCAGGATTCCGCCAGCCGCATCGCGGCTGCGAAGCGATTCGGCCCGAGGCCTACATCAACGGGATCGTCGGTCCAGTTCAGTGACACGCGACGCCTCGGGGCGGTCAAACAGGGACCGAATCACAACTCGACGAAATGCGTCGGCAGCAGGCGGTCGAGCTTGGTGATTTCCAGCACGTCGACCAGATCAGGAGACGGATTGAAGAGGAGCACTCGCACTCCTCGCCGCTGGATCGAAGCGAAGACTCCCAGCATGCCCGAGGCGACCAGACGCGTGTTCGTGAGATCGACGGCGAGCGTGTGGCAGTTTGACTCGCGCATTGTTTTCGCGAGTTCGTTCTGGCAGGCGACGACGCTCAGGTCGAGGGCGTTCCGCTTGCCGAACCCCACGACGGTCAGCGGGCCCGAGCGGTAGATGTCGATCGTGTCGAGTCGAACGGCCATGGGGAGGTGCCGGGGACTGGTGTCGGGGTGTCGGGCGTTGATTACCAGACTACCAGACACCAGACACTTTCGACCACACACCTGCTGCCTACTTCACGCGAGCCTGGAACGTGACCGTTCCGCCGGTCTTGCCGGGCAGATCCTCGTCGATGACGAACGTCAGGACGAAGCTGCCTTCGCCGTTCGGTTCCACATCGAGGCGGCCTTTGCGATCGCTCGTGCCGCTGCCTTCGACGAGTTCGAGTCGAGGCGTCAGGTTATCGATCACGCGGACGTGATGCACCGGCTTGTCGCCGAGATTGTCGTAACGAATCGTGAAGGTGATGATCTCGCCGACGGCGGCCGTGCCTTTGTCGGCGATCTTGATGACGCGAAGTTGACCGGGTCGGCCCATGTCTTCGAGACCGACGATCTCGCTCGGCCGGAACTCGGCTCTGACTTCCTGTGCCGAAACGTCGGTCGCGGCGATGATCGGGAATTCCGTGCGCGTCCACACGACCGCCGACTGAATGCCCTTCGCCAGGAAGGCTTCCTGGCCGCGTTCGAGCTGGCCGCGTCGCAGGAAGGCCGTATTGACGATCGGCGGAACGTCTTTGAGGTGCAGCGATGCCGACGTCGCCTGATCGAAGCCGGAAACCGCGTTGTCGATTTCAAGTCCGCTGGCCCGTGTACGAACGCGAGTCGCATCGATCGCCGTCTTCTGCACTTTGGAATCGAGATACGTGCGAGCGTCGAGACCGGCGCCGTGACTGACGTCGTTCGCGCTTACGAGGCGTTCGACCTTCGTTCCGCCGACTGGTGCGGTGAAGCTGCGAACTTCGCCGAACCTCGGAGCGTAAACGCACACCTTGTTCGAAGGCGTGACGTGGTGCTTGCCCGCCGGGTCGCTCCACTCGCCGACGGTGTCTTCGCTGTCGAGACCATGTCGGAAGGTGCGATCGTAGTGGACCGGGGGGCTGCGATCGCCGCCGTCACATAGATACTCATCGGTTCGAGGCTCGATGCCTGACGCGACACCGAACGCTCCCCCACCTGCCGCACCATAGGGCGGGCAACCGGTGGGACAGGCGTTCGCTGCGTAGCCGTTCGCGGGGCAGTCGAGCGTGCCGACGGGAAGGCGGGCGTCGGCGGGCGAAAAGCTCACGTTGTCGGGTCGCTCGCCGGCCGCTACTGCAAACTTACCGCTCATCTGCACGATCTGCGAAGGCGCGGCTGCGTCGTAGGCCGAGGGCAAAGCTGTCGGTGCCGAAGCCCGCACGATGCCCGGCGCCAATTCCGGCGGAGCGTTCGCGGTCAACTGCTGACCATCGAAGCCGGCGCACGAGCACAACAGCCCGCTCGCGATGGCTGCGGCTCCGACCGACGTCTGGCGTGTGCTGAATCGCTTAGGGCGACATGTCATTCGATCGTCTCGGCGGGCGAAAAACATGTGGCGCCTCGGACGCAGGCTTGATGATCCGGAATGCATTCGAGAGGTAATCTGTCCGCGACCGGTGATCAATTCGGGGGGAGAGCCGATGGCGGCAGGGCCTGCGAACCCGCCGGAACGAGGATCGGTCCACCCGGTCCGTAGAACGAAAGGTCCTGGTCGAGCGGATCGGGCGTTCTGGCTCCGAGCCGCACGATCAGAATCGGGCGGCCGCGCTGGTCGGCGGCCTTCAGCAAGTTGCGATCGGGTGTGAGCGTTTCGACGACCATTCCGTCGGTCGTCGGAAAGGGAGACGCGACTTGCGGCTGCTCGACGTAAATGACTTTCGTCACGAGCCGCCCGGACAGCGCCTGTTCGATTTCTTCATCGGTCAATCGCACGGGCACCGCGAACTCGGCTTCGCGGCCGACCGGCGGGTGCGTTCGATCCAGCACCTCGACGGTCGGGTACAGTTCGACGCC
The DNA here is from genome assembly GCA_013813775.1 of Planctomycetaceae bacterium. Classification (GTDB taxonomy): domain Bacteria; phylum Planctomycetota; class Planctomycetia; order Planctomycetales; family Planctomycetaceae; genus JACCRE01. The sequence goes on from JACCRE010000376.1 coordinate 13,933, forward strand.
GGGAAACTGTTCAAGGCCCGTGATCTTCATGCGGTAAAGCTGGCCCACGGCCATTCCGCAGAAGTTCTGTGCGAGCGGAATCGGGCGCGGCGGATTGAATGCGAAGGCTTCAATCGACGCCGGCGAAGAAAGTTCGAGCTTCACGAACGTGAAGTCGCCCGGCCCCGGCTGACGAATCATGCCGGCCCAGTACGCGTTCATTCCCGGCGGCTGATCATGTCGCAGCGGGTAATGACGCGCCGGAGTCTGCGGCGGAATCAACGGCGACTGGGCCGACGCGATCCCCGTGGTCACGAACAGAGCCGCGACCAACGTCAGACGAGCGATGGTGGAGTAGCCGGTCCGTAGCATGGTTGTTGAAGCAGCCGAACGAATCCCCTCTCCTTGGGGAGAGGGGCGGGGGTGAGGGGATGCCTTGCGTTCACATTCCACGCTTGCGCGGCATCCGGTCGTTCGATGAATACTCAAAACTTCTGGATGGGGGTCTGTCATCACTCCCCTCACCCCCGGGCCCCTCTCCCCAAGGAGAGGAGAGAATGTCGAAGGTCTCACGCGTAAAACGAGTGGCGAGGGGTCGGATTCGACGCTCCTCGCCACTTCGTCCTCACGCGACCGAGATCACTGCTGCGGGTAGTAGACGCCGTTGGCGGGAGGCACGAAGCCACCTGCTCCCGGAGCCATTCCCGGCGGGCAGTAGCCGCCGGCCGCACCACCGCCGTAGTTGATCTCTTCCGGATTGAGTTCCGGATGCTCTTCTTCGTAGTAGACGTACTTCACGGGCTTCGGCAGGCTGAGGCCCGGCTCATGCTTGACGTCGATGAGCATGTGATCGACGGGCTGGCCAAGATCGACCTTCGTCAGGTTACGCACAGTGTGGCTCTGCAGGCCGGCCGGTCCGCCGTAAGGCAGGTGCGGCGGGCCGGGCAATCCGATCGGCGTTCCCGTGATCGGGTCGCCCCAGCTCGGAACCGGTCCGACGCCAGCAACCGGGTGCATCGCCGGACGACCCGGCAGGCTGCGATCGCCCACGATCATCGGGCTGGGCACTCCGATCGCACCGCCTTCGATCGAAGCGATCGCGAGCGGCGGGTAGAACTGCCCAGCGGCACCGTCGGCCACCGAATGCGACATCTGCTCGATCGGAGGCATGCCGGGGCCGGCCGGACGCGGCGGGCCGGCGACTTCAAGATCGGCGTTGCCCATTCGCAAAACCGCCATGATCGTTCCGCGGCGAGACGCTTCGTGCACCGGATCGACGCCCGGGTCGAGGCGAGTGCTCACGAGCGTTTCGACGCCCGGAATCGCCAGATCCTGGTAGCGGGGATCGGGCAGATAGATGACCTTGGTGACGAAGTTGTTGCTCTCGACCTGGTCGAGGTCTTCCACGGTAATTTCGATCGGAACGCTGTTGTGCGACAGGTACGCATCGGTGTTCGGATCGGCAGGATAGACCTGCAACGTCGGGTAGAGGGCGAGGCCTTCCCGATCCGGAACGTTACCGAGCTTCAGCCGGTACGTCGCGTTCTGCGGGAAGTTGTAGCGGGCCGGTGTGACGAGCTGGTTCTCGGCGAACCCGCCAGGCACGATCCAGCCGACCGCCATGCCGGCCGGTCCGACGAACCGCACCTGCGTCGTCTTCATCGCGGCGGCGTGCGCTGTCGGGCTGGCCAGCAACGGCAAGACGCCGGGGCCGGGGCCGTCCACCATCGGGCCTGGGCGGACCATCATGTTCGCCGGTGGCGCAACATAAGAGTCATGCCTCGGAATCGTTTGCTGGCCGTCGTAGGCACAGCCCACGCAGACGACGA
>JACCRE010000019.1 GCA_013813775.1 Planctomycetaceae bacterium
GTGCTGCGGCGGAGCAGGATCCCGTGCCGCGAGAAGATGTCCTCCTGCCGGTACAGCGGCGTGTGATCGCCGTACTTCGAGAGCACGACCTGCGCCAGCAGTCCCGGTCCGGGCAGGCCCTTCTCCACCGGCTGTGAGGGCTTCGCTGCAAGGCTGACATGCTCTTCGCAATGGCGGCAGGCGTACTTGACCCGCACGTGCTCGATGACCTTGAAGGCGGCCGGCACATACTCGAGCTGCTCGCTGGTCTCCTGGCCGATCTCCTGCCGGCGCTCGCCGCAGCCGGGACACTGCCGCTCGGCCTCGGAGAGCTCGTGGCGACGCTGCTCCCGCGGCAGATGCGCGGGCAGTGCCCGGCGGCCATGCCCTCTGCGGCGACGCTTCGCCGAGGTCTCTGGGCCGGAGTCGGCCGCCTCCTGTTCGCGTTCCTCGACCAGAGCGCTGACGTCGGCCGAGTCAAACAGCAGGAGCTGATCGAGGTCGATCCGTTCCTGCTTGGGCCCAAAGGTCCGTCGCAACAGCTGCGCGATCCGATGCTGTTGCTGCTCGATCGTGCGCTGCTGCGCGACGACCGTCTGCTCGAGACATTCGAGCGTCGCCGTTCGCTGCGCGAGTTCCCGCGCGAAGCGGACTCGCTCTGCGACCAACAAGTCCCGCAGAGCCGCGGGATCACTGGGCAGCGAAAGGTTTTTAGGCGAGAGATCGTGCGAGGCGTCCTTGCTCATGGCTCTCTGTTGAAACCTGCCGCAGGTCAGAAAGGTTCTGCCGAAACTGCGAAAAGTTTTCCAGAGAGCCGGCGCTAGAAATCTCAGTCGCAACGCCCCTCAGTCGCAACGCCCCTCAGTCGCAATGACGATCAGCCGCAATGACGATCAGCCGCAGCGGGAGTAGCGCGGCTGCCGCGTGATGTTCGAGAGGTCGATGCCTTCGAGCAGCATCGCCAGCTCCGCCGGCAAGAGCTCGATCTGCCGCTGATCCTCTCGCACACGCGGCCACGAGAACCGGCCCTGCTCGAGCCGCTTATACCACACGGCGAGGCCATCTCGATCCCAGACTAGGATCTTCAGTCGATCGCCACGCCGGCTGCGAAACACGAACAGGTGTCCCGAGAGCGGATCACGGCCCAGCTGTTCTTCGACGAGCGCCTTGAGCCCGTCGAAGCCCTTCCGCATATCGGCAGGTTCGACGGCCAGAAAGATCTTCACCGTCGGCGGCAAGGAGATCATGCGTGGTCTCCGTCGAGCGGTCGCACTCCGTCATAGGATCGCACTCCGTCATAGGATCGCACTCCGTCGAGCGCCGCGAGCAGATCGCAGATCGTCTGCCGCTGTGCTCCGTCGAAGACACGAATCCGCACGCCATCGGCTCGCTCCAGCTCGACGGCCGGTCGAGGTGCCGACGGCTCGTTGCTCGTCGTGACCTCCGCGACTCGCACCGGCAGAAACCGCAGCGTTGCCGGTCTGGCCAAGGCCGCTGGTTGGGCCGTGCGACCCGACTGTGCCACACCGGTCGGCTGTGCCGTACCTATTCGCTGTGCCGCACCGGCCAAGCGTCTTCGCCAGTCGTAAAACGACGAGGGAGACACCTGCTGCCGACGGCAGAACTCGTCGACAGTGACGCCGCTCTCCGCCTGCCGGCCGATCAACTCCCGCCAGAATACCGCACGCTCCGACATCCCACGCTCCTCAGGTCAGACAGGAACACCCACCAACCTGAGCACGCGACCCACAGCGTCAAGATGTCTTTCACCGGACGCTCTCCACGCGGCAGGTCCGCAGAGCAATCCGCACTTTGCAAGAAGCCGGCGTGTTGATGGTCGTCAGCAAGGGCAACTCCTTCCAATCGCCCTCGACCTACAAGTTGATCGGCAAGCCCTGACTGCGGACACGGGTGTCCGCAGTACTGCGGACTAAATCGACCAAAACTGCGGACACCGGTGTCCGCCTTCCCATAAAGCATAAGAGCGGGTGCGCCTTGAGCGGCGACCCGCTTGCTGAGAATCAAACCTCTCACCCGAGCAAGAACGCCGGACCTTGAACATTCCCGACGCGAAACCCAAAACCTCGCGGTGCCCGTTCTGCGGCTCGTCCGATCTCAAGCTCGTCGGCGATGACGGAGCGACCTGCAACGGCTGCGGGGCAGGTTTGCAATGGCATCACGTCCGCAAGGAATGGCTATCGCTCGTCGCGATGCTTGGCGGCGG
>JACCRE010000073.1 GCA_013813775.1 Planctomycetaceae bacterium
CCCCTGTCCCCTCTCCCCAGAGGAGAGGGGGAACGGATTCGAGAGCCACGGCAATGGAGATGAGCGTTTTTTGTCAGGGCTTCTCTGGCAGGTTCATTCGACTGCCTGAGAAGCGGTTCGCTGATTCAAATCCGCGATTCGCAGTTTGACGGTTCATTGATGTGACATAGGTTTTCTTCGGCCACCGGTGCGCAACTTCTTCGGACCCACGTCCGTCGGTGTCGCGCCCGGAAGACGGACGGCACTCATCGATATCAGGACGACAGAGAGACTCCCCATGTTGACCGGACGGCTCGTCACCGAAGAAACGGCTCCCAAGGCCTCGCAGAAAATCGCGGCCCGAACCGAGTCGTCGCAGGCTCTCGTCAGCCTGTTGTCACTCGCGCGGAAGGCGGAAGCGTCGAACCCGCGCGCTTCGGTCGACCTCGACCGCTCGACCGACCCGCTCGCGGGGATCATCGGCCGCCCCGTCTTAAGGTCGTTGCTGTCGGCGATGCAGTATCGTCACCCGACGATCGTGACGCATGGTCGTCGGACGGCGCGTCTCGCGGTGGCGCTGGCGTCTCACCTCGGCTGGGATCGGCCGCAGCTCACCTACCTTGAGCTGGCGGCGCTGCTGCACGATCTCGGCAAGGTCGGCGTGCCCGACAACATTCTCGCGAAGCCCGGCAGCTTGTCGCCCGACGAAGCCGGCCTGCTGGCCGTCCATCAGGGCATCGCCCTCGATGTGCTCGCAGCCTGTCGCGTGCATCACGAAGTGCTGACGACCATCGCGCATGCGTTTCCGCACACCGACCCGACCGCCGAACGTCTCGGCCGACCGGGTGAGGCCCACGTCGGCGGCCGGATTCTCGCGGTGGCCGACGCCTTCGACTCGCTGCGCACCGATCAATCGTATCGATCTGCGTTGGCGCCGGAAGAGGCCCTGAAGCGACTCACCGAATCGGATACCAGGTTCGACGGCAACGTCGTGGCGGCGTTGTCCCGGCTCGCGGAATCGACAGGGCCCGACGGCAACGCGCTCGAGGCTCATCCCGCCGACTGCGAACTGGCGCCGCTTCCGCCGAGCGAAGCCCAGGAGGCGGCGAGCCTCGGGCAGATCTTCTCGTACATGTACATTCTCGAAAGCCTGTACGACGGCTTCACGCTGGTCGATGCCGATCTGCGATTCGTCCTCGCGAGTCGAGGCTCGGTGCGTCTGTTCGACCGGCCGGCGCACGAGCTGCACGGAAAGAGCTGGGCGAATCGAACTCTGCCGACGTCCGATCACGAAGGCAAGCCGCTCGCCGATCATGAATTGCCGCTCAATCGGGTTCTGGCGAGCAGCAAGGCGGTTTCCCGCTCGCTTCGCATGCAGGCGACCGGCGGTCGGTGGCTTGATGTTGAAGTGCAGGCCGTGCCGCTCGCCGACGAGGGCGGACGCTTGCTGGGCATCGCCGAGATCTTCCGCAGCCAAACGCGATCCGTCGAGCCTCCGCACGTTCGCGAACTCAAGCTCGCCGCGAGCCGCGATCCGCTGACCGGGCTCGCAAACCGCAGCGAACTTGAGACTCAGCTCAAGCAGTCGATGAAGAAGTTCAAGGCCGGCGGAGCGCCGTTCTCGGCCCTGTTTCTCGACGTCGATTTCTTCAAACGCGTGAACGACAATTACGGTCACGCCGTCGGCGACGAAGTGCTCGTCGGCTTGGCGAAGCTGCTGCGGCAGGAGTGCTACAGCGGCGAACTGCTGGCCCGATACGGCGGCGAAGAGTTCGTCGTCATCTGCCCGGAGACCGACTTGCCCTCGGCCCGCCGTCGTGCCGAGCGGCTGCGCCTGGCCGTTTCGCAATCGATCCTATGCGCCGATCCCGACGTGCGGGTGACGGCGAGCTTTGGTGCCGCGGCCGCGGAACCGGGCGACACGGTCGAGAGCCTGCTCCTGCGAGCCGACAAGGCGCTGTACCGAGCCAAGAAGACCGGTCGAAACCGCAGTTGCTCGTTCACGACGGCGGAACTCGCGGTCTGCCAACCCACCGAGCCGACCGAGGACGAGAACAGCGACCCGTTCGTCTACGTCACGAGCTTCAAAGCCTGCCTCGCCTCGGACATGGTCGTCTTCAAGCTCGGCGGTTTCCTGCGAGAAGAGCGGGCGGTCCTTGTTGACGTCGCGCCAGGGCGGGCCGTCATACGGATGGGAAGCCGAGGCCTGTTCGGCGGTTGGGGAGGCAGCAGCCAGTGGCGACCCGTAGAAGTGAGATTGGAGTTCGGCGACGGCACCACCGGAATCGAGTCGAGGCAGAACCGCTCGATCGTGGTTCGAGTGACCGTCCGACCCATCGGCCGCATCCGTAAGGCCGACGTCTTCAAATCTCGCGCCGTCGAAGTCGTGGGATCGCTCCGCTCCTACTTCGCAGCGAGCGACGCGTGACGTCGATCGAACGGAAGCATCGACGATAGGGGTCGTCCCAGCCGGCGTTCTCTGCCGCCAAGACCGGCATCCCCGGCATCAAGCCTGTGGTTGCCGACGCGGCCGACGCCCTTCGTCAGCAGGTGCGCCGTGCGGGAAGGGTGATCTGCATCCGCCTCAATCCCACCGGCGAGCGGTACGACCGACGCTGCGGTCACCGGAACGTGATCGAGCGGCCTTTCGGGCGGATCAAGCGATCGGTGGCGCGGGAACTCCCACCGTCCCTGCCGACGATGCCCCGCCTCAATTCGTGCCGGCTTTGACGTTGCCCTCCAGCTCGAAGTCGAACGAATTGTCGCCGTCTCCCGTGACGGTCGCCTTCAGTGGCGACTTCCCGACGTCGGCGTATTCGCTCGGCAGGAGTTGGGGCGGCACATAGCCCGGGTTCTTCGAGAACATCGCCGCCATCTTCGCCGGGTCCGCCGGCACGTCGGTCTTCTGCACCGTGACCACGTAGGCGCCCGGAGTTGCGCCGTCCGCCTCGGCGGTGGCGGTCACATAGGTTTTGAGGGTGAACTCTCCCGACTCGTCGGTCTCGCCGCGCGCGGGCAGTGCCCCCGCGCCTTCCGTCATGGGCACGAACCCGATCTGGGCGTTCGAGATCGGCTTCCCGTCATGCGTGATCTTTCCCGAAACGTGAACCGTCTCCGGGAGGTCGGGGCCGCAGCCGCAAATGGCTACGCTAAAGCATGCGACGAGGGGGACAAGGCCTTTGGAGGTCGTCATGAGCGTAAACGGGAAGGGGCAGGTCGTTGACAGGTCGAACGAAACGTGTCTCCGCAAACGAAGCTTTGGCCGAACCTGACTCCCACCGGATTGCCGGGGGACGACGTCGAACGCTCGCGAGCGGTTTCGCCGCGCGGCGAAACCGTTCGCAACGTCGTCGATGATCGGTCCACTCGGTTCGAATCCCTCTTCTCACTCCTCGATTCCGCATCCGTCCATCCTCTCAGAACTCGCCCGTGACGTTTCCGTCCCGGCGGTCCCCCAGCATCTGGTAGGTCGTGTGATTGATGTTCTCGCTGAGAAACACAACGTGGCCGTCGCTGAACAGAAAGTGGGCGCCGCCCGTGTGCTTCGACTTGAAGCCCATCGAGGTGTTCCAACTGTTAAGTGCATTGCAACCGGTCCCGGCGCCTGTCCCGGCTTCGCCGGGGCAGGTCGGGAAGTTGATCGGCGCGGTCGTTGAGAACCAGAACGACTCGCCGTTGGCCCAGCTACCTCCGGTGCCGCGCGGCCAATGGCCGAGCGCATCGGAACAATGAGGGCGAACTTCACCCATGGCGATCACGTTCGAGGTGCCGTCGGTGATGTCGCCGATCCGCGCCGACCAGGACGTTCGCCCGATGACGCCGGACACGAGGTTGCCCTCGGAGCGATCAGTTCGCACGGCGGATTGGTTGGGAGGAGCGGAGCGATCGAACCAGTCCTCGCCGTCGTCGTCGGCGTCGAACTGCGTTCCGCCGGTGCCCACGATCGTCGCGAGATTGCAACCTGCCGGCGATTCCTGATGTGTCGAGCCCGTGGAGCCGGCGTAGTTCGACATGGCGCGAGGTTGGGCCGGCGCGGTCCCCGTATACAGAGATCCCGATTGCGGGTCGCTGGGGCACTGATACATCGGGATGATGATCTCATCGAGCAGCTTGGTGCCGTCGACCGCCTGCTGGCCCGGCTTGGTCGTGGCCGCGATGGCGAAATTGATCCTCTGAAAAAGCGGATTCTGCTCGATGAAGGGCAGCAGCAACACGAGGTGACTCGCCTGATTGCCGTAGAACGGCCGTTGAGCCGTCGACAACGGCGAGCCGCTCCAAATGACGTTGGTGTTGATCGCGAAGCGGTTGAAGACGTCATGGTAGTTGTGCAAGGCCAGGCCCAGTTGCTTGAGGTTGTTCTTGCACTGCGTCCGCCGAGCCGCCTCGCGGGCCTGCTGCACGGCCGGCAAGAGCAACGCGATCAACACGGCGATGATCGCAATGACGACCAACAATTCGATGAGGGTGAACCCAGGCACGCGAGCACGAGCGGATGAACGACGCATCGACGTTGCTCCTTGAAGAAGCCGGACTGGCGAGGGTCATGATTCCAGAGCCGCCGGCGGGAGACTCGCCGCGTACGCGGCGGTGACGGTCCGACCGGATGTACGGGTTCTGATGTGAACATGTTCCCCACCAAGAGTCAACTGCTGACTCACCGCGTGTGCCGTCGAGTCAGCCGAATATCTTTGAGACGGTTGGGTGGCACGCCCTGTCAGGGCGTGGTCGAACGCGCATCGCCACGCCCTGCCTGCCGTCAGGGCGTGCCACCCAAACCGATGACCCATCTCGAACGTCGAAGTTCATCAGCAACACGGCGACAAACGCTCGCGGAACGCCACGGAGGGCGCTCCCTACAGAATTGAACAGCTAAACTGACCCCGTGCCAAATGAGGACGAATGAGACGGCCCGCGAATCACGCGAATGGACGCGAATCATTCGGAAGAGGAACCGCCAAGAGCGAAGATCACCAAGAGAACGGGTGTCGGGACATCAAATGGAAGCCGAAGGAGGGATGTCCGACGCTACCGGTCACCGCTTCTTCACTCCTCCGTTCTTCCGTCCTTCCATTCTCAAGCACCTCACTCCTTCGGCAGCCGGTTCAGCGCGTCGTTCGAGCCGACGAGCACCAAAGTATCGCCCTCGTGAATGACTTCATCGGGGGTGGGAACGCTCAGCACCTCTTCGGTCACGTTGCGGCCGGCGACGGCGACCTGACGGGTGCGTTTGATCGCCACAAGGTTCACCTGATACTTCACGCGCAGATTCAGGCCGGCGAGCGTCTTGTCGAAGAAGGCCTGAGGGGCGTGCAGTTCAATGAGGCTGTAGCCTTCGGCGAGCGGAACCACTTCGTCGATGTGCGGGCTGGCGAGGCTGCGCCCTAAGGTCGCCCCCGCCTGCATCTCGGGCTGGATGACTTCGTGGGCGCCGATCTGCCGGTAAATCTCGGCGTGAACCGCGGACTGCGCGCGACAGATGATGCGTCGCACTCCAAACTGTCTGACGAGCACCGTCGTCAGCAACGCCGCTTCGAAGTTCTCGCCGATCGCGACGACGACCACGTCGCACTTGCCGACTTCCTGGCTGGAGAGCGCCGCCGCGTCGGTGCTGTCGAGACGGACCGCTGCGGCGACATGGTCTTTGATCTGATCGACGAGGCGTCCGTCGGCGTCGATCGCGATGACCTCGGCCCCGCTCTCGCCGAGCGTGCGGGCCAGCGTCATTCCGAACCGACCGAGACCGATGACCGCGACGCGGGGAAGTTGAGCAGGCATGCGAACGTGTGAAGGCGAACGGATTGTCCGCCCGCGATCGTACCGCCACCGCTCGCGACATGGGAGACCGGCGGCGACATGCGCCGGGGCGATCGCATCGACCGCTTTTGCAAAAAACGCGACGCCCGACCCGTGCGTCTCCGCTTAAGGGGCGTTGACGCTCGTTCAAGCGTGGTGCGTCAACGTCGTGCGGCCAGTGTCGACGGTTTGCATGTCGCACAGCCTCCTGTTGGCGAACCCGTCGTCAGCCGTCCCGCGCGATGTGGCGGCAAATCGCGTAAACCATGACATTTCAGGATGTTGTGAACTGCGAGGCTCTGGCCCGCGAGGAGAGGTTGGCCCGGTTCGGCTGGTCCGCTAGAATGGGTCGCTCTTTCCGGCGGACGGGGACGGTGCGTCTTCGCGCCGCCGCTGGGGCCGAGCGGCCTGCCTTTGCTCGGCCCGAACTCTCCTAGCGACCACACCTTCCGCCGGAATTGCGTCTTCTCACTCCGGCGGACCCGTTCCGCGCGAGGATCCTCCCTCCGCGGGCATAAATGTTTACGTTCGAGCGATCGGAAGCGGAACGCATGGCTCAGGACACGCTCATCGGCTCGGCCGCCGGCATCGACCCCGAGGAACTTCGCGACTGGTATGAGTCGCTCGAAGACATTCTCTACCGATACGGCTCGGTCGAAGCGGGCACGCTGCTCAAGCAACTCGAAACCTACGCACGGCGGCGCGGCGTCGATGTGCCGTTCGAGTCCACGACGGCCTACATCAACACGATCCCTCCGGAGGATCAGCCCGAATATCCGGGCGACCTCGAGATCGAACGCCGCATCAAAAGCGTCATTCGCTGGAACGCGGCGGCGATGGTCGTCCGCGGCAACAAGGGCGACACCGGCATCGGCGGGCACATCTCGACCTACGCGTCGAGCGCGACGCTCTATGAAGTGGGCTACAACCACTTCTTCCGCGGCCGGACCGACGATCAGGTCGGCGACATGGTCTACTTTCAGGGGCACGCGGCCCCCGGCATGTACGCCCGCGCCTTCGTCGAAGGTCGTTTGGATGAAAGCCATCTCGAAAAGTTCCGTCGTGAGATTCCGCGCGGCGAGGGTCTGTCGAGCTATCCGCACCCGTGGCTGATGCCGAACTTCTGGCAGTTCCCCACGGTCAGCATGGGCCTCGGGCCGATCACGAGCCTGTATCACGCCCGCTTCCTGCGCTACCTGCAGAACCGCGGCATGATGGACACCGGCGGCACGACCGTCTGGTGCTTCCTCGGCGATGGCGAGATGGACGAGCCCGAAAGCCTCGGCGCGATCACGCTGCCGGTCCGCGAGGGACTCGACAACGTCATCTGGGTGATCAACTGCAACCTGCAGCGGCTCGACGGCCCCGTGCGCGGCAACGGCAAGATCGTGCAGGAGATGGAAGGCATCTTCCGCGGCGCCGGCTGGAACGTCATCAAGTGCCTGTGGGGTTCCGGCTGGGACGCGCTCTTCGCGAAAGACCCGGAAGCCAAGCTCGCCAAGCGCATGGGCGAGGTCGTCGACGGCGAAATGCAGAAGTACGTCGTCGAGAACGGCGGCTATGTTCGCGAGCATTTCTTCGGCGCCGATCAGGATCTGCTCGACCTCGTCGCCGACATGTCCGACGAGGACATCCAGAAGCTGCGACGCGGCGGCCACGATTCGGAAAAGGTCTACGCCGCGTATGCACGTGCGAAGTCGCTTAAGAACGGCCGTCCGACGGTCGTGCTCGCGCAGACGATCAAGGGCTGGGGTCTCGGCAGCGCGGGCGAAGGGCTGAACGTCGCCCACAACACCAAGAAGATGACCGACGATCAGTTGCGGATGTTCCGCGACCGGTTCGACATCCCGGTCAAAGACGCCGACCTCGCGAACGCCCCGTTCTACCGCTTCGAACCGGGCAGCCCCGAGTACGAATACCTGCACAACAAGCGGAACAACCTGGGCGGATACGTTCCCTCTCGACGGATGAAGACCGAGTCGCTCACGATCCCGACGCTCGACAAGTTCCAGAAGTTCTTCGAGGGAACGGGCGACAAGACCGCGAGCACGACCTTCGTGCTCGGCCAGCTCGTGGCGTCGTTTCTGAAAGACAAGAACATCGGCAAGCGGGTCGTGCCGATCATTCCCGACGAAGCCCGCACGTTCGGCTTCGAGAGTCTGTTCGCGCAGGTCGGCATCTACTCGCCGAAGGGTCAGCTTTACGAGCCGGTCGATCGCAAATATCAGGTCTATTATAAGGAAGCCAAGAACGGGCAGTTGCTCGAAGAAGGCATCAACGAGGCCGGCGCGATGTCGAGCTTCGTCGCGGCGGGCACGGCGCACGCCAACCTCGGCCTGCCGATGATCCCGTTCTACGTCTACTACTCGATGTTCGGCTTCCAGCGGGTCGGCGATCTCATCTGGCTCGCCGCCGACAGCCGCACGAAGGGCTTCCTCTGCGGCGGCACGAGCGGTCGCACGACCCTCAACGGCGAAGGTCTGCAACACGAGGACGGACACAGTCAGGTCGTCGCTTCGACGGTGCCGAACCTGATCTCGTACGACCCGGCGTACAACTACGAACTGACCGTCATCATTCAGGACGGCCTGCGTCGCATGTACGCCGAGGGTGAAGACGTCTTCTATTACCTGAGCGTCTACAACGAAGAGTACGCCCACCCGGCAATGCCCGCCGATGCCGACGGCAAAGTTCGCGAGGGCATCCTCAAGGGCATCTATCGTCTGAAGAGCACGATCGAAAGCGGCTCGAAGGTGGACGTGCGGCCGCAACTCTTCGGCAGCGGCACGATCCTGAAGGAAGTCGTGCGGGCGCAGCAGATTCTTGAGGAGTTCTTCGGAATCGGCACCGACGTCTGGAGCGCGACGAGCTACAACGAACTCGCTCGTGAAGCCCGCGCCGTCAGCCGCTGGAATCGGCTCCATCCGCACGAAACGCCGCGCAAGTCGTACGTCGAAATCGCGCTCGAAGGCCGCAAGGGGCCGTTCATTTCAAGCAGCGACAACATTCGAGCGTGGGCCGACCAGATTCGGCAATGGGTGCCCGGTCAGTACGTGGTGCTGGGCACCGACGGCTTCGGCCGCAGCGCGACGCGGCCCGAATTGCGTCGTCACTTCGAGATCGACGCCGAAAGCGTGGTCTACGCCACGCTGAAGGCCCTCGCGGACGACGGCAAGTACGATCCGAAGCGACTGCCGGAAGACCTGAAGAAGCTCGGCCTCAACGCCGACAAGGTCGATCCGATGGGAGCGTGAATTCGCGACCTGTCGCGTGAACTTTTCCTTGAAGCGGAGGGGTTGCAACCCCTCCGCTTCCCAATAGATCAGAAGCCCCTTCCATGGCGATCGAGTTCAAGCTGCCCGAAGTTTCGGAAGGCGTCAAGACGGCGGACGTGGCCGAGATCCTCGTGTCCGAAGGGGACATGATCGAAGCCGGTCAGGTCGTCGTCGAAGTCGAAACCGAAAAGGCGGTCGCCCCGGTCGAGTGCCCCCACGCCGGCCGCGTGGCGAAAGTGCATGTCTCGCAAGGCGACAGCGTGTCCATCGGTGCGACGCTCCTGACGATCGAAGCCACGAGCGACGCGAAAGATTCGAGCCGAGGGCATAAGCCCTCAAGTCCGAACGGCACCAAGACTTCCGCTCCGGCATCGGGCGATCCCGCCGAAGGCGCGGGCGGCGAAGAAGGCGTCGCCGTCGAGCCCGAACCAGGCTCTGAGAAGCAATCTTCAAACGCGAAGCCGTCGTCGACATCGGCAGCCCCGTCGCCGCGCTTCGAGATGGAAGAAGCGAAAGGTCCGAACGGCCGGCCTCCCGTTCCCGCCGCACCGAGCGTGCGCCGGCTCGCCCGCGAGCTGGGGATCGACCTTTACCAGGTCCAGGGTAGCGGCAGCGGCGGTCGAGTGACGGCCGAGGATGTCCACGCGTTCGCGGAAGACGGTGCCGCCGAACCGACGGGCACGGGCATCGCGATTGCCGGCGGTGGACGCGGCGGCGCGATGGCTCCCGCGGCTCGCGGCGATATCGCTCCGATGGCGGCGCCCCAACTGCCCGACTTCTCGCAGTACGGGCCGATCACGCGGCAGAAGATGAATAAGGTGGCGCGCACGAGCGCGGCGCATCTGGCATATGCCTGGGCGACGATCCCGCACGTCACGCAGCACGACTTCGCCGACATCACCGACCTCGAAGCCTCACGGAAGGCCTTCATGGCCGGCGCGGGTGCGAAAGGCCCCAAGATCACGATGACGGCGATCATGGTGAAGGCCGTCGTCAACGCTTTGAAGCAGCACCCCGGCTTCAACAGCTCGATCGATCTGGGCAGCGGCGAGATCGTGCTGAAGGACTACTATCACATCGGCATCGCCGTCGATACCGAGGCCGGCCTCGTCGTGCCCGTCATCCGCGACGCCGATCGCAAGACCATCCTGCAGATCGCCGTCGAGCTGACCGAGATGGCCGGTAAGGCTCGCGATCGCAAGCTGCAGATGAGCGACATGCAGGGCGGCACGTTCACGATCACCAACCTCGGCGGCATCGGCGGATCGAGCTTCACCCCGATCGTGAACTACCCTGAAGTCGCCATCCTCGGCATGAGCCGCAGCCAGTCGCAGCTCAAGCTGCAAGACGGTCAGGTCGTCGAGCGGATGATGCTTCCGTTGTCGCTCTCCTACGATCACCGCGTGATCAACGGAGCCGACGCCGCCCGCTTCATCACCACGCTCAGCGGCAGCCTCTCTGACTTCATGCGACTGCTCGTGAGCACGTAAGCGCGGTTTCAAGCTCAGGAGCGGGAGGCGAAGGCGTGCAGAACCCCTTCCGGACCATTTGGACTTCATGAGCGTGAAGGCTTTTCCGTTCACCCTCTTCCGTCGCAGCGAAGACGGCATCGAGCCTGTGTGAAGCTCTCGGCGTCCTTGGCGGTTCAAACTCTCACCGATCCATCGATACTCCAGGCGTGCTCACAGCGGTGGCTTCGCCCTCCCGTGACGGCGAGTCCTCTGGAACCGCTTTTAAGCCCGTTGCACGCCGGGTTTGCCGTCCTCGGTGACGAAGCCGGCGACCTTCACGAGCGGGGCTCCCGGCTCAGTGACCTGCTCGACGACCTGGTAGTCGGACCGCCACTCTTTCGCGTTCACCTCGCACTGCACGTAACCCCGCTGCGCGTTGAAGAACTTCACGAACGGGTTGTCCGTCTTCATCGCCTCGGCGTAGTCCTCGCGGGCTGAACCGTTGCCGCCGGAGCTGATCGACGTGCCCACGTATTCGGTGGCGACGACTGCCCCGTCGTCCGGCAGGGCGAGATCGTTCGCCCAGTTGCTGTGGATGTCGCCTGTGATCACCACCGGGTTCCGAATCTTCGCTTCATCGAAGAACGATAGCATGCGGCGGCGGCTCACCTCGTATCCCGGCCATTGATCCATGCTCAGGCCCACCTCTTCGCCGGGCAGGCGATCGACCGGGGCGAACATCACTTGCTGGGCGAGCACGTTCCACGCGGTCGGTGATTTCGAGAGGCCATCGCGAAGCCATTGCTCCTGCGTTTCGCCCAGCAGAGTCGCCTTGGGATCGAAAGCCTCGTCGCATTGAGGCTTGTTACCGTCGCCGCAGGGCTGGTCGCTGCGGTATTGGCGCGTATCGAGCACGAAGAAGTTCGCCAGCCCGCCGAACGAAATCCGGCGATAGAGCTGCATGTCGGGACCGGTCGGCAGCGAAGACCGTCGCAGCGGCATGTGCTCGTAATAGGCCCGGTAAGCGTTCGCGCGACGCTTTAGAAACTCTTCGGCGCCCACCTGACTCTGCTCTGAAATATCGCCCGCGCAGTTGTTGTCGAACTCGTGATCGTCCCAGGTGACGATCCACGGGAAGGCGGCGTGCGTCGCCTGCAGGTGCTCGTCGGTCTTGTACTGCGCGTGACGGTTCCGGTAGTGCTCGAGCGTTTCGATCTCGGGACCGACGTGCATGCGAATCTGACGCTCTCGGCCCGCTCCTTCGTAGATGTAGTCGCCCAGATGCACGACGAGATCGAGCGGCTGTTTCGCCATGTGCTCGTACGCCGTGAACAGCCCGCTTTCGTAGTGCTGGCAGCTCGCGAAGGCGAACCGCAGACGATCGGGAACGGCGCCCGCCTCGGGCGCGGTGCGAGTTCGGCCGACGGGGCTCGTCTCGTTGCCGACCTTGAACTGATAGAAGTACCAGCGGTCGGGCTTCAGCCCCTCGACCTCGACATGCACGCTGTGGGCCATGTCGGAAGCGGCGACGACCGTTCCTTTCTGAACGACCTTCGTCATCACTTCGTCGTCGGCGATCATCCACGAGACGGCGACGTCGTCGTGCGGCATGCCGCCTCCGTTGAGCGGATCGGGCGCCAGCCGCGTCCAGAGCACGATGCCGGTCGCCGTGAGATCGCCGGACGCGACGCCGCAAGCGAAGGGATCGCCGCTCAGCTTTGGAAACTTGCGAACGACGCCGAAGCTCGTCGTCGGCAGGATCGACCACGCCGCGAGCGCCGCCGAGGATTGCAGAAACGATCGTCGAGAGAGCGCTGAGGGCATAATGTGGTCTGGCCGCGATGTTCAGGAGTGCGAAGCGAGCGTCTGGGCGCCATTCCGAAGCAGGCCCAAGTTCGCACACCTCCCGGCCGAGGTCCACTCCTCGCGGACCATCTTCATCGGTTTTTGATGAACCCGTCACGCGATGTCGCGAATCAGAAGCGATGCCCTTCCTGCGGCCCGAACCGAGTGCGGGTGAGGATCTCGGAGCCCTCTTCCGTCAGCAGGACCGTGTGCTCGAATTGAGCCGAGAGCCGCCGGTCGGCCGTGCGCACGGGCCACCCTTTCTTCACATCTTTCACGGTTCTCCAGGTGCCGGCGTTGAGCATCGGTTCGATCGTGAAGCACATGCCCGGCAGCAACACCTGCTTCATGCCGTTGCGATACGGATAGTGCGGGATGCCCGGCTCGGTGTGGAACTCCCGACCGACGCCGTGCCCCTGATACTCTCGCACCACGCCGTAGCCGAGCCTGCGCGCGTACTCGGTGATCTCGCGGCCGACTTCGTACACGGTCACGTAAGGCTGAGCGGCGCGAATGCCGACGAACATCGCCTCGAGCGTCGCCGTCGCGAGCCGCTTCGCCTCGGTCGAGCATTCGCCGACGAGAAACGTCTCGCTGCTGTCGCCGTGGTAGCCGTCGACGATCGTCGTCGCGTCGATGTTGACGATGTCGCCGTCCTTCAACACCGTGCGATCGGGAATGCCGTGGCACACGATCTCGTTGACGCTCGTACAGAGCGTCTTCGGGTATCCCTTGTAGCCGAGGCACGCCGGCTTGTGCCCGTGCGCGACCGTGAACTCAAAGGCGATGCGATCGAGTTCCCATGTCGTGATGCCGGGCACGACGAACGGCCGCAGATAGTCGAGCAGGTCGGCGTTGAACTGCCCCGCGCGGCGCAGGCGAGGTCGTTCATGCTCGGAGTAGATCGGCGCCTTGGGGCGTTTGACGGCGGTCAGGCTTCGCATCGGCAACCACGACAGACGCATAAGTGAGAACGGAAGAAATGAGGAGGAAAGACGTGAGAGGATTCGACTTCGCCGGCGCCTTCCGTCGCGGACAACTCGTCTGACTTCCACCTTCTCAATTCGTCAGGTCTCTAAGGCGCATCTCGGCGCGACGCGAACTCAGCGGCCATCAACTGATCCATCCGCGACGGCAGGACATGTTATTCTGAGTGCCGCGACGCGCGGTCGCAACTGTCGTTGCGCACGTTCGAGACACATGCGTTTCAACCGCCAGGCGTGATCTTGGAAATCGAACACGTCATGTTCAATTCCCTCGACGCGCCCGTTAGCATTGTGGACCGAGTGCCTCACGACCGGCTGCCGGGAACGAAATGAAATCGCTGACCCACGAGCTTTGGATGGAGGTGCCGCAGCGTCGGGCGATCGTGTCGATTCATCGCGAGGTCGAACGGCTCGTCGAGGAGAGCGGCGTTCGCGACGGCATTGTCCTCATCAACGCGATGCACATCACGGCGTCGGTGTTCATCAACGACAACGAAAGCGGCCTGCACGCCGACTACGAGAAGTGGCTCGAAGGTTTGGCGCCCTTCGACGCGTCTCCGCAGCGATACGCCCACAACCGCACCGGCGAAGACAACGCCGACGCTCACATGAAGCGGCAGGTGATGGGCCGCGAAGTCGTCGTCGCCATCACCGACGGCCAGCTCCACCTCGGCCCGTGGGAGCACATCTTCTACTATGATTCGGACAGGTTGCCTAATTGAGTTTGGGCCGGCTGACATGGCCAGATTCGCGGCATGAAGAACATTGTGTAGAGTGGTGTGAGGCGTGGGCTAGGCTGATCCCCGAAAAGCCCGCAGTCCTATCGGGTCTGCCCCAGGGCAATCGCACGAAGCTCGGCCATTCTGACGTAAAGCCTTGATGTAAAACAACCTGCGGTAAGCATGAACCCAAGGCCACTGATTCCGCAACTCCAACGACGACAACCGTTTGCGAATGTCGTGCGATCGCCCTGGGTCTGCCCCGCCTTTTCCGAATCATAGGACCAGCCCAGCGGCTTCTGCCGCATAGGACGGGGCAGCGATGCAAGTCACGATACCGGCGCTCCGCGACCTGAAATCGCGTGCGCGCGAATGCCTTCACACTGCCGAGATGATCGCACATTGGTGCCAGTCTCCCGAGTGGTGGACCGAACGGTTCGACGTTGATGGCAAGGTCTGGCCGGCACGACAGAAGCTCATCGAACAAGCCTCATCGGGCTTCGCTGGCAAAGACGAATTGCTCTGGTTCGTCGCGACCGAAGGCGTTGCGACGCTCACCGACTGGAAGCTAAGCGGCTTGCGTCTCGCGTCCGCGCATGCGTGGGCAATGTTTTGCGGAAGCGTTCTTTCGCGTTGGGACGGTATCACGCTGTGGGAGTCGGAAGACGAACAGTTCAAAGGCGATTTCATTCAGGTCGTCGTTCCGAATGACAGCGGCGGCGAGTATCTGGTTTACTTCAAGCCCGACGCAGACTTCGGTCGCCTTGTGAAAGACGCAGAAGAAGCGATCGAGTTGGAGCATCGCCGGGCGGCTCGATACGTCATGGATCGCGGCGGCTCGGTCGAGGTCGGCCCGCCGGTGGGGGTCGCCATCAAGAGCACGCCGGCCGCGAATGCAGCGGAGCCGACGCCGAACCTGAAGCCGTCACACGAGAAGGCGTATCGGCTTTATATACCGCGTGCGGTCCTGAATGAGATGTTTCCCTGTTTGTGAGTTTCTGCGACACTTGGTGTGGCGGTAGATTGGCCGCTGAAGGTCTCGCGGCACGCAAGGAGGCGGAACATGGCCTGGTTGCG
>JACCRE010000103.1 GCA_013813775.1 Planctomycetaceae bacterium
TCGATGGCCTGGGTCGGCAGCATCTGGGCTCCTTGACGCAGCACGTCACTCAGGCTGTCTCGCGCTGCTGGCAACGGAATCGTCGCTGCGGTAACTTCGGACATGGCGGTGTGCTCCTGGAGAAAAAGGACGTTTGCTCAACACCTTTCTCGCCAAGCACGCCGCCTTCTTCAACTCACCTCCATCCACGACTTTTGGTGGTCACGCGGCGATTCTCTGCCGCCGCAGGTCGCCGGTCGCGTAAGTTCATTTCGGAAGTGAATACGCGACCGCTGCGCGAGTGTTACAAAATCTTCGCGGACTTTTCTGAGCGTGTTCGTGGCTCTCTGATGCTTCCGGGCGGTCCGCGTTCCTGAGAGGCTCTGACAGAACTCCCCTTTCTCAAACAACCGATTGCAATTTGGTGTGGAAGTTGTTTCTCAAGGACGATTTCAAACACAGGATCGATGCTCGAATCCAACCCCCTTCTCCCTGGGGAGAAGGGTCGGGGATGAGGGGTGTTCCTGCCCTGCCTTGATGGAACTGATCCAGGAGAAATGAGAGTTTTCGAGCCGAGAGACGGTGAGGAGACGACGCGATGGCCAAGCGAGGCGGGAAGCGTCACAGTCCGGAGCAGATCGGACCCAAGTCAACTCAAACCGAAACGGCATCGCACAGACTCCCCCATTGAATATGAAACGCTCAACAGGGGGTCGGTCGGGCTGACCCGATCATACCATCAAAAATCAGCCCCGCTACAAGCTGCCTGTCGTAACCCGACTGTGACGGCTTTGGGAACAGCTAGAGAAGACTTCGGGTGAAAATGAGCGACGCGAGTCGCGTTTGCCTGTTCCCGAAAGCCCGATCTAGCCCGATAAGATGCGAAAACTTACAGAGCGGCGAGGTCAAGAGCACCGGAATGGGATCGACGGTCGATTAAATCAGCAATCCGGCGCTTTCGGCCACTCAGCCATCGCTCCGGAGCGTCGTCGTTTCAATCCACCGCCGCTGATGGCTTGGACGCTGCGGCGGACGATCGGGTTCGGTCGGCCCGGAAATCGAAACCGGGATCGAACGAGACGGATTTCGGCCTCTGTCCGGCCGAACTGTAGTCGAGGGTCACTATCATCCGATGAGCATTGAAAGCAAGGGTTTCGGAGTCCTCATGCGCGGCGGACGCTCGGCCGGGCGCGAGGCCGATGCCACAGCGGGGAGAGTGACGGATGTCGGGCGGCGCGGCGGGAAACACGAGCCGACGCGGGAACGAGGCCGCCATGCGGGCCGATCGGCGGATCGAGGCGGCCCGGGGTTACCTCACGCTCGACATGCCGGAACATGCGCTCAAGGAACTCGGCGAAATCCCCGAATCGAGCCGTCATCGCGTCGATGGTCTGCGGCTGCGCGGCGACGCGTTTCGGGCGCTCTCGCAGGATGAAAAGGCGATCGCCGCGTACACGCGAACGCTGGCTGAGCGGCCCGATTGTCTGCCCGCGCTGATGGGCGCCGCTGTTTGTTACCGCAGGCTGGGTCAGTTGGGGCGGGCCGTGGCCGCTGTCGAGGATGCGAATCGTTTGCATCCGAACGAGCCGGCGGTGTTGTTCGCGTTGGCTCGCTTCTACGTGCTGATCGGCGAAACGCCGCGCGCGATGGGCTGGCTGGGTCGGGCGGTGCGAATTTGCCCGGACGTCGCCGGTTGGGCCGAAACGGACGACGATTTCACCCCGTTGAAGGCCAGCCCGCACTTTCAGTTGCTCATGGACGCCGCAAGGGCGCGACAGAGAGTGTGAGGAAGTCGGAAGAACGAAGAAGCGAGGCGTGAGAAGCGGGGACAAGTTCTGTAGGGAACTGTTCGTTTCCGCCGTCCCTACGGGCAAGTCCGCTTGGCCCGAGGTCGAAACGGGGACTATAGTTGCCCGTCGTCCGGGCTTTTCCGGTAGGAATTTCGCCGGTTGAAGCGAAGATTCCGGCCTCCAGGCAGATTCGCGCTGCGATCCGCCTCGGCACCCCCCTCACCCCCACTTTTCTCGCCGGAGCGGACCGCATGTGCGGAATCGTCGGCTATGTCGGCCCTCGCCAGGCCGCCCCGTTGCTGCTCGAAGGCCTGCATCGGCTCGAGTACCGCGGCTATGACAGCGCGGGCATCGCCGTGCAGCGCAACGGCAAGATCGAACTGCGCAAGAAGGCGGGCCGCGTCTCGGAGCTTGAACGGCTCGTCAAGAGTCGGGCCGTCAGCGGATCGCTGGGCATCGGGCATACCCGCTGGGCCACGCACGGCGGCGTCACCGACGACAACAGCCATCCGCATGTCGGCGGCAACGGCGAAGTCGTCCTCGTGCACAACGGCGTCATCGAGAACTACGCCGCGCTGCGTTCGCATCTCACGACGAAGGGCTACGTCTTCCGCAGCGCGACCGACACCGAAGCCGTCGCGCATCTCGTGGCCGACTGCCTCGACGAGCTCACGCGGCTCGGCGAAGACCCATCGAGCGATGCGACCTGCGTGAAGGCCGTGACGACGGCCCTGCCGAACCTGAAGGGCACCTACGGCCTCGCCATCGTGTTTCGCGACTGCCCGGGGCTGCTGGTCGCGGTCCGCAACGGCAGCCCGCTGGTGATCGGCGTCGGCGAAGACGAGCACTTCGTCGCCAGCGACGCCAGCCCGCTCGTCGGTCATACCGACCAGGTCGTGTATCTCGCCGACCACGAAATGGCGATCCTGCGGGCCGACGAGTTCACGCTCATCCATCGCGACAGCGGCGTGATGACGCCCGACGTTCGCGTGCTCGAGCACGTGCCCGGCGAAGCCGACCTGAACGGCTTTCCGCACTACATGCTCAAGGAGATCTACGAGCAGCCGCAAACGATCGAGAACGCCCTCCGCGGCCGCATCGACGAAGACGAGGCCACGGCCAAGTTCGGCGGCCTGAACATTTCGACGCAGGATCTCCGGCGGATCGATCGCATCGTGCTCACGGCATGCGGCACGAGCTGGCATGCGGCACTTGTCGGGGAGTATCTGCTCGAAGAGTTCGCCCGCATCCCCACCGAAGTCGAATATGCGAGCGAGCTGCGTTACCGCAATCCGCCCATGAGCGATCGCACGATGGTCTTCGCGATCACCCAATCGGGCGAGACGGCCGACACGCTCGCCGCGATGCGCGAATGCAAGCGGAAGGGGCAACCCACGCTCGCGATCTGCAACACCGTCGGCAGCACGATCGCTCGTGAGGCCGACGGCGGCATCTATCTGCACGCCGGCCAGGAAATCGGCGTCGCCAGCACGAAAGCCTTCACGAGCCAGGTGACGGTGCTCACGCTGCTGGCCCTGTACCTCGGTCGCATGCGGCATCTCTCGGAACCGGCCGGTCGTCGGCTCATCGGTTATCTGAAAGAGATGCCGCGGATCGTCGAGCGGACGCTGCAATGTCACGACCGCGTGCGCGAAGTCGCCGAGAAGTACCACGAGGCGAACAACGTGCTGTATATGGGCCGGCTCTACAACTTTCCGGTCGCCCTCGAAGGGGCTTTGAAGCTTAAGGAGATCAGCTACATCCACGCCGAGGGCTACCCCGCCGCCGAGATGAAGCACGGTCCGATCGCCCTCGTCGATCCCAACACGCCCAGCGTCTTCATCACTCCGCATTGCCACATCTACCCGAAGGTGATGAGCAACATCGAAGAGGTGAAGGCCCGCGGCGGCCCGGTCATCGCCATCGCCTGCGAGGGGGACGAGAAGATCGCCTCGATCGCCGACGACGTGATCTATGTGCCCGACGTCGAGGAATACCTCCAGCCGATCGTCACCGCGATTCCGCTACAGCTCTTCTCGTACCACTGCGCCTTGCTGCGCGGCTGCAACGTCGATCGGCCGAGGAACCTCGCGAAGAGCGTGACGGTGGAGTGAACCGCGAGGGCGCGGGCCTTGTCCGCGCGGGAGGCCACGCTGACAGCGATCCTTTAAGGTCAGGGAACAAGCCTTACGGACGGACAGGCGTCTCTCGATGACCGACGATCAACTGCTGCGACGTTTCGAGGATCTGTCGCTTCCGTTCGGGCAGTGGACGCACCGGGCCCATATTCGCGTCGCGTTCCTCTATCTGCGGACGCACCCGTTCGAGGAAGCGTTGAGACGGGTTCGAGCCGGGATCAAAGCGTACAACGCAGCGAACAGTCGACCGGACGGCCCGCTGGAGGGCTACAACGAAACGACGACGGCTGCCTTCCTGCGTCTCGTCGATACGACGATGCGAGTGTATGAGGAAAAGCTGCCGACCGCCGATTCGGAAGCCTTTTGCGACGCACATCCGCAACTGCTGTCGAGCAGCGTGTCGCGACTTTTCTATTCGCCGGCTCGGCGGCTCCATCCGGACGCGAAAACTCGCTTCATCGAGCCGGACCTCGCTCCGCTGCCGAGGGCTCCTGATCTCGCGGAAGACCGCTGCATCGCGTAGCTCTTCGCAAAACCGGGCGTTACTCTCGTCAGGGAGGGTGATAGAATGCGTGTCGCTGCGGTTTCTCGTGGAGAAATCCTGAGTCGGCATTCATCTGAGGCGGACGGCGTTTCGTCCTTTCTTGCGCTTCCCTGCGGATCTTCATGCAAATCCTTCTTGCGAACCCGCGCGGCTTTTGTGCCGGCGTGAACATGGCGATCGCCGCGCTCGATCGGTGCGTCGAGATGTTCGGCCCGAACATCTACGTCTATCACGAGATCGTCCATAACCGCTACGTCGTCGATCGCTTCACCGCGCTGGGCGTGACCTTCGTCGATACCGTCGCCGAAGTCCCCGAAGGCGCGATCCTGCTCTACAGCGCTCACGGAGTCTCGCCCGAGGTCCGCCAGGCGAGCCGCGAGCGGAACCTGATGACGATCGACGCGACCTGCCCCCTCGTCACCAAGGTGCACATGGAGGCGATCCGCTACGCCAAACGCGGCTACCACATCCTGCTCGTGGGGCACGAGGGGCACGACGAAGTCATCGGCACGATGGGCGAGGCTCCGCAAAGCATCACGCTCGTCGAGACGCCCGAGGAGGTGGATGCTCTTTCGTTTCCGCCCGACGCGAAGCTGGCCCTGCTCACGCAGACGACGCTGAGCGTCGACGAGGCCGAGCGGGTGATGAGCCGGCTGCGGACGCGCTTTCCGCAGATCGAGTCGCCCAAGAAGGAAGACATCTGCTACGCGACGACGAATCGCCAGGACGCGGTCCGGCAGCTCGCCGTGCAGGCCGACCTGCTGATCGTGCTGGGCAGCCAGAACAGCAGCAACAGCCAGCGGCTTCGCGAAATCGGCGCCCAGTGCAGCAAGCCCGCGTACCTGATCGACGGTGCCGGCGAGTTACGGCCTGAATGGTTCGAGGGGGTCGAAACGGTGCTGATCACCGCTGGCGCCAGCGCGCCGGAAGTCGTCGTGCAGGGCGTGATCGACTGGCTGCACGAACGCTTCGGGGCTTCGGTTCGGGAAGAAACGATTCGCACCGAGCACGTGAATTTCCCGCTGCCGAAGGAATTACGGCGGATCGCCGCTGCGGCAAAAACGTAAAAATCCTGCGCAACAAAGAATTTCTGCGACGTTGTTCAATACGTTCAGATATGATCATGTCTGGCGGTATTGGGTCAGTGTCGGAAATTGGTTCTGTAGGGAACGCCCTCCGTGGCGTTCCGCAACGTAGGAACACGGC
>JACCRE010000147.1 GCA_013813775.1 Planctomycetaceae bacterium
CGTGCGCACTGGTTCGATCATGCGAGCGTCAGAACCGCTGCGCGTCGCGAATCTCGACGTCAGGGGCGTTCAATCGCTTGTCCTGACCGTCGATTTCGGCCGCAACGGTGATGTGCTCGATCGGGCCGACTGGTGCGACGCACTGCTCGTGCGGAAGCCGTGACGACTCACTTCGCTCCCACATATGCGACGTCCTGCAGCATCGCGTAGATGATCACGTTGATTGCGATCTTCAGGGCGTCTTGTGGAACGTAGCCGGCGCAAGCTGCCGAAGACTGCTTCTCGAGCGCGCAACTGATGTCGTACTTGCTGTAGATGATCGCGTAGCGTCCGTCGATCTCGACGCCTTCGAGGAACGGCTCACCGACCTGCACATCGGCGTCGATCGGCCCGTCGCCCGCTCCCGGCACGCGTCGCCGGACTTGCGACAGATCGGCGTTAACCGCCGTCGTGAAGAGCTCGTGGTCGGGAGGAATCCGCTTGAACTCGGCATCGGGATAGAGCGTCTTGACGAGCGTTCGAAAACTCGCATCGAACGCCGCCGAGCCGCAGCAGGCATCGGCGAACAGCACGGCTCCGCGGCTGAGGTGCTCGCGAAGGCGTTCCGCCTCTTTTGGCCCGAGCGTGAACGACGATCGGCCATGCATGTAGACGACGGGATACTTGTAGAGGTCGGGATCGGTCGCCACGAGCGAATTCTTCTTCGTCGACGCCATCAGGGACTCTTTATTGAGGCCCATGAGCAGATTGTGCAGAGCACGCGGTGCCGCGTCCCAATTGCCGCTGTGCCGCAGCTTGGCGACCTGCAACAGGCCGCGTTCGACGGCATCGTTGAGTCCGTCGTCGCTCGGATCCGTCTCGACATCGAGCTTCGACGGCGGCTCGCGGCCCGTCGCATAGGCGACCACGTTCACGCCGATGCGGATTTTCTGCGTGATCATGCCGACGAGCTTCGGTGAGCGGCCGACCGGATCGTACGGCAGCCAGCGCTCCCACAAGCAGCCGAGGTCGTCGGGCGAGTACACGATCGCCGTCCGACAACCGACCTCCACTCCCCACAGCTCGACCGAATCCGGATCGAGCAGGTACTCGGCGCGAAAGATCGGGTGATCGGCCCCCAGCCTCGTCAGTTGCCCCTCACCGTTCGGGTAAACCTTCGCGACGAGGTCGCGAACGCCGGCTTCAAATCCCGGACGATCGCAGCCCGCGACGGCGAAGATGAAGCCGCCCTGTTCGACATAGGACCGCAAAAGAGCGGCCTCGACGTCGCTCAATTTGGGTGCGCCCTCGCGACCGGTGATATAGAGGACCGGTGCCTGTAACAAGTCGCCCACCGAGCCATGCCTCACCACCTTCGGCAGATCGACGACCTGCCAGGTGACGAGCTTCGGCCACTTCGGATGCGTCGTGACGAACTCGGTGAGGTTGCGAGCGTCGTTCGGGTTCTGATTCCAGGCGTCGCCGACGATCTCCCCATCACCTTTCGTCGGACCGAACTTCAGCTTGTTGATGAGGACCGGAGCCAGTCCTTTCGACAGAAACAGGAGCGCGAAGCTCGTGCCCAGGATGGGATCGCTGTCGCCGCCGCCGGTGCCTCGCCAGCCGCCGTCGCGGGGCGTCTGGTTTCGCACGAGGAAGTCGGCTCCCTCGCGATACCAGTCGTGGTCGCCGAAGAACCGTCGCCCGGAAAGCCGTCCGCCGCGTTCCAGACCGTAGATGTAGTAGAGCAGCCACGAGCCGCTGCCGGGGTTATGCGTCACCGCGAAGCGGGTTTCCATCCAGCGATACGCACGCTCCAGGGACTCGTCGATCAAATCTTCGTCTTCATTCTGACCGCAGCAGTTGACGGTGCCGTCTTTCTTGAGGTCGTCTTCCCGCAGCAGAGTTTTCACAATGTTCAGCGTGGCGATGCCGGCCACCGTCATGCTGCCGTAACTGCCCTGACCTGGTCGGCCGGAATACGCCCACCCGCCGTCGGCGTTCTGGCTCATCAGCCAATGCCGTGCGATCACGAGCCACGTCGCCCGACTCACGGGAATGCCTGCGAAGGCCGCTTCGCGCAACCCAAGTACCGCGAACTGGCTGTTGCTGCGATCTCCGCCGGTGAAGTTCAATCCGCGCAACGAGTAGGACCACTGGCCGGTGTTCTGTCCGCCTTCAAGACGCGTGGTCAACGCCAAGATGCGTGCGCGGTCCCGTCCCGCGTCCTTCGCGGCGGCAAGCGCCATGATGAGCAGCGACGTTTCGTAGGTCTCGTGCGTGCCGCTGAAATCCTCTTCGCGAACGCTCCGCAGGAACTCCAGCCCTCGGCGGACGGCGGGAGCATCGTTCGGCATGCCCGAGTTGATGAGCGCCATCACCGCGAGGCTCGTGGGCCCGATCCGGCCGAACGTATTCGACCAGGAGCCATCGGCATTCTGTTGCCCGACGAGAAAGTTCTTGCCGGCGTCAATCGATTTCAGCACCTCTTGCGACGAGAGATCCTGACCTCGCGCCTGCGGCAGGACGATGAACCAAGAGGCGACGACGACAGCGACGGCGACGGCGAACGAAGCCCGCATGTCGGCTCCTGCGGGAAAGGGGACAAGCAAAGGGAGGCCGACTCCCATCGGCCGCGACAATTGTACCTCACCGCTCGTACGGCCCCATAGTTTTTCCTAGAATCCATCGACACGCTTGGGGGCGAAGCGACACTCGGTTCTCTAACGGAAACCACCTGTGGCGGCTGAAAAACGGGATTTCGATGAGTTTCTCTCAAAGTTCAAGAACCACCATGACCTGATGCTCGAAGAGCTGCACAAGGTCATCATCGGGCAAGACGCCGTCATCGAGCAGATCCTCGCCGCCATCTTCACCGGCGGACACTGCCTGCTGGAAGGCGTGCCGGGGCTGGCGAAAACGCTGATCGTGAGCACGATCGCACGCATTCTCGACGTGCAGTTCAAGCGTATCCAGTTCACGCCCGACCTGATGCCCAGCGACATCACCGGGACGAACGTGCTCGACGAAACGCCCGAAGGAAAGCGGGAATTCCGCTTTGTGCCAGGGCCGGTCTTCACGAACGTGCTGCTGGCGGACGAAATCAACCGCACTCCACCGAAGACGCAGGCGGCGCTCTTACAGAGCATGCAGGAGCACGAAGTCACGGTGGGTCAGCAGACGTTTCCGCTGCCCGAGCCGTTCTTCGTGATCGCGACGCAGAACCCGATCGAGCAGGAAGGCACGTATCCCCTTCCCGAGGCGCAACTCGACCGCTTCATGTTCAACGTGAAGGTCGACTATCCCACGCTCGACGAAGAGGAGAAGATTCTCGCAGCGACGACGGGCGGCGAGAAGCCGGAGATTCGCAAGGTGCTGTCGGCGCGATCGATCAGCTACCTCCAGAAGCAGATTAACCTCGTCGAAGCGACTCCGCAGACCATCAGCTATGCCGCCCGGCTGGTGCGGGCGAGCCGCCCCGGCGACGGGAGCGTGCCGAAGTTCGTCAAAGAACTCGTCGATTGGGGCGCCGGCCCTCGAGCGGGGCAGTTTCTGATCGCGGGCGGCAAGGCGGTCGCGGCGATGGACGGCCGAGCCGTCGTGACACTCGCCGATATCCGCAAGGTCGCCGTTCCGGTGCTGCGGCACCGAATCAGCACGAACTTTCAGGCGCAGGCGGAAGGCGTCGACAGCGTCGTCGTAATTCGCAGGCTCATCGAAACCGTGCCGGAGCCTTCGATTCCGAAGTACGAGTGAACTCGCGTCCGTCGCGTGCGATTTCGCATCGCTCTCGCGCCTAAGGTTCTTTGAATGCCGACTCCCGTTGAGAAGTACCTAAGGCCCGAGGTCATTCAGACCGTCGCACGGCTTGACCTGCGGGCGAGGTTCATCGTCGAAGGGTTTCTGGCGGGGCTGCATGCCAGCCCGTTTCACGGCTTCAGCGTCGAGTTCAGTGAGCACCGCCGCTACAGCCAGGGCGATGACCCCAAGGACATCGACTGGCTCGTTTATGCCAAGACCGACCGGTACTACATCAAGAAGTATGAGGCCGAAACCAATATCACCGGTTACCTGCTGCTCGATCTCTCGGAGAGCATGGGCTACACCTATCGGCAGCAGCTCACGAAGTTCGAGTACGCGATTTGCCTGGCGGCGGCGCTCGCCTATTTGATGATCACGCAGCAGGATCCGGTCGGAGCGGTCACTTTCGACGAGGTGATTCGCGACACACTGGCGGCGAAGAGCAAGCGAACGCAGCTCGGCAACCTGCTGGCCCTGCTTTCACGAGCCAAGCCAAGCGGAGCGACCGACGTCGGCGCGAATCTGCAACGCATCGCGGCGATGGTCAGGCAACGTAGCATGATGATGCTGTTTTCTGACCTGCTGACTGATGTCGAGCCGGTGCTCGACGGACTGCGGCGGCTCCGGCACGCCGGGCACGACGTGATATTGTTCCATGTACTCGACGAGGCCGAGGTCGGCTTCCCCTTCAAGGGCATGGTGGACCTGAAAGACCCTGAAACGGGTCACAACCTCGTGCTCGACGCCGACGGCCTGCGTTCCGACTACCACGAGGCCGTCGAGGAGTTCCGGGCACGCTACCGCCGTGAATGTCTCTCCATCGGGGCCGACTACGTGCCGCTCGACACGAGCATGCGCTTCGACCGTGCGTTGCTCGAATACCTGTCTCGCCGCGAGGCCCGTTTCTAAGGCGTCGAGAAGGCGATCGAGGCATGGCCGCCGGATTCGCCCCGTTGGCATAACCGGCCCACCGGCCGCGGAAGCGTCAACATGAAGCATAGGGGCGGCTTGCGTCGCCCGAGGGCGGCGCGTAGATTGGCCGACGGCCTTTCGTGCCGTCCGTCGGACCCGGTCTGCGCGGACGGCGATGGATCGGTGATCGCAGGGCGGAAATTTCCGGGCGATACCCCTTCCCTTCCAACGTCTTCCCCTTGGGGCGACGTAAACCGTAACGAAGGCCGTGCGTCCTTTGCCCTTCCCATCCGATTGTCCGTCACGGCCGTTTCACAGTCGTAGTCACGGCGAATAGGCACCCGATGCAACCGGAATCCGTCATCGAGATTCGAAACCTCACGAAGGTCTATCGCGACTTCTGGGGACGCAAGAAAGTCCAAGCACTCAACTCGCTCAGCCTCGACGTGCACCGCGGCGAAGTTTTCGGATTGCTCGGACCGAACGGCTCGGGTAAGACGACGACCCTCAAGCTGCTGCTCGGACTGCTCTTTCCGACCGAGGGCGAAATTCGCATTCTCGGCAAGACCGCGACCGACGTCGAAAAGAACAAGTACATCGGCTACCTGCCGGAAGAGTCCTACCTCTATCGGTTTCTCAACGCCGAAGAGACGCTCGACTTCTACGGCCGGCTGTTCGGTCTGTCGTCCTCTGAACGAAAGACCCGCTCCGACCGGCTGATCAAGCTGGTCAAGCTCGACCATGCCCGCCGCCGTCAGCTCAAAGAGTATTCCAAGGGCATGACGCGCCGGATCGGCCTGGCACAGGCGCTGATCAACGATCCCGAGATCATCTTTCTCGATGAGCCGACCAGCGGTCTCGATCCGAACGGCCGTCGCGATGTGAAGGACTTGATCCTTCAGTTGAAGTCGGAAGGCAAGACCGTCGTCATGTGCAGCCACTTGCTGGCCGAGATCGAAGACGTGTGCGACCGGGTCGCGATCCTCTACAATGGTGAGCTCAAGCTGCTCGGCACGGTCGACGAACTCCTGCAATCGCAAGGCGAAACGCAGCTTCGCACGACCGCGATTCCCCAAGACGCCATCCGCGAGGTCGAAGCCGTTCTCGCTCGGCACGGGGCGAAACTGGAGGGCGTCTCGCATCCCAAGCGAACCCTGGAAGACCTCTTCCTCGACACCGTCAGTTCGAGCGCCGCACGGCCCGGACAGCGGTTCGTCGACGGCAAGGTTCCTCCCACGACCGGTGACGGCGGGGCCGCCGAACCCGCCGTCACCGCGGCCTCTTCCGGAAGCCGAACCTGATAGGCCGCTCGGGCTGATCACGCGCCGTTTCCCTTCCGAACTCGCTCTTCGATCGTCGCCTCTCCGCTCATGCTGACGTTCAATCCGCAGCCGTTCGAGTTTCTGCCGGCACTTGGCACCTGGCTGCTCGTGCTGGTGGCCTTCACCGTCGTCGTGGCGGTGTTCGCGTTCATCGGCGGGTTGCTGACCGGTGGCTTCGCCGGCGTCCGCCGCGTGTTCTCGGGGCTGGTGCGGGGCGTCGTCGATCTCGTGTCGATCTCGCCGGGACGGACGTGGGCGATCACCCAACTGACGTTCATCGAGGCGCGCCGCCGCAAAGCGTTTTTGGTCTTCGTCGTCTTCGCCCTTGTCTTCATGTTCGCCGGCTGGTTTCTGACCGGTTCGGAACAGCGGGCCGATGAACAAGTCAAGGTGTTCGTCGGATTCGTGCTGACGACGCTCAGCCTGCTCATTCTGCCGGTCGCGCTGCTGTTGTCGTGCTGGGGCATTCCCGAGGACATCCGGCGACGCAGCTTGCATACGGTCGTGACGAAGCCCGTGCGCCGCAGCGAGATCGTGGTAGGGCGGATGATCGGTTACGTCGGCATCAATACGATCGTGCTGTTGGTAATGGGACTCGTCGGCTACTTCTGGATCGTGCGACAGGTGCCCGACGAGGCGAAGTCGGCGCTCGTCAGCCGGGTGCCGATCTTCGGCGATTTGAGATTCATCGATCGGGAAGGCAAGCCGAAGCGCGAGGGCGTCAACGTCGGCGACATCTGGCAGCACCGCTCCTATATCGAAGGCGCGACCCCCGAACGCGCGATCTTCACGTTCGACGGAGTGACGCCCGACGCCATGACGTCGGTCGTGGTCAAGGATCCCGAGACCGGCGAAACTCGCGAAGAGGAACGCCTGCGGATCGAATCGACGTTCGAGGCCTTCCGCACGTACAAGGGCGACATGTCGCGCGGCATCTACGTGCAGTACTACTTCGCCAATCCGGACGATCCTGAAAAGACGCGAGTCGCCGACCCGAATGCGATCTTCGCGATCGAGGAATTCAAGCTCAACGTTCAGAACATCCCGCGGAAGATCCAGGTCGTCGACGACGAGACCGGGGCCGAGCGGACGGTCGACCTCTTCGAAGACGTCGTCAGCGACGACGGGCGGCTGCAGGTCGAGGTGGCTGCGCTGGATGGAGCGCAGTATTTGGGGATGGCGAAGGCAGACCTCTTCATCCGCAAACCCGATCGGCCGTTCGCGTCGGGCTACTTCAAGGCCGTGTTCGGCATTTGGCTGATGACCGTGCTGGTGGTCGTGCTGGGCGTGACGGCGAGCACCTTCGCCAAAGGTCCGATCGCGACGTTGCTGACTCTGACGCTTCTCGTGATCGGCAGCCCGTTCCGCGGCTTCATGGACGAACTCTCGAACAACTATCTCGCTTCGGTGACTCGCTCGAACGTCACTTTGGAGGGTGGAGGCCCGCTGGAATCGATCGTCCGTATCGTCAAGCACATGAATCCGACGACTGAGTTGGCGCCCGGCGTTTCGACGACCGTCATTCAGTCCGTCGACCACGTGTTCCTCGCGGGCCTGTCGCTCGTGCGATACGTGATTCCCGATTTCGGGGTCTACAACCTGTCGGAGTACACCTCGAAGGGCTACGACGTTTTCTGGTCCACCGATCCCGGCCTGTTGCGGGCGATGGCGATGACCTTGGCCTTCCTGCTTCCCTGCATATTATTGGGTTATTACAGCTTGCGGTTCCGCGAGCTTGAATCGAAGTAGGGGAATGAGGTGCCTGGTCGCTTGGTGTCTGATACCCAGACATCGCACCCCAGACACCACACACCAGACACTCAGCCGAACGCGGCTCTCTCGCTCACTTCGGATCGCGTCATGAACCATCTCACTTCCGCGCAACGGAAGCTCGTTTACCTGCTCGCCATGCTCTTGCTGCTGGCGCCGATCGTGATCCTGGGCCGTCCGCCTGGTCGCGACGAGACGGGCGCTCGAACGCCGGGCGGCACGCTCGCGGCGCTGCGCAACGAGTATGACCTGGGCGAGACGAGCCTCGGCAACGTCGATCCGTCGAGCAGCACGATGAACCTCGTGCTCTTGGGTTTCCGGGGCGTCGCCGTGAATCTGCTTTGGAAGAACGCGCTCGACCAGCGCGACGAGAAGCAGTGGGCCCAGCTTCGATCGACGACCGACTCGATCATTCTGCTGCAGCCGCATTACATCAAGGTCTGGCAATTCCAGGGCTGGAATCTCGCCTACAACGTGTCCGCCGAGTGGGACAACGTGCCGGACCGCTATTACTGGGTCAAGGAGGGCGGCAAGTTCTACATGCGCGGCACCGACCGCAACAGCCATAGTCCGGACATCGCCTTCAACACGGGCGACATACTCGGCAAGAAGGTCGGCCGATCGGACGAATGGAACTACTTCCGCAAGTATTTCCTCGAAGATCCCGACCAGAAGCAGTTCAACGGCGGGCACGATCCCGAGTTCAACCGCGGCTACGATCAGGGCAAGTTCAGCGATAATTACCTCGCCGCGCGCGACTGGTATCTCGAAGCGAACGACCGCGAAGAGAAGTGGCCACCGCAGCACATCATGATGCGGGAGCTTTTCCGCTCGTATCCGGCCCACTCCTACATGGACATGGCCGACGCCCTGCACCGCGAAGGCCGCTTCGATCAGACGACCCAGCAGACCTGGCGCGACGGCTTTTACGCCTGGACGCGAGAGTACGGCGCGGAGCAGTTTCCGAGTTCCGTCGGCCCGATTCATCTCGAAGTCACTCGCCCCGACGAATTCGAAGAGCTGGCGCGGCGCAACTCAGAGCTTGTGGGCGCCACCGTGACTCCGCGGCAAATCACCGACGCGGTCAACTTCCTGCAAAACACCTCAAATTACCGCTACTGGCGGATGCGATCTCTGGCGGAATCGAGGACCGAAACCACGCTCGCTCATCGCGAGATTTATGACGGACAACAGCTCTTCAAAGAGGGCAAGCTCCCCCAGGCGCAGGAGAAGCTCCTGTCGGGCCTCGAGAAGCTGGAGACGGTGTTCGAAAGCCACACCGGTTTCGCGGAGGATAGTCTCGCGGTCGAAGAGGTCTTGCTTGCGATGATCTACTTGCGTGCCATCTACACTCTCAACAGCGAAGAGATGCCGACGGATTTGCCGTTGCAGCGAGTTTGGGACAATAGCGACGAGTCTCAGATCGAGGAACTCGAGCGACAGTTCCGGCGGCAGACGAGTTCCGGACTGTTGGGCTGAACCTTTCCTTGGGGACGGTTGTCTACGGGTTGCAACAGACGTGGGTCTGCGTAGGATTCCATGTCAACCCATACCGACGAGACCAGGATTCATGCCGACCGCCACTGGTTCTGCCCGCCGCGCCCTGCACCAGGCCTGTCTTTGCGCCAAAGTTTGCGACGACCTTCGCGGTGAGAACACGAAGGTGCTCGACCTCACGGCCGTCACGCCCGTCTTCGATTACTTCGTCGTCACGAACGGCACGAACCGGCGACAGATGGTCGCGATCGGCGACAAGGCCGACGACGTGATGGCCGCGGCCGGATCTGAACGGCTCGGCATGGAAGGCCAGGAAGGGGCGACCTGGATTCTGCATGATTACGGCGACGTCGTGCTGCATATCTTCGATCCGGAGACCCGCCGAACGTACGACCTCGAGAATCTGTGGGCCGATGCCAAGTCGATCGACTGGCGTGAAGCGCTGAATCTCGCCGGAGAGACAGAAACTTCGAACGGCTGAGGTCGCTCGTCCGCGACGCGTGAACCTCCCGTGCGTCTCGAAAACTTGGTATCAGTGCTGACCCGCGGGGAACGTCCCCGCGGGTTTCTTCTTTCGCGCAGGTGACGGCTCCGTGGACATTCTCGCAGAACTTCGCTCTCGATTCGGATCGGCGATCGCCGCCTTCGCCACCGAGGACGATTCGTTCCTCTCGATGATCCGTCCGGCGCAGGATGCACGGTTCGGGGACTTCCAGGCGAACATGGCGATGCCGCTCGCCAAGCTCCTCTCGAAGCCTCCGCGAGAAGTGGCCAGCGAGATCGTGTCGCGTCTCGACGTCGCCGACCTGTGCGATTCGCCGGAGGTCGCCGGCCCCGGCTTCATCAACCTGCGCGTTCGCGCCGATCGACTCGCGCAAGAGACTTCGAGGCTCGTCGCTGACAAACGGCTCGGCGTCGTTCCGGTCGCTGAGCCGCGAACGGTCGTCGTCGATTTCTCGTCGCCGAACGTGGCCAAGCCGATGCACGTCGGGCATTTGCGCAGCACGGTCATCGGCGACGCGCTCGTTCGAGTCTATCGCTTCCTCGGTCATCGCGCGATCAGCGACAACCATATCGGCGACTGGGGCACCCAGTTCGGCATGATCCTGTACGGCTACAAGCATCTTCTCGATCGCGAGTCGTTCGAACGCGAGCCGGTCGCCGAGCTGTCGAGACTGTATCGACTCGTGAATCAGCTTTCAGAATACCACACGGCTCGTGCGGAGCTGCCTGAGCTGGAGCGGCGTATCGCGGCAGCGGAAGAGGACATCGCCTCATTCGAAGCCGCGCTCGATCCGAAGGATAAGGACGCGAAGAAGCGGCTTGGCAAGCTGCGAAACGAATTGACGGCGCTTCGCGAGGAACAGCAGTTCTCCGAAGCGAAGCGCGACGCCATCGAGCACAACCTCGATCTCAAGGCACTCGCCGATGCTCATCCGAAGATCGCGGTTGAGGCCCGGCTGGAGACCGCCAAGCTGCACTCGGGCGATCCCGACAACACGGAACTCTGGAGGCGCTTCCTACCGGCATGTCTCGACGCGTTGCATCGCGTCTACGACCGGCTGGGCGTGACGTTCGACGAAGAGCTGGGCGAGAGTTACTACCAGCCGTTGCTGGCGTCCGTGGTCGACGAACTGGCCTCGAAGGGACTTGCCAGTGAAAGTGACGGAGCGACCTGCGTCTTCAACGAGGGGTTCACGGCCCCGTTCATCGTTCGCAAAGCCGACGGGGCGTTCCTCTACGCGACCACCGACCTGGCCACGATCAAATACCGCATCGAGCAGTGGCAGGCGCAGGCGATGCTGTACGTCGTGGACAAGCGCCAGAGCGATCATTTCGAGCAACTCTTCGTGACCGCGCATCGCTGGGGCTACGACGACGTCGTTTTCAAGCACGTGAGCTTCGGCACGATCCTGGGCGACGACAAGAAACCCTTCAAGACGCGCAGCGGAGACACCGTCGGCCTCGAAAGCCTGCTCGACGAAGCCGTCGAGCGCGCCTATCGCATCGTTTCGGAAGGCGACGACGCCAAGCCCGACGGTCCCGAGCTTCCCGAGGAAGAGCGTTGCCGGATCGCGGAAATCGTGGGCCTCGGCGGCATCAAATACGCCGACCTCAAGCACAACCGCGACAGCGATTACGTCTTCAGTTGGGACAAGATGCTCAGCACGACGGGCGACACAGCGACCTACATGCAGTACGCCTACGCCCGCGTGAACGGCATCGCTCGCCGGGGCGGAGTCGATGCGGCCGAGCTGCGAGCGCACGACGCGACCGTTTCACTCGACGCACCGGAAGAACGGGCCTTGGCCCTGCAACTCAATCGCTTCGCTGAGGCGATCGACGGCGTCGTTCGCGACGACCGCCCCAACGTGCTCACCGACTACCTGTTCTCTCTCGCGGGGGCGTTCACGTCGTTTTACGACAAGTGCCCGGTCTTGAAAGCCGAGACCGCGGAACTCCGCCGCAGCCGACTCGTGCTTTGCGATCTGACGGCGAGGACGATCGCGAAGGGGCTGAATCTGCTCGGTATCGCGGTCAGCGAGAGAATGTAGCGACGACGATTCAGTAGAGCGACTCCCGCGAAGGCTGAGGCACGTTCTTCATTCGGCGCAGAACTTCCCGCTCGATTTCCGCCTTGATGCGCCAGCGTTGCCAGAAGCCTGCTGACTGAAGCACCGAGGAATACTCAGCGGTGACTTCTGCGCGAATCGGGGCGCTGGCTCCAGACGACCACCGCCCGTAACCATCGATGACGATCGGGAGGTGGTCGCTCATCACACTTTCTCGGCAGCCATCGGCGGAGCGGCGCGATCGGGATAACGATCGCCGGCCACGGCTTCGCGACCGAAAATCATGCGTCCCGCGCTCGATTGCAGCACGCTCGTGACGACGACGTCGATCTCTTTACCCTTCTGCCGGGCCGCCTGTTCGCAGATGACCATCGTGCCGTCGTCGAGGTAGCCGACGCCCTGACCGGGGCTTTCGCCTTCCTTGATGACCTTGATGTGGACGTGATCGCCGGGCAGATAGCGCGGCTTGAGAGCGTTGGCGACGTCGTTGAGGTTGATGCAATCGACGCCCTGAACTCCAGCGACCTTGTTCAAGTTGAAGTCGTTCGTGACGATCCGCCCGCCGACCTGCTTGGCGAGATCGATCAAGCGATGATCGACCTCTTTGCCGTGAACGTCTTCTTTCGCTTCCTGCACGCGCACGTCGGCCACCGGCGAGTTCTGCAGCTTGGCGAGCACTTCCAATCCGCGACGCCCGCGGGAGCGGCGGCTCTTGTCGCCGCTGTCGGCGATCTCCTGAACCTCGTGCAGAATGAACTGCGGCACGATGATCTGGGCGTCGATGATGCGAGTTTCGATGACGTCTGCGATGCGGCCGTCGATGAGGGCGCTGCTGTCGAGAATCAGCGGCTTGCCCCCCTTCAGCTCGCGAGCGAACTCGACGTAGGGAATGACGAACCGAAAGTCGTCCTTCGTCTGCAAGAGCAGTGAAATGCTGACATACGGCAGGATCAGCGTGACGAGCAGTTCGACCGCACCCTGGGCGTCGGTGCCGCGAATCGCCGGCGCGAGCGCTTGCAGCAATAGGTAACTCAGCAACGCTCCGACGAGCAGGCCGAAGTAAACTGCCGAAATCACCTCGATGCGCTTCCGCCGCAGGAGCAGGTCGATGAGCGTGACCGACTGCGTCAAGGCGAGCAGCACGGTGAATGACAGAAAGGGATAGTCGCGGACAATTTGCGGCTGGTCGATGCCGTAGTCGCGAGCCCCGGGGCTGACGTAGGTCGCGATCGCCCCGGCGCAAACGAACGCATAGACGGCGCGAATGATGATCAGCAGCATCTTGTGGTTCGATCCAAAACGCGGCGTGACGGCAACGGCGGCATCATCGACGGGAGGAGAAACGACGCCATCGACGGCGGACGTGCGTCGAGGCACCATCCGGCAGGGAGACCATACATACTACGCCCTGTAGTGCGCCTATGCTACTTCGGCACGAACAGTGGGCCGGCTTCGAAATCGAGAACGAACGCCGCACGATCGGCGTAATCCACGAGACGCTTTCAGACTTTCGCGTCGTCGATCGCTTGCCGAAGGAGGTCATAGAGCGTCTGCAGCGATTGCGGGATGACGTTCGTATCGGAAACGACGGTCATGAAGTTGGAATCGCCGTTCCAGCGCGGCACGACGTGCCAATGGAGGTGCCCCGGCAGGCCCGCGCCGGCGACATGCCCCAGGTTCAGGCCGACATTGAAGCCTTCGGCGTTCAGCGTCGCCTTCAACACCCCGATCATCTGGCGAATCTGTTCGACGGATTCGAGCATCTCGTTCTCGGTGAGTTCGTCCAGAGACTGCTTGTGCGCGAGAGGCGCGACGAGCAGATGGCCGTTGTTGTAGGGAAAGCGATTGAGCACCACGAACATCGTCTGACCGCGTGAGACGACGTAGTTTTCCGCATCGTTCCCGGAATTGTCCCGATAGTCGCACAGAAAGCAGCCCTTGGCGGCCGCGTCCGGCTTTCGGTCGGGGTTCTTGATGTAGTCGAGACGCCACGGCGCCCAGAGCGTGTCAGCGGACATGATTTGATTTCACCATCTTTTGAATCGATCTTTGGACTTTTGGCCGGCCGAGCGCGCCTCGCTGACCGCTTCGCAAGTCGACCCATTGAACCGATTTCAGGCCGGCACTCGCAGATTCGAAATAGGAGTCGACGAATGGCTCATTTGCGAGGCTTGGCGCGGCCGACTTGACCAGCATGAGTCTCGCCGGCCACTTGTCGGCGATCCAGGCGGCGATCGAGTCGCTGGTGACGTCCCACGAAGCCGGCAGAGGGGTGGCAGCGTCGATAGATTCCGCCTTCAGAAACATTCTCACATCAAGCACGGCCACCTTCCCTGCCCTCCATGCGATGGCGGCCTCCTGTCGGTCGGCGACGATCGAGGCGCCGAGTCCGTCGGTAAGGAACTCGCCGCCCAGCGACAGCGATGCAATGGCCAGGCGATGAGAGCGGGACTCGCCCAGGCCGTGGATGCGATCCCAGCTTCGCACGACGTCGGCCACGTCTCCGCCGCCGGGCACGACCAATGGACGGGCATTTTCGGAGGCGAGAAACGCGGCGAGACGCTCAAACAGGTCGGGCCAATTGAACAGGCTCCCGCCGACCTTGTAGACCGTCACCGGCCATGCCCCACTCTCCATTCCCCGTTCCCTAGTCGATGATCTTGTTGATCTCGTACTCGACGATGCCCAGCGCCCCGGCCGCTTTGAGCCGTGGTACGATCGTCCGCACCACCGATTCTTCAAGAATCGTGTTGACCGCGACCCATTCGGGATCGGACAACGAAGAAATCGTCGGCTTTTGCAGGGCGGGGAGCACTGCAAGGATGTCATCGAGCGATTCCCTGCGGACGTTCATCATCAGCCCGACGCGACCTTCGGCGGCCAGCACCGCCTTGAGCATCAGCGCAATGTTGTCGAGTTTCTCCCGCTTGAACGGATCGGCCCACGCCTCGCGATTCGCGATGAGCCTTGTCGTGCTCCGGATGACTTCGTCGATGATTCGCAGGTTGTTGGCCCGCAGGCTGCTGCCCGTCTCAGTGACTTCGACGATCGCGTCGGCGAGTTTCGGCGGTTTGACTTCGGTCGCTCCCCAACTGAACTCGACCTTTGCCGTCACGCCGTGCCGCGCGAGGTACTGCTGCGTCAAACCGACGGCTTCGGTCGCAATCCGCTTGCCCTGAAGGTCTTTAACGGTCGTCACCGGCGAATCATCGGGCACGCACAGCACCCACCGCACCGGCCGCCGGCTGACTTTGCTGAAAACGAGCTCGCAGACCTCGACGACGTCGGCGTTCGTTTCCTGAATCCAGTCGAAACCGGTGATGCCGGCGTCGAGCACCCCCTCTGCGACGTAACGGGCCATCTCCTGCGCACGAATCAGCAGGCATTCGATTTCATCGTCGTCGATCGTGGGATAGTACGAGCGGCTTGAGAAATTGATCTTGTACCCGGCCCTGCGGAACAACTCGGCGGTCGCGTCCTGCAAGCTGCCGGCGGGCAGGCCGAGCTTTAGAAGATTCTGGGGCATTGTAAGAACGAAGTGCCGTCGTCCGGCATGACGCGATGGAGTGGGAATCAACTTCCAACGGCCAGTACAGCGAAGTGCCGCGTGACCGGCGAACAACCCGGTAGTTTGGGAAGTACGGCAGGATAACAGGAACGATTTTCTCGAACCAGTTGCCGCGGCCGTCCTGGAGAGTCGTACGCCAACGCGCCGTCCGCGTCAGACACGGCGTTCAGAGATCTTGTTCGCCGGCGAACGAGGTGCGTCCTTTATGTTCGTCTAACCGGCCGAAACGACTGTCGAGCAGTCGTTCCAACTTCTCGGCGGCACCTTCCAAAGCATGGTCCAGCGTGTCGGCGATGTGGGTGACCGCGACGGGCTGCGAGCCGGCGGGGCGAGCTTCCATCACGCAGCGTTTGTCGTCGCCGCGCGACTTGTGGCTGTTCTCATCACTAAGATGAACCTCGACGCGAGTCAGGCGATCACCGAATCGACCGAGCGTCCCCTCGATGATGCCGGTTCCCCGCTGCGCGAGAGCCTCGCGACCCTCAATATGGTTGTCGGTGTTGATCTGAATCTGCACGCTCAACTCCTTATTGATTGGACTCAACATCAAGCGACACGATGCTCGATCGTTCCGATTCAGCCTATCGAAGCGACGTTCCGAACGCTTCGGGCGATTCCCCGAGCGCTTCGTGGTTAACGGGCCGTGGCCTTTGCGCCTGATCGCAGTTTCTCTACCATTCGGAACTGGAATGTCCCTTCACGCGGCCCACCGTCCCCTTTCCCCCTCAACACTGAAGTTTCATGGCCCAGCAAGTCGCAACGAACGTCACTTGGCACGAACATAAGGTCTCCAAAGCCGACCGGGCGAAGAAAAACGGGCACAAGGGTGCCCTGCTCTGGTTCACGGGACTCTCGGGAGCCGGAAAGAGCACTGTCGCCAATACCGTCGACCACCTGCTCAATGAGATGGGCAAGCACACGATGGTGCTGGACGGCGACAACATTCGGATGGGCCTCAACAAAAACCTCGGATTCAGCCCGGAAGACCGCAGCGAGAACATCCGCCGCATCGGTGAAGTCGGCAAGTTGTTCGTCGAAGCCGGCGTCATCACCACGACGGCCTTCATTTCTCCATATCGGGCCGATCGCGACATGGTGCGGTCCATTCTCGCTCCCGGCGAGTTCGTCGAGATCTACACGAAGGCGTCGGTCGACACCTGTGAGAAGCGCGACCCGAAAGGCCTCTATAAGAAGGCCCGCGCCGGCGAGATCAAGGAGTTCACCGGCATCAGTGCTCCTTACGAAGAGCCGGAAAAGCCCGAACTCGTCCTCGACAGCGATTCCAAGGGCATCGATGAACTTGCGCAAGAGGTCGTCGCATACCTGAAAAACAACGGCTACCTCGAAGCCTGATTTTGCACGACGTATTCACACAACCGAAGCCCG
>JACCRE010000175.1 GCA_013813775.1 Planctomycetaceae bacterium
CGCAACCAGGCCATGTTCCGCCTCCTTGCGTGCCGCGAGACCTTCAGCGGCCAATCTACCGCCACACCAAGTGTCGCAGAAACTCACAAACAGGGAAACATCTCATTCAGGACCGCACGCGGTATAATCGAGATTCTGTCAGGTCGTGCTGCTACCACTCCTCGGCGAGGATCTACCGCGTGGGGAATCTCCGCCACGCCGCTGACCGTTTCTGCATTCAGAACCGGATCGACGCCGCCTCGTCCTTTCACCGTCTTTTTCGCCGCCCGCCTGGAAGCTGCTCCCATGTCCCGATCTCCACAGTTGACGGCTGATTTACGGCAGCGTTTGCTACACAGTTTAGCTACACATCCGCTTCGGTCAGCGCGCGTCGCTTTTGCTTATCTTCTGCTATTATCCACGTCGTCCGCCGCAGATGCAACCCGGCCCAACATTGTGCTGATCCTTGCCGACGATCAAGGTTACGCCGATCTCGGCTGTTACGGCGGCCGCGACATCGAAACGCCGCATCTCGATCGCCTCGCCGCTGAAGGCGTGCGGTTGACCGACTTCTATGTCGCCTGGCCGGCCTGCACGCCGTCGCGGGCCGCCCTGCTGACGGGCCGTTATCCGCAGCGGAACGGCCTGTACGACATGATTCGCAACGACGTCGTCGATTACGGCCGTCGCATGACCGAAGCCGAATACGCCGTCTCGCCCGAGATGACTCTCGGCCTCGGCCTCCGCGAAGTGACCGTCGCCGATGTGCTGCACGACACCGGTTACGCCAGGGGCATGATCGGCAAGTGGGACAGCGGTCGTGCGAAGCGCTTTCTGCCGCCCCGCCGCGGCTTCGACGACTTCTACGGCTTCGCGAACACGGGCATCGATTACTACACCCACGAACGCTACGGCGTGCCCTCAATGTTTCGCGGCCTGGAGAGAACGGAAGACGACAAAGGCGGGTACGCGACCGATCTTTTCAGGCGCGAATCGCTCGACTTCGTCCGCAGAAACGCCGAGCGACCGTACTTCCTGTATCTCGCCTTCAACGCGCCGCACTCGGCGTCGAATCTCGAGAAGGATTCCTTGCAGGTTCCCGCGGAAGTCCTCGAACGGCATTACCCCGATCGCGATCCCGCCGATCGCCGCACGAAGTACATGGGCATGGTCACGTCGATGGACGACGCGGTCGGCGAATTGCTCGACACACTCGACGAGCGAGGCGTGCGGGAAAACACGCTCATCGTGTTCCTCTCGGACAACGGCGGCGGCGGTCCCGCCGACAACTCGCCGCTGCAAGGCCGCAAGGCGACGATGTGGGAAGGCGGCCTGCGCGTGCCCTGCATCGCATCCTGGCCGGCAGGATTGCCGAAGGGCCGGGTGTGCAGCGAGTTCCTCACGTCGCTCGAAATCCTGCCGACGATTGTCGCGGCCGCCGGACTTCAGCCA
The DNA here is from genome assembly GCA_013813775.1 of Planctomycetaceae bacterium. Lineage (GTDB taxonomy): Bacteria > Planctomycetota > Planctomycetia > Planctomycetales > Planctomycetaceae > JACCRE01. The sequence continues at coordinate 1,432 of JACCRE010000175.1, forward strand.
CCCGCCGACGTGACGCTCGACGGCTTCGACATGCTGCCCGCCTTACGGGGCGACGAACCATCGAAACGCGATGCGATGTTCTGGCAACGTCGCGACGACAAGGCGGCCCGCGTCGGTCATTACAAGTGGATCGAGAGCGAGAAGGGCGAGGGTCTCTACGACCTGTCGCAAGACATCGGCGAGAAACACGACCTCTCGGCCGAGCGGCCCGAGAAACTTGCCGAACTCAAAGCGGCGTTCGACGCCTGGCGGAAGGACATGGACGCCAGCGAACCACGAGGGCCGTTCCGAGATTATTGACGCCCCTCTCAATTGTTGCTCGTCTGTAATGATTGAATCTCGACGATATGAATCATCGAGATCAACGAGACTCGCTCTGTGACCGGATCGACAACCACAAGACGGCTTGGAGAGACGATCGCGAACTCGGGATGTCGAATCTCGTGGCGATCTCCATTTGAAAGCTTGATCGCGAAAGGCTCGAAGGGTCTTTTTTTCAGGAACTCGCGAAGTGTATCAGAGTTCATCGACAAACCTCGAACGGGAAGCGTTTGACATTCCGTCCGATTGTAGCCTCGGCACGCATCAGATGAAGGCTGTTCGGCATGTCCGTAAGAAAGCTCAACGTCGGCCTCACGCAGTTCCGTTGCGGCGACGATCCCGCTGCGAACGTCGAAACGGCCGTGCGGTTTGTGCGTGAGGCCGCGAAGCAGGGGGCGAACGTCGTTTGCTTGCCCGAATTGTTTCGCAGTCGCTACTTCTGCCAGACGGAAGAGCATCGCTTCTTCGATCTCGCCGAACCGATCCCCGGTCCGACCACCGAAGTCATGGGATCGCTCGCGAAGGAGCTCGGCGTCGTCATTCTCGCGAGCCTCTTCGAGAAGCGGGCGGCGGGCGTCTATCACAACACGCTCGTCGTGCTCGACGCCGACGGTTCGCTCATGGGCAGCTATCGGAAGATGCACATTCCCGACGACCCGCTGTTCTACGAGAAGTTCTACTTCACGCCGGGCGACCTGGGCTTTCGCGTGTTCGACACGAAGTTCGCGAAGGCCGGCACGCTCGTCTGCTGGGACCAGTGGTATCCCGAAGCCGCCCGCCTCACGGCGATGAAGGGCGCCGAGATCCTGTTCTACCCCACCGCGATCGGCTGGCACCCCAGTGAGAAAGCCGAGTACGGCGAGTCGCAGCACGAGAGCTGGGAACTCATCCAGCGCTCGCACGCCGTCGCCAACGGCTGCTACGTCGTCGCCGTCAACCGCACCGGCCACGAACCGACTCCCGATGATCGCGGCGAAGGCCTCGAATTCTGGGGTCAAAGCTTCGTCGCCGGCCCCGACGGCAAGATCCTCGCGAAAGCCTCCGCCGACAAAGAAGAAGTCCTCATCGTGCCGCTGGACCTGTCACGCCTCGACGTCGTGCGCACCCACTGGCCGTTTTTGCGGGATCGGCGAATCGATGCGTATGGGGAGATCACGAAGCGGTATCTTGATGGGGGGTGACAGCTATGCTCGCGCACGCAGAGTCTGCAACCCTTGCCGGATGCCTGCGAGCATTTCAGATCGAACCTTTTCGTGGCTGCCACGCGCGGAGTAATGACAGATTTCAGAGAGTGACACTCGCGGTATGAGTCGCTCCTTCTGAAGAAGCTTGACAGCCTTTGCGGCTTTCCCACCGACACAGAAAAGATGACGGGGGGCGACTCTTTCCATCTCCCACGCAAGTACCGGAGCCCAAATCTGTGCTTGAGCCGCGAGAGCCTTCGAACCTATGGCACTTTGCTCCTTGGCGACGTTCGCAGCCTTGATCACATTCGTGATGTAGCAGTTCCATCCGCCGCGTTCGGCAACGCCGTTCGTCTTCAGCCCGAGTTCACAGAGAACACATCGGAAGCGTGTCGCAGCGGGGTTGCGTGGTCCGCCCCACCACTGGGCTTCGATGTCCGGCGGTCCGCCGTCGATCGTTTCGACATGTGCGGCTTCGACACCTGCGAAACTCGGATTTTCGCAGACGAACATGATCTCTGATGGAACTTGCCCGATCGCACCGTAGAGCCAAGGAAACTTCGAGACCTGTGCCAATGCGTGGCTCGACTGCTCGCGATCAAGGATTGCATTGATCCGACTGCGAAGTTGGTCAAAGTGCTGCATCACATGCGGTGGCGCAAGATCGCCTAACAGCCTGTTGAAGTAATCGACGGCACCGGCCGACGAACCAGCCAAATGTCGAGAAATGCAGGGAATTCGGCTCATGACTCAGACGCGTCGCGAGGCATTTTGAATACTTCAACGGGCTGCTAAGC
>JACCRE010000177.1 GCA_013813775.1 Planctomycetaceae bacterium
AGGACGTTTCCGATCCATGCGGACCTGCGACCGGTCCTGAAGGCGCTGCCGCGGCATGCGGATGGATTCGTGTTTCGCGGTCCCGATGGCAAGCAACTCACGGACAAGCGCGTCCGCGAAGGGCTCAAGGAAGTTCAGGCTGCGCTCGCCGAACGCTTCCCGACGCCGGAGCATGAGCGGGGCTTTGCCCACGGCACGCCTCACTCCTTCAGGCACTACTTCTGTTCGACATGCGCGAATGGCGGGGTCGCCGAGCGGATGGTGATGAACTGGCTCGGCCACAAGAACAGCGAGATGGTGCGTCACTACTACCACGTCTATGACGAGGAAGCGCGGCGCCAGATGGGGCGCCTCTCCTTCGGCGAAAAAGCGGCCGAGACGAGCGAGTGAAAGTCCTTTCGAGTAAGATGTGAAGCTGTGCGTTGACGGCCGGCGGCATGTCGCCGCCGGCCGTTTTTAGTCGGTGCCGGGAAAGCGGGGACGGTGAGCGCCCCGACAAGCGGCGAAGAGGGATTGATTGACGCAAGTTTGACACAGTTCGCAGGTGTCAAACGAGAGGCTTCACCTAAACGCCAGCAAAAGACAAGGCACATGCGATCGTCAGGCGGGAGCCTGACCTACGGTATTCGCCGCACAACGCGGTTCTCACGACTCCGCCGACTTCGTGAACTGCACGCCGGCGTAAGCGGCTGAGGCACATTGGATCGTTTCGAGGATCGCGTCGTCTGAGAGGCCCAGGTCGCGGGCCTTCTTCACATGGCCCGAGACGCAGGGTTTGCAGGCGTTGAGGTCGCTGATGGCGACGTTGATGAGCTCGACGGTCTTCTCGTCGAAGCTGGTGCCGTGAAACGTATGCGCCCGTAGACCGACAGCCATGCCCGAGAAGAGTTCGCTCCCTGCCAGTTCGCGAAACTTGAAGAACGTGTTGTACATTGCGTTCGTCGCGACGAGGGCGGCGATCTCGGCGATCTGCTCTTCGGTGACGCCGTTCGCTGTGGCGTGATCGGAATAGAAATCCGACCATCCATGAGATCCTTCCTTCAACGCGACGGACAGGGCGATGACCGCCTTCGTCTTTGCGTCGATCGCGCCGCCCGTCATCACGAACTTCTTGAAGTTCATGTAAAAGTCGGACACGAAGGCCGGCACTCGTCCCATCGGCAGAAAAGCGTCGGGAACCGGTTTGTCGCCAAAGAGTTCGCGGAGACGGCCGTAGGTCTGCGCGGCCTTGTCGGTCGCTGCGGATTCGGGAAGAGGCGCGATGCGGGGCATGGCGGGTGGGAAAAGGAAAACCGGAATTAGGAAATGGGCAGCAGTGACGAAGAAGCCCACCGGTTGCGTCCGGTGGGCTCTAAACTTCTTGTAGGCTATGCCACGCTCAATCGATCGTCTGTTCGCCCTTCTTCCAGTTGCAGGGGCAAAGCTTGTCGGTTTGCAGCGCGTCGAGCACGCGCAGCACTTCATCGACGTTGCGGCCGACGCCCAAATCATGCACCGCCATCCAGCGGACGACGCCCTGCGGATCGATGATGAACACCCCGCGATAGGCGATGCCCTTCTTCTCGTCGAGCACGCCGAACGAACGGGAAAGTTCGTGGCTGGTGTCGGCGAGCATGGGATACTTCATGCCCTTCAGATCCTGGTGCGAATCGCACCAGCCCTTGTGCGAATATACGCTGTCGGTGCTGGCCGTCAGCACCGTGCAGTCGCGATCTTCGAAGTCGCCGAGCGACTTGTTGAACGCCACGATTTCGGTCGGGCAGACGAACGTAAAGTCGAGCGGGTAGAAGAACAGGCACACCCACTTGCCGCGGTAATCCGACAGCCGCACGGTCGGAAACATCTTCTCTTCGTTCCCGTCATGGCGACGGTCATACGCCTGCGCCTCGAAATCCGGGGCCGGATGACCGACGCGGGCAAACGGGTAAGCCTTCGGCTCGGCAGCGGTGGTGGTGGCGGTCGCCATGTCTTGAGTGCGTCCTTCGTCGAAATGCGCGGCCCAACGAAATGCCGGCCGATTCAGCCGGCGAGTGAATTCGCAGGCAGTATAGAAGCCGAAAGCTCCGAATCAAGGCTTCGGTCGGCGCATGACGAAGCCCACCCGCCGCAGCGGGTGGGCTTCGTCGAATTGTGCTCACGACGACGGAAAATTTGATCAAAGCCCGGCGTCGATGACCATCAGCTTGCCCGGCGAGAGCTGTTCGCCGTCTTTCGTCTTGGCCTTCTCATCGACCGTGCCGATCGTCGTCACGTAGAGCTTGCCGTCCTTGTCGAACGCCAAGGCGGTCGGCTTGTCGAGTTGCAGGATCTTCTTGGTCGTCGCCTTGTCGCCTTCGAGAGTGACCTCGAAGAGGCCGGCCTCTTCCGGCTTCGCCCAGGCGAAGTCGGTCACGTAGATTTTCTTCGTCTTGGGGCTGACGGCCATCCCGGCGGGATCGTGCAGTCCGAGCGGGTACTGCTTCTTCAACTCGCCGCTGTTCGGATCGTAGACGAGCAGCAGGCTGTCGTTGGGGACGTTGATCTCGCCCATCTGACCGACGTAGAGCTCGGTCTTGTCGGCGCTGAACTCCAGCGGCACGGGGGCATCAACCTGCACGTCGGCCTTGGTGGCGATCGTCGGCACCAGCTTGTCGCCGAGCTTGCCGTCGACGACCTCGATCTTATGGATCCAACCCTTCGTGTCGTCGCCGTTCGAGCTGATGAAGACGCCCTTCTCGCCGACGGCGACGTCATAGAAGTTGCCTTCGGGCTTCGTCGTCTTCTCCTCCGACGCCGTGTCGGCGCCTTCCTTGATCGGCCCGAGCGTCTTCTCGGCATTGCCTTCGGGAACGGGCATGTCGGCCGGAGCGTCGCTGATCTTGTACGTGCGAACGAGTTCTTCGCCGTCGGGACGGCTGCCGTCGCCGACGATCAGGGTTTCTTCACCGAGGAAATCGAGGCCGAGCGGACCGATATCGTACATCGGCCCCTTACCGTAGACGTCCGTCGGATACCCGCTGATTTCAAGCGTCACGCCGTGACCCTTGGGATCGTAGCGATACACGCCGTACTTGCTGGCGATGAAGACGTGGCCGGTCTTCGCATGAACCGCGAGTCCGGAAGGATTCTCGAGATTCGTGACCAGCGTGACGGCTTCGGGGCCTTCCGCCTTACTTTCCTCGGCCGGTTTTTCCTCGGCGGGCTTGGTCTCTTCCGCCGGCTTCTCCTCGGCGGGCTTTTCCTGGGCAGGTTTCTCTTCGGCCGGTTTCTCTTCGGCCTTCGGCTCAGCGGCTTTCTCTTCCTGCTTTTCTTCAGCCGGCTTGTCCTGAGCCGCGGTCACGCCTGCGGTGCACCAGACAGCGACCGCGGCGGCGGCCACGACGAACGACGGCATCATTCGCTTCCACAACATGTTGTAATCCTTCAAACAGGAAGATGTTCTGAGAGTGGATCGCCTGTCGCCGCGAATCTAGCCGTCTTACATGACGATTGCAAACCGCGCCGATTGGGGGATTCCCGGTGTTAGGGTGATTCGCCCCGCCCGGATCGTTCGCTTTCCGCGATGTCCGCAAGCTCTTCGAAGCGCTGGACCAGCACGGAATGAACGGAATGCAGATGCCGTTTGATCCGCTCCACGGTCGATGCTTCGAGCGTTTTCAGAACCTCGACGACGTGCGCGCGATCTTTGAGTCTGTTGGCGCCGAGCTTGATCTCGATCCAACCCTCAAGGCTCGCGTAGGCCAGGCCATGCGACACGCCGACGTGTGTCGGTGACGGAATCGGGGCCGGCGCATCATCTCGCGGCCTGCCGCCCTCCGGCACGACATCGAGTTCCACGCCGGACGAGTGTTCCAGAACATACCGACCTCTTGGGAAGCGGCGGCGAACGATGAAACCGTAGGTCGGTGCGGCTCGCAAGAAGTCGTCTGCTTGAGCCGACGCGAGAAGAATATCCACATCTTCGGTCGTCGTCGCATAACCGTGATGGACCGCCGCCATTCCACCGACGACGGCGATGGCGATGCCCTGTTCATCCGCAAGACGTTCCAGTGCGTCGAACGTCGCAGAGAATCGCCCACTGGCCCCGTCGCGCACGAACATGACCGATTCCATAAGTTGTTCGAGACGACCGGTCGACAGCATGTGATCACTCATCCCAAAAGAGTCGGCCGCATTGCTGCGGCCGAACTGCTGATCTCGACTTATTCCGGCAATTCCGGCTTTTCGTGCATCGGATAGGTGTCGCTCGACAGGCCTTCTTTCAGGAAGGTCACCAGGTCGGACTTGTCCTGGTCGGTCAGGTTGAGCTTGGAGATTTCTTCGTCGAGATACTTGTTGGGCGTGCCGCCTTTCGCGTAATACTCGACGACCTCTTCGAGCGTCTTCATGCCGCCGTCGTGCATGTAGGGTCCGCTGCGGGCGACTTCCCGGAGCGTCGGCGTCTTGAAAGCGCCGGTGTCGCCTTCAAGCTCGCTGATCACGACGCGGCCTTTGTCGGGCTCCGGCTTGTCCATGCCGACCCCGATGTTGTGGAACGCGAAGTCGGTGAAGTTCGGTCCTGAGTGGCACGCCGAGCAGTTCGCTTTCCCGAAGAAGAGCTTCATGCCGCGAACCGCCGGCTCCGACAGAGCCGAGGTGTCACCCGCCTTGAATCGGTCATACGGTGCATCGCCCGAAAGAATCGTGCGCTCGTAGGCAGCGAGCGCCTTGGCGAGACATTCCTTGGTCACGTCGCCGCCGAAGATCTCGTTGAACTGCTTCTTGTAGCCTTCGATCTCGTTGAGACGCTTGACGGCCTCTTCGACGGGCAGATTCATTTCGATCGGGTTCGCGATCGGCCCGAGAGCCTGTTCTTCGAGTGTGGCGGCGCGGCCGTCCCAGAAGTGGAAACGATGAAAGGCCGAGTTGATCACGGTCGGTGCGTTCCGACCGCCGACCTGCCCGCCGACGCCCGCGGAAGTCGCCCGTCCGTCGCTCCAGCCGTGCTTCGGATCGTGGCAGGTCGCGCATGAGACGGTTTTGTCCGCCGAGAGCCGGGGATCGAAATAAAGCTGCTTGCCGAGGGCAATCTTGCGAGGATCCGAGAGATTGTCCTCGGGATGCTTGAACGTGCCGAGACTTTTCGGGATGGCGTTCTCGGCTTCCTGGCCGACAGCGCCTGCGGACATCAACGCGACCATCGACGCTGGCACGAACCAGGAAGTGAGCCGCCGCAACGCGGGGCCGAACATGCTGAACTCCATCGAAGAAAAAGGACTGGGCGGGTGAAGGGCGGGTCGTTCGAACCGCCGGGGGGCCGCGCCGACTCGAAGGCGCGACCGCGAGGCATTCTTCGCATCAACACCCCATTGTGTGAACCCCCTCCCACGGTCGCAAGCAAGCCCGCAGCGAGCGTTGCGAGTATGCTTCGAGTCGAAGCCTCGCGTTCGTCAGCCACAGTGATGGGCAATTCGGGAAGACTTGCATTGAACCGCGGAGGCGCAGAGGACGCAGTGCTTTCGACGCGTGACTGATCCTCTGCGTTCTCCGCGCCTCCGCGGTTCGCTTGTCGCCGTTCGCATCGCTTGGCGTCAGACAGGCAATTCACAAAAAGAGAGATTTCCATGTACCGACGGATCGCCGACCTTCTGAAAAACGCGTCTCCAGGAGACGCCGCTGAAATCCGCGGCTGGGTCCGCACCCGCCGCGACAGTAAAGGCGGCTTTTCATTCGTTGAGGTCAACGATGGATCCTGCTTCGCGAGCCTGCAAGCCGTCGTGCCGGCGGACGTTCCCGGTTACGAACAGTCGATCAAGGACGTGACGACGGGGTCGAGTGTCGCGATCTCAGGCAAGCTCGTCGACTCGCCCGGCAAGGGACAACGGCTGGAACTTCAGGCCGATGCTCTGCGTTTGCTAGGCACCGCCGACGCGGATGCGTATCCCCTGCAGAAGAAACGGCACAGCTTCGAGTTCCTGCGCGAAATTGCTCATTTGCGGACGCGCACGAACACGTTCGGTGCGGTGTTTCGAGTGCGGAACCGCGTCTCGTACGCGATTCACGAGTTCTTCCAGCAGCGCGGATTCCTCTACGTGCACTCGCCGATCATCACGACGAGCGACTGCGAAGGCGCGGGGGCGATGTTCCGAGTGACGGCGAGTCGAGAGTCGAGAGACGAGAGTCGAGAGCAGGATTCTCCATCAATGACCTCTCTCAACCTTCTACCCTCAACCTTAGACCCGGCCGAGTTCTTCGGGCGCCCCGCCTATCTCACCGTAAGCGGGCAGCTCGAAGGCGAGATCTTCGCCTGCTCGCTCGGTCCCTGCTACACGTTCGGGCCGACCTTCCGGGCGGAGAACTCGAACACGACGCGGCACCTCGCCGAATTCTGGATGATCGAGCCCGAGATGCCGTTCTTCGAGCTCATCGACAATATGGCGCTCGCCGAAGAGTTCATTCGACACTTGTGCAGGACGGTGCTCGAGGATTGCCAGGAAGACCTCGCGTTCTTCGCCGACCGCATCGACAAAGAGGCAATCACCACCCTCCGGATGATCGCCGAGAATGACTTCCTGCGCGTCACCTATACCGAAGCAGTCGAGGTCCTCACCCAAAGCGGCATGACGTTCGACTATCAGGTGGAATGGGGCCGCGATCTGCAAAGCGAGCACGAACGGTATCTGACCGAGCAGCACTTCCAGCGACCGGTGATCCTGTACGACTACCCGCGCACGATCAAACCGTTCTACATGCGGGTCAACGACGACGGCAAGACGGTGCGCGCGATGGACGTGCTCGTGCCCCGCGTGGGCGAGATCATCGGCGGCAGCCAGCGCGAAGAGCGGCTCGACGTGCTCGAATCCCGCATGCGCGAGCAGGATCTCGACCCCGCTCATTACTGGTGGTACTGCGAGCTCCGCAAGTACGGCACCGTGCCCCATTCCGGGTTCGGCCTGGGCCTCGAACGCCTCATGCTGCTGATCACCGGCATGCAGAACATCCGCGACGTGATCCCGTTCCCACGAACGCCGAAAAGTGCGGAGTTTTGATGCGTTGATGAACGACGCGAACCCCATGACCCTGTGGAGTGTCGCGTGCTGGCGAAGCGAGGATGACCGGTTCGTCGACTGATTGGATCAATGGCCGTTTCAGAAGAAATCATGGACGACGCCACACTCACCGCTGAAACGGCAAGCGAATCGGTCCATCGCCCCGGCGGCAGCCGCGAGCTGGTCGCGATCGCGTTGCCGCTCGTCGTCAGCCAGAGCTTCATGACGGTCCAGGTGTTTCTGGACACGTTGCTGCTGTCCTGGCACGACCCGCAGGAAATGGCGGCGTCGTTTCCCGCAATGATGTGGTTCTGGCTCGCCTTCGGCTTCTTGCAGGTGACCGCGGGCTACGTCTCGACGTTCGTCGCCCAGTACACAGGGGCGGGGCGTCCCGAGCGCGTCGGTCCCGCCGTCTGGCAGGGGATCTACTTCGCCGTCGTCGCCGGAATGGCGTTTTTGGCGATCCTGCCTGTGGCGCCTCAGTTGATCAGCCTGGGCGGTCACTCTCCGGAACTCCAGGCCTTGGAAGTCGTCTATCTCCGGTGTCTCTGCTGTGCCGCGCTGCCGATGCTCGTGTTGGCGGCGGTCAACGGCTTCTTTTCAGGTCGAGGCAAGACCTGGACCGTCCTGGGCATCGAAGCCGCGGGGACGGCCGTCAACATGGTCCTCGCGCTGCTGTTGATCTTCGGTCGGGGCGGATTTCCGGAAATGGGCATCGCCGGAGCCGGAATCTCCACGGCGGTCGGCTCCTGCGTCTCGGCCCTGTTCGGCTTCGCGCTGTTGCTGCGTCCGATGTATCGCACGGAGTTCCGCACTCTCACCGGATGGCGCTTCGAGCCTGACCTGTTCACACGCCTGATGAAATACGGCGGCCCCGCCGGCGCGCAGGTATTTCTCGACGTGCTCGTGTTTCATGTCTTCGTGCAGATGATCGGCAGGCTCGGCGACGCCGCGACGGGGGCCACGACGCTCGCCGTGCGGCTCAACATGGTCGCCTTTCTGCCCCTGATGGGACTTGGGCAGGCGGTGTCGATTCTCGTCGGCCAGCGTCTCGGCGGAGACCGGCCCGATCTCGCCGAACGATCGGCGTATACGGGGCTGAAGTGGGCCTTCGGCTACATGTGCATCGTCGCGACTGTTTACCTTGTCTTTCCGGAAGCTCTGGTCGCCCTGTTCGAAGGCGACCGCGATCCGGAGGCGTTCGCCGCGATCGCCGAGTTGGTGCCGACGCTGTTGACCTGCGTCGCCCTGTATTCGCTTGCCGATTCCGTCAACGTGACCTTCGCCTTCGCCCTGCGAGGGGCTGGCGACACCTGGTTCGTGTCGCTGCTGACGTTCGCCCTCGGCTGGCCGATCATGATCCTGCCGACGACGATCGTCGTGATCTCGGGAGCGAGCCTGTATTGGGCGTGGGCGTTCGCGACGGCCTACGTCTTTTCGATGGCGGTCTGCTTCTGGCTTCGATTCCGCTCGGGCCGCTGGAAGTCGATGCGGGTGATCGAAACGGTCGATCCGACGATTCCGACTGGAGAAAACGCATCGGCGGCTGACGATTCCGAAACCGTTGCGGCGGCCGCAGTTCAGTCTGGTTGACCCTCGGAGGGTCATCCGATATAGTACCTGCACACCCATGACGCGGGGTGGAGCAGCCAGGTAGCTCGCGAGGCTCATAACCTCGAGGTCGCAGGTTCAAATCCTGCCCCCGCCACTTCCACATCCCCGCGGCCACTTTTCAGTGGCCGCGGGGATATTTTTGCGCGCGGCAGTTTGAGCATCACAACAGTTTTTCCGACTCATCGTCTTTGCCGCTCGATCGAACGGATCAGACTTGCCGGATCCCAGTAGGCTCATTCGACCAGACTAGTGCTTTGTCACCTCTAAAAAGTCGGGTTGGAGGATTGGAGGGAATCGGTGATGCTGCATGGCACAAGGAGGTGTTCCATGCA
>JACCRE010000020.1 GCA_013813775.1 Planctomycetaceae bacterium
CCCCTCTCCCTGGGGAGAGGGGTCAGGGGTGAGGGGACGCCTTGCCGCTTCATCCGTGTGTCTTGTGACGACGAACGCTTCGCGAACGGGCGCAAGCGACGAGGCACGTTCACCTCGCCCCTCACCCCCGGCCCCTCTCCCGAGGGAGAAGGGGGTTATGTCAGAGCCTCTGAGACAGAGGCGTCGTCGCTCTATGGAGGGAGCACGCATGAAGCCGGGCGGGATGATGCTGAGGCGGGACAACTCGCCGGAACACCGCTCCGACGCTTCGCATCAATCCTCCAGCATATCCCGCGCCGCGAGTCGATGACAGGTCCATCATTCGCCTTCTGACTTCTCAATTCTCACTTCTCCCATTCCTTAAATAACGCCGCCCTCGCGTTGGGTGCGAGGGCGGCGTATCGCGGCCGCTCTTGACGTCGAGGACGAGCCTCGGGCCAGAACGCGGCGGCGGTGTGCGATTGTTGGCGGGCACCCGTGCGGGGCGAGTGTTGGTATCGGCCGACGCCGCGAGGCGGGATGAGCGAGGCACGAAAAATAACCGATGCCAAAGAGGCTGCGATTTGTGATCGACGCATGAAGTTCGAAGCCTGAACGAGGCGATCACCAGCGCGTTCTCGCTTTGAAAACGTCGCACGTCGGCGAGAGTGGCACGACTCTCCGAGTCATGGCTTCACGACACGGAGTGTCGTGCCACACTTCATTGCGCACGCTCAAGAACTGCGAAAGTCGAATTGAAACGTCATCAATGCGAAGAAGCCCGCGGGGTGAACCCCGCGGGCTTCGAGCGTGTGAGTTCGATCGTTTGAGATCGGACCGGGATCATCCCAGCAACTGCAACACTTGTTGCGGGTTCTGGTTCGCGATCGAGAGAACCGCGATGCCGGCCTGGTTGAGCACCTGGGCCTTGGTGAGGTTCGCGGTCTCTTCGGCGAAGTCGGTGTCGACGATCTGGCTGCGTGCTTCCGAGATGTTCTCGAGAGCCACGCCCAGCGTCGCGACGTTGGTGTCGATCACGTTCTTCTGAACGGCGCCGAGACGACCGCGAAGCGTCGAGACCTTGTTGATCGCCTCTTCGATGATCCTGACCACGTCGCCGCCGTTCGCTTCGCCGCGGGTGATGTCGATGAGGCTCTTTCCGGCGCCCGAGCCCAGCTCGTAGAGCTTGCCGGTCACGCCGCCGAGGCGAGCCGTGTTGATGGCTTCGATCCCGATGCCGATCTGACCGGCGGCCGAGACTTCCTGGCCGATCTGGAACACGGCACCGCCACCCACGATCGTGACGGTCGCCGTCGTATCGACGACGTTCGAGCCTTCGGCGAGCGTCATCGACGCGTCGACGTTGCCGGTGCGAAGCGTCGCCCGCAGGCCGCGTCCGATCGCTTCCTGACCGTTGATCGTCACGCCGATGTCGGTGCCGGTGTTGCGACGAGCTTCGGTGGTGCCGTCGGCCAGGGTCGTTCCGAACGTGCCGCTGAGCACGTTGACGTTGACGAAGGCGTCGGAGCCGTAGCTCGTGCTTTGCAGCTCGATGATCGTGCCGTTCGCCGAGGTGAGATCCGCCGATGCCACCGCACTGGCGACCGCGTCGCCGTCGCCGGTGACGGCCGCGCCGACGAGGGCGCTGGCGTCTTCGCTGGCGGCAAGCGCCGCCGCGATGTCGTCGTAGGTCGAGGTGATGTTGCCCGACGAATCCGTCGCCAGGTTGACGGTGATGACGCTGTTGTTGCCGCTCGTGGCGACCGAGACTCCGAGCGCCGCGTCGTTCGCCGACGGGTCGGCGTAGACGATGCTGATCGTGCCGGCGGATCCCGACGCGCGAATGTCGCTGATGGCGAGCGTTCCGGCGTCGGTGGCGCCCGTCAGGTCGGTCGAGGCGATCGCTTCGACGACGCCGGTACCGGCGCCTTCCGCCGCTGCGGTGACATACAGGCTCGCGTCGGCATCGGCGGCGATGAGGGCCGCGACGTCGTCGGCCGTCGAGGTGATCGCACCAGCGTTGTCGGTGGCGAGGCTCACCGTGATGGTGACGTCGCTGCCCGAAACGGTCGTGGTGACCCCCAAGGCCGCATCGTTGGCACCTGGATCGGCGAAGACGATCGAGATGTTCTGGGCCGTGCCGGCGGTGACGGCGGTGAAGGTCACGTCGGAGTCGGCGTTCGTCGAATCGAGCGTCGCCGTGGCGGCCGTGGCGGCCGTCGTGACGCTCGCACCGGCGAGAACGCTTGCGGTCACGCCGGTCGTGTCGCTCGAGTTGTTGATGGCGTCGCGAATGTTGGCGACGCTGCTCGTTCCGCCCAGGAGCACCACTTCGCTGCCCTTCGAACCGCCGACTTCGAGCGTCGAGGCCGAGGTCAGCGCTCCGCCCGCGTAACGCAGCGACGCCTTCGACGCGGCTTGCGTGACGGTCGCCTTCAAGGCGATCGAGCCGCTCGAACCGATGACCGCTTCGTTGATGCGGAAGTCGGAAAGTTTCGCAGCGTCGGCGGTGCTGACGTTCGTGACGAACGCCTTGCTGCCGTCGATCAGCTTGTCGCTGCCGAACTTCGTGTTCGAGGCGATGCGGTTGATGGCCGACAGGGCGTTGTCGATCTGAAGCTGGTTGGCTTCGATTTCGTCTTGCGACAAGGCACCGGTGTTCAGACCTTCCTGAACCAGTCCGCGGACCTGCGTGAGCAGGCCGCCGATTTCGCCCAGTGCACTGTCGGCGGTCGCGATCACGTTGTTGGCGCGATTGCTGTTTTTGATCGACTGCTCGATCACGCTGATCTGGGTGCGCAAACCTTCGCTGGCGATCAAACCCGAAGGATTGTCGCGACCCGAGTTGATCTTGAGACCGGTCGAAAGCCGGGTCATTGCCGTGTCGAGCGCCTGCGTCGACTTGTTCAAGCTTCGCAGCCCTCGCAGCGAAGCGATGTTCGTGTTAAGCCGCGTCATTGGGGGTTACGTCTTTCTCTGTCCGCGCCGGGACGTGTGTGGCCGAATAGCTCCGGCGAACGACGGTTCGCAGGATGGGGGTACTGGCCTTCGGCCTCAGTCGAATTGAGGTACGGGTGACTCGGAAACGAGGCCCCGGCGAAAGCCGGGGTTGGTCCCTGTGTCCCGAACCCGTCGCCCCTCGGATCGAAAGATCCAAAAGGCCGGCGGCAGTCGGGAAGGCGGCATCCATCACCGGCGGGTCGAGGCCGATACTCCGTCCGGCCTCGAACCGGCCGACCCCTTCAGGCCGACCGGTCGTCGAACCATATCGTCTGACTCAGGGATACCCTTGAGGTGGCCGTGAGTTCCTTGAAGGAAACCCGCCGTTCAGCGCGAAGCTGAAACGATCCTGACGTTCCTACTGTTTCGTCGGGCTTACGATCGAACGACGGAAGCTGCCGCCCGCTCTCTTTTGATCGCGTCATAGACTTCCTGTCGGTGAACCGGGATTTCGGTCGGGGCATCGATCCCGAGCCGGACCTTGTCGCCGCGGATGTCGACCACCGTGATCCGGATGTTGTCGCCGATCACGATCGTCTCGTCGCGCAGTCTCGAAAGCACCAGCATCGCGAGCACTCCTTTGCCGCCCGGTCCGGCCGCGTTCGTGACGCGGCTCCGCCGTGCGGTGATGTGGGGGATGAAGTTGGAGAGGATGAGCGGTGCGTTGGCCCGCCGGAACGTCTCCCGACCTTTCGAGCTCGCCGTTGTCCCCGGCGGGCCGATGCGATCGGTCGTTCGCACGGCTGAAACATCGTCACTCCGATGCGACCTAAGCGATTGCGGCAAGACGAAATGTCGCGTTGACTGCGGAGTCGGGCGAGACCGTGCCGCCTGTGACGGACGTAGCGACGGCGACGACGTGACACTCCCGATGATTGTCCGTCGCCGCGGTGCGGGCTACGTTAGCGAGCATGTCGGGAGGTGCGTTCTCTCCCCAACAACTGCCACACGATCTCCCCTCTCCCCAGGAGAGGGGTTCCGCATGCTCTTGATTCATGGCAACTCTTCTCATCGCACTTAGCGCGGCGGTCGCTTACGTGATCGCCTACCACACCTACGGCCGCTGGTTGTCGCAGAAGGTCTTCCGACTCGACCCGAACGCCGTTGTTCCGAGTGAGCAGCTTCGCGACGGGCGCGATTACGTGCCGACGCCCAAGAGCGTCGTCTTCGGGCACCACTTTACGAGCATCGCCGGAACGGGGCCGATCGTCGGACCCGCGCTCGCGGTCATGTGGGGCTGGTTGCCGGCCCTCCTGTGGGTGCTGTTCGGCTCGATCTTCATGGGAGCGGTGCACGATCTGGGAACGCTGGTCGTGAGCCTGCGCAGCCGCGGCATGACCGTCGGCGAGATCGCCGGTCGCGTGATCAATCCTCGCGTGCGGTTGCTGTTTCTCACGATTCTGCTGTTCGCGTTGTGGATCGTGCTGGCGATCTTCGGACTCGTCATCGCCGGCACGTTCAAGGCGTTCCCGGAATCGATTCTGCCGGTCTTCCTGCAGATTCCGATCGCCGTCTGGATCGGGATGCTCGTCCATCGGCGCGGAAAAAACCTGCTGATGCCTTCGATCGCCGCGCTCGGGCTGATGTACTTCACCGTCTGGCTCGGCGCGGCCGCTCCCGGCGTCGAGTGGACCGGCGGGCCGCTCGGCGAAGCGATCCGGCAACTCAATACGACGCTCGCAAGCTGGCCGGTCTGGGTCTGGACCGCCATCCTGCTCGCCTACTGCTACGCGGCGAGTGTGATGCCGGTGTGGGTGCTGCTTCAGCCTCGCGACTACATCAACAGCCTCCAACTCATCAGTTCGCTGGGTCTGATCGTGCTGGGGCTGTTCGCCGCCGCGATGTTCGGAGCCGGCGGGCGGGAACTCGCCCTCGTCGCTCCGATGTTCAACGAGAATCCGACCGGGGCGCCGGCCTTCGTGCCCTTTCTCTTCGTCACGATCGCCTGCGGGGCGATCAGCGGCTTTCACTGCCTCGTGTCGAGCGGTACGAGCAGCAAACAGCTCAAAAACGAGGCCGACGCCCACTTCGTCGGGTACGGCTCGATGCTCACCGAGGGCTTTCTCGCCGTGCTCGTCATCCTCGCAGTCTCCGCGGGACTGGGGCTTGGCTGGGACAAGTTCGGCGGGCTGTACGGCAGCGAACTCTGGTCGGCGGTCTACACCGATTGGGCGAGCGTCACGAAACTGACCACCGCCCCGTTCGTCGTCGGGGCAGCGAACATCGTGTCGGCCCTGCACATCGACCCCGTGATGTCGCGAGCCTTGATCGCGGTGCTCGTCGCGAGCTTCGCAGGCACGACGCTCGATACGGCAACGCGATTGCAACGTTATGTCGTGCAGGAACTCGCCGCGACGTTCGCACCACGCATGTCTCCGACCGCCCTCGCCGCCGAAGGCTACGACACCGAGTTCGACCGGGGCCCTGTCGGCAAGAGCGTCTCGGCGAATCCGCTCGTCTGGCTGACGAACGCTCATGGAGCGACCTTGTTCGCCGTCGTCACGGCCTTTCTGCTCGCCCTGTTTCCCGGACCAGGCCAGCCCTGGACCGCCGAAACGATCGGCCGCGGCGGTCTCATCCTGTGGCCCCTGTTCGGAGCCACGAACCAGCTTCTTGGCGGGCTGGCGTTTCTCGTCGTCTGTTTCTGGCTCTGGCGACGCGGCAAGCCGATCTGGTTCGCAGCGATTCCCGCCGCGTTCATGCTGGTCATGCCCGGCTGGGCCCTTGTCGAAAGCATTCGCACCGAATGGTGGCCGGCGAAGAGTTATCTGCTCGTCGCGATCGGCGTCGGCGCGCTGCTGCTGGAAGTCTGGATGGTCGTCGAGGCTCTCCTCTTGATGCCCAAGGCCCGCGGCATTCTGGAAGCCCCGCTGCCGCCCTTGCCGAAGGTGCCGGAACGCGCAACGCAACCTTCTCCCGTCGGAACGTCCGCGTAGTCCGAGAGAGCGGATAGCGGATAGCGGATAGCGGATAGCGGATAGCGGATAGCGGATAGCGGATAGCGGATAGCCCTCAGCTTTCTTTCATTCTGACTCCTGTCTCCTGACTTCTGTCTCCTTTCTCCTCCCCTCCTCCGTTCTTCCGTCCTTCCGTCCTTCCGTCCTTCCGTCCTTCCGTCCTTCCGTCCTTCCGTCCTTCCGTCCTCTTTCCCTCCAAGGAAAGAGTGGAGCGCGCTCCCCTGTCCCGCCCGTTTCGACGCGGCGACACCGGCCCTTGCCGGTCGGACACCCCCTTGGGGGCGAGCCGAACGACGCATCACGCACTACGCGTGACACGCCGCCG
>JACCRE010000241.1 GCA_013813775.1 Planctomycetaceae bacterium
CAGCGTCGTACGCTCGTCGTCCGTCACATCGATCGCCGGAGCCGTTCACATGCGTTCGTTCCTCCTTGGAAGACACAAACGCCGACCACCAGAAAAAGTAACGCTATTTCGGGGACACTACACTAGCTTTATGCGTCTAACGAAAGCACCGAGCGGCGCCAGTTTACCCGCGCTCGTCCAACGGCAGGAACGCTCGGTTCGGCGGGCCAATGTAGCGGCCCCTTGGACGCAGCAACTGGTTGCGTTCCGATTGTTCGATGGCGTGGGCGGACCAGCCCACGATGCGGGCCAGCGCGGCGACGGCTTTGAAGAGGTCTGGGTCGAAGCCGAGGTAGTGCATCAGGCGGGTCAGCGGCCAGTCGGGCGTCGGGCCGGCACCGGTTTCCTCGGCGATGAGCCGTTCGACGACGTCGGCGGTCTGCTCGACCGCGTTGTGGCCGGTTTCCATCGCGAGACGGCGGCAATAAGGGGCCAGCCAAGCGGCGCGCATATCGCCCAACACGCCTAGGCGGGCGTCGAAGCCGGGGAAAGCATGGCCCTGCGAAATCTTCCTGCGGACGAACGACTCGGCATCGCTCTCGTTGGCCCGCAGTAGCCATTCGAGCACTTCCGCACGCGGACCGCCGTGCAACGGGCCCGACCAAACCGACATTGCGGCCGTCATCGCAGCGAAGAGATCGCCGCCGGTCGAGACCGCGGCGCGTGCGGCCAGAGTCGAGGCGTCGAGGCCTTGCTCGGCCATCAGTATGAGCGCCGCCTCGAACGCCGCTTCGGCCTCGGCGGTCGGTTCGCGTCCCGACAGCAAATGCAACACGTTCGACGAATAGCTTCCGTCGGCATCGATTTCCGCTGCGGGACCGTTCGACCACGCCAACTGCCGCACGCCGAGTGCGATCGGCAACCGTGCCAGGAGTCGCAAAACCTGATTCGTCGCAGCGACACGGTCGTGCTCGTCGGGCTGCGGGTCGAAGTGAGCGAGCATCGAGACGGCCGTCCGCAGCACTTCGACGGGCGGCACATTCAACGGCAACGCCGCGATGAGTTCCGACACCGCCGACGGAAGCTCCGCCGATTCGGCGAGCACCGATTGGAAGTCGGCCAATCGCTCGACCTCCGGCAGTCCGCCGCAGAGCAGCAGATAGGCAACTTCGCAGAAGGAGGCCTGCCGGACGAGGGCTTCGAGTTCGTAGCCTCGCAGCTGCGGTGCGTCGTCGAACGACGAGACCGAAGTTTCCGCTGCGACGATGCTTTCGAGACTAGGGTCGAACACCTCGGCCTCCGTGGCGATGCGGTCGGTGAGTAAACGCAGGCCGATGCGCAGTCCCGCCACGAACTCCGGGCACCCGCCCGTTTGCGGATTTCCATCCATGCCGCACCTCCGACCGGGTGGTCATTCACCCGCCAAGACGAGGGCCGCATTGTAATCGGCCCTGCGGGGCATACGGAAGAGCTGGGCAGCCAGGCGCAGTCAGGTGACATCGCAAAGCCCCTTAGGCCGAACGGTCACTGGCGACGAGGACGCAGCCAGATAATCGCGCTACGAAAACAGAAACGCCTCCCGTCTGCCCCGCGTAGTCACGGGCAAAACGGAAGGCGTTTTCAGAAATCTCTGCATCTATACTCTGCATTCGCCCACTTTAGCCGGTTCGCGGCTGGCCGGCTGTACGAACGCAAGTTCAACGGACCTTTCGGGTTATGAGAAATCGGGGCGACATGATTCGAACATGCGACCTCCTGCTCCCAAAGCAGGCGCTCTAGCCAAGCTGAGCTACGCCCCGTTGCTGCGCGACGAGAGTGACACCCGGGTCGAGTAGCGGGTTCATGCTAGATTCGAAGCCCAGCGGTTGCAACCGCTGGGCTTCGTGGAACGAAGAAACACACTTTCTCAAGAGTCACGCCGCGGCTCGCAAGTGGCGGACGATGCGTTCGAATTCGTCGTTCGTGTCGAAGTCGATCACGATCCGGCCTTTGTCTTTGCCTCGCAGCTTGATCTCGACCTTGGCCCCGAGTTGATCTCGAAGCTGTTGGGCGATCGACAAAATGTGATTCGTGAGGTTCGGGTCGCCGATGGCTTGCTCTTGGGGAGCTTGCTCGCCTTCCGGTGTCGGGAACGGGACGGTGGCACGTCCCTGAAGTTCACGCACCGCCTGTTCGACGGCACGCACGGTGAGGTTCTCTTTGGTGGCTCTTTTGCAAAGGTCCACCTGCTCTTCGTGCGACAGCGTCAGTAGAGCGCGAGCATGGCCGGCGCTGATCTTGTCGTCGCGAATCGCCTGCTTGACTGGCTCGGCGAGGTCAAGCAGTCGGATGAAGTTGCTGACGGTCGAGCGGTTGAGGCTCAACGTCGCCGCCAGCTCTTCGATCGTGCTATTGAAGCGATCGAGGTATTCCTTGAAGGCTTGCGCCTTCTCAAGGACGTTCAAGTCTTTCCGCTTGAGATTCTCCTCGATCGCGACCGCGCAAACCTGCTTGTCCTCGAGTTCCAGCACCCGACAAGGCACGGTCTCGAAACCGGCTCGCTTCGATGCGAGCATGCGTCGCTCGCCGGCGATGAGCTGGTAGGAGCCGTTGTGCGGCCGGACGAGCAGCGGCTGCAACACGCCGTGTTGCTTAATGCTTTCGGCAAGCTCGGTGAGGCCTTCCTCGTCGAAGTCTTTGCGCGGCTGGAAGGGGTTGCGCTCGATCAGCTCGATGTGGATGTGGCCGATCTCGACGCCGCCGGCGGCTTCGGCGGGCGAATCATTGATGTCCGAAGTTTCTTCGTCGCCACCGCCGAGCAAGGCGTTCAAGCCGCGGCCGAGCCGTCGCATGGGGACGGCGCGTTCGTCGCCCTGGTGCTGCTCACCACCCTGCTGTTCGCCGTGGTGCTCGTGGTGGTTCTGTCCGTCGTACCCTTCGTGATGCTGGCCGTCCATGGCGTGCCGCCCCCTCTTAACGCGTCAAACGATCACCCGCCGATCCGCCGGGCGGTATCGAAAGTATCGAATCTTCCGGCGCAGAACTTCGGTGCCGTCTGCGCGGAATCCGAGGAACTCAGATCCGAATACAAATCGCGTACTCTGCATGGAACTGAAAAGAAGGCGGGCAGGCGAGATCGAGTCTGCTCGGATCACGGCAGAATCCTCTCGACAACCCACATCCGCGTAAGCCGTGCGCGTTGCATTGACGGAGGCAGGACGCGTGGACGGCCATCGTCGAGTCGAACCAGGGAACTCACTGCGTCCAGGGGAATCGAGTGCTCCGCTATTGGAACGTCATGAGCGCGTCTCCAGTCGCTGTCCATCGCTTTCACCGGCAATGCGGCCATCCTTTGAGGTCTCATGACGAGGTAAGTCGCGGCTTGTTGGAACGGCTTTTCCATCACGTCCAGATCGCCGACGACGATGACCGCGACTCCGTCGTCGTCAATGATTGATGCAAGGTGGAAGAACAGGGCCGGCTCAGCAAAGACACAGGCAACGACGGGCTTGCGTACGTCCCGGTGTTCCTGCCGGAGCACGGCGGCGAAACGGCGTGCAGTCTCTTGGATATCACGGCGATCCTCCCACGCTGGAACTGCCCAATTCGCAGTCAGCCAGGGCGATCTGTGATGACCAGCGACAAAAACAAGGATCGGATACAGAAGCAAGAGAACAGCCAAGGCAATGGATCTCGAAAACGAGCGCGCGCCGACGATGACGAATTGACCGCTTTCCGAGAGCCACGCGGCTGCACCGATGATCGAGGCGAGCAGCCAAGGCATCGCCAGACGGGGGTAGGGCTGATAGAGAGGTGTTGTCAGCAGCATTCCAAAAAACAACGCGGTGACGAACCACATCGCGAGGCGCTCGTGCGGCTCTTGGGTGTCGACCTCGGGCGCCGCGGAAAGCCAGCGTGGCGGAACGAGAACGAGCGTCAGAGCACCGACCGCCATCAACGCGAGAGGAGCAGCCGGGCCGACTTGATAAGTGGCCAAACCGACGGTGAGACCGATCCAGAGAGCAAGCGTCACTCTGATCGGTGGAAAGAGGGACGACATCATCGGCACAGCGGCTGCGAACACTCCAAGTGCGACCGCCGTCACCCCTCCGGATTGCGCGGCGACGTTGCCGGCCTGTTCCCAGACGTTGTGCGGCCATTCCGTGAATGGCCGCAAATACCCCCGATGGTTCTCCGCCACCGCCGCGTAACCGCCATAAGGTTGCAAATACCACAGCACCGGGAACCAGACGACGAAGGCGATGATTGTCATCGTCGCCAAGCAGGCAGCAACCTTTCTCGCACGGACTGACAGGCTCACGCCTGCCGCTCCCCTTTGTGTCATCAGCCAGGCAAGCGAACCCGATGCCGCGATTGCCAGCGGCAGCCAGCCTGTGTATTTCGTCCACCACGCGAGGCCCGTCGCCACGCCGGCGGCGACCGACCAGCGGAGGCTTTCGCATCGGACTGCTTCCCAATAGAAGTAGACCGCGAGCAGCATGAAGAACGCGACCGGCACGTCGGTGAGCGCCGCGCGGCTGTACAACAGGTGAAAATCGTTCGTGGCGATGAGCCAAGCCGCCGCGACGCCCGAGAGTGGACCGAACCAGCAGCGCACCGCCCACCAGGCGAGCGGCACCGTCGCCGTACCGAGGATCAGTGCCGGCAAGAACGGCGCGATCGACTGCGGACCAAGAAGAATGATGCCCCATTCGATCAGGAAAGGGAGCAACGGGGGAGCATAAAGATGGCGGTACGGGTACTGCCCGCCTTCCGCCTCGCTGAAGAAAATGTTCGAGGCATACACGCCTTCGTCGAAGTGCTCGACCGCCATTCGGCTCGGATAGGCGAACCGCAACGCAGCAGCAAGCACGACGATCGCAACGATCACAATCCATTCGGTGCGTGAAATCGAGGGGCCGCAGGGGAGCGGCTCCGCTGAGGCCTTTTCGTACTTCGTCGGTCTGGGTCGGCGAGCCATTCCGGCAAGCGGCAGGCGTTACCCGCCGCTGGTTGAACCTGAAGAACATCACTCGGCACGCTTCATCGCCTCGCGCGGTCAACACGCGACCGATTCGTTACACTACCGACTCTAGACGTTCATGACCTTATTCGCAGCCCCCGACGGAGCCTTCTCCGATGTCCGATACCCCCGACGTCAATCGCATGTATGACGACGCCGTCGCGTTAAAAGACCAAGGCGACCTTGACGGAGCGGTCGCCAAGCTGCGGGCGGTCCTGCAAATCGATGCGAATCACACGCTGAGTCACTCCGCCTTGGCTGTTTATCTCCAAAAACAAGGTCAGCTCGAGGAAGCGATCGCTCACGCGCAGCGGGTCACCGAACTGGAGCCGAACGACCCCTTTTCGTTCACGCAGTTGAGCGTCATTTGCCAGCGGTGCGGTCGGATTCAGGAAGCTGAAGACGCCATGGCTCGCGCCCGCGAGATTCAGATGGCTCAATGAGAGGCCGAGCCGCTGGCGTTAGCCGGCGGTCCGTCTCGACGCTCGCGATCTGCATCGCCGGCGACATCCGGTCCCTTATCGCTCGAACGGCTTCGACGCGGCCAGGGTGCCGTCGCCCGCAGGCGCTTCGATCTTCACCGTTTCGGTGGCGTCGAAGACGCGGCCGTCGGACGTCGCGAGCCGCGTGTGAACGACGAGCGTTTCGTGAATCGGCGTCGATTGCCACGGCAAGCGGAACTTGAAGCCCGTTATGAGCAGCCCTGAATGCCACGCTTTACGGACCTCCTCGGCTGAGTAGGTCCACCGGCCGACGACGGCATCTTCGCCGGCAGCGGCCGGGTCGGTCACGTCGATCGTCAATTCGCCGGGCAGCTTGATCGGTTGCCTGTCGGCATCGAATGGCTCGACGACGAGACTGAGAACCTCGTCGCCGGGCCGTCCGTCTTCGTCAAGTCCGCCGGTGAGCAGCGTGTTGATGCGCAGCCCTTCGGCACGGAAGAGGCTATCGGCCTGCTCGGAGGCAAGCACCTGTTCGCCGGTCGAGCGGACCTGCTCGCGAAGGTGGTCAGATTCCCTGCGCGCCGCAGCGAGTTCATCCTGCGCCTGCTGGAGTCGCTGTTCGAGGGTCAGGATGCGGTCTTCGTGAACGCGAAGCTCGTTCTCAATTGCCGCCGTATCGGGGCGCAGCGCGCATCCGGCGGCGAGACCGCACAAGAGCACTCCGCTTCGGCAGATTCGCCGCATCGGACCGCGCAGGCTGAAGGGGACGAACAGAAGTCGCAGCGCGGACTTTAGTTCGAGCCGCCCGTCGGCGGAAGAGAGATTTGCGAACCAGATCCACCGCGAAGCGGTATTTTCAGCTGATTCAGGCGTCATCAGCCGGCAGCAAAACGGCGTTCTGCTGCCGAGAAAGAGTCGTGGCAAGTGATCGGACGCCGGCAACGAAGCAAACTGCGCCGCCGATAGCGAGTACGATCAGCAACATTGAAAGAAGGCTGGTGGCAAGAAACGAGGGCGACGATGCAGCCGTTCCACCGTTGATCGCCCGGATGATGAGGTTGAATCCAACCGCTGCTACGCTCTCGATGAGCATCGCCAGGAACCCTGCTGCGAACCATCGCATTCCCGGTGCCAGATGCCAGCGTCGCAGGCAAACGACCAATCCTGTCGAATACACGCCAAGCAGCACAAATTGGGCGGCAGTGTGGGCGATCGAATAAAGCCAATCGAAGTCGCCGAACATTTCTTTCGAATCCTCCGCATTGGCGGATAAGGTGTTCCGAGCCGGCAACAGCCTACCGACGCATCGTTCACCGACATAGACCGGTGATCCGGGGACTGCTTGTTTTCGTACCTGTTGCATCACGCAACCTCTGATGCGAGTTGGTTCTCATGCCGCCGACCGAACTCAGCTTCGACCCGCAGCGCATCGAACGGCCGGATCGGTCGTTGCTCTGGTACTACGTGCTCGTCGCCGCGGCGACGGGGCCGCTGTTTCCGATCACCTTTTTGCCGCTGTTCTTCAAATACGAGACGCTGCGCTATCGCTTCGACGACGGCGGCGTGTCGATGAGCTGGGGCATCCTTTTTCGACGCGAAGTGTATCTCACGTATCGCCGGATTCAGGACATCCATCTCACTCGGAACCTTCTGCAGCGGTGGATGGGGCTGGCGACGGTCGCCGTGCAGACGGCGTCGGGCAGCGCGACGCCCGAAATGAGCATCGAGGGAGTTCTGCAAGCCGACGCCCTTCGCGATCACCTGTACCGAGAGATGCGTGGAGCGAAGGGAGAGGATGCCGAGACGATGCCGACGCCCGATGCGAACCTCCCCGAAGACGAAGCGTTGGCGCTGTTGCGAGAGATTCGAGATGCGCTCAACGGATACGCCGCTGCGAAGCCGGCCGCGGCTCGCAATTCGCCGGAGCAGTGACTCGTGAACATGACGTTGTGATCTCAGGACGCTTGGACATTCATCAACGAATCGAAAGTCATGGACACACTGCCGCAACTCACCGACGCCCCGCGCGGCTCGCGCGTCGCCTGGATCTACGGCGGCGTGTGGGGCGTGCTCGCGCGAGGTTTTCTTGTCCCGGAAGAGCCGCCGGTGTTGCCCAGTCTGCGTGGCGAGCCGATCCGCTCGTTCCGGCCCGCGCCGAACTTCCTGAGATACCTGCTGTATCCGTCGCTGATCGGCGTCGCGATCGCGTGTCTCGTGCTGCTGGCGGTGAGTGTCGGCGTATGCGTCGCCGCGCCGGCCTTGGGGCTTCCGCTCCTCGCCGTGTCGCTGCCGGTGATCGTCTTCTGGGTCGCGATCGTGGTCTTGGCGGTGCATCTTCGCTACGACACGACCTGGTACGTGCTGAGCGATCGCAGCCTGCGCATCCGTCGCGGCATCTGGATCATCCGCGAGACGACGATCACGTTCGAGAACGTGCAGAACGTGACCGTCCGGCAGGGGCCGCTCCAGCGCGTTTTCGGCATTGCCGACGTGCTCGTCGAAACCGCCGGAGGAGGCGGCGGCGTGGGCCAGCATCAGGCTGGCGCATCTCCCGCCCATCAAGGTCTCGTCGAAGGCATCGCCGACGCGCCTGCGATTCGGGATTTGCTCACCGCGAAAATGCGGACATCCAAGTCCGCGGGTCTCGGAGACGACGCCGCCTCGACACCGCGAACGCCCACCGCCTGGACTGCGGAGCACATCGCAGCCCTGCGGGAAATCCTGGATGCAGCAAGGCTTTTGTCGGCGTAAGCTCTCGGGCAGTCGCTTAGTTATTCCAGGCTGACTTGAGCGTTGACAACGATAGGATCTGCACCTTGGCGGTGCCTCCTGTTGCGGTAATCGCGAGCGGACGGTCATTCTGCGCGGCAACGAAGGGAACCGAGATCGCAACGGCACCCTCGTTCGCGAAGACTTCGATTGAGCCGCGGTCAACGAGTACGCGAAGGTGCAGAACTCCGTTCGAAATGGGCAGCGGCGCCTTCACGCCGTGAATCGACAACTCCTGCGTCGCGACGTCGTAGGTCAGCGGCGCGCCATGCACCGTGAGCCCAACCGTCTTTGCGTTCCCGACATTGAGGTGACACACTGCGTCAACAAGATCGCCTCCCTGCGGACGATTCGCACGGTCGAGTAGCGGGTAAACGCCTGTGACTTCGAAGCCGTTCTGCGAGCGGATTTTGTCGCCCAGTATGTCCAGCTCTCTCACGGGCCTCGCAAACATTCGGGGGCCGGCATCGGTGGAACGCAGCGTAAGCTCCACCGGCACGACCATCTGCTGATTGAAGGGCATGCCGGGAAATTCGATCCCGCGTCCCCAGCCGATCTGGACGCGGCGGCCGTCCGGAGCGTTGTCGTACGTCTGAGCCGCATAGAAGTTGCCGTACCAGAGCTTCTGCTTGTCCGATGACGGCTTGAACGCCTTCCCGTCGAAATCGCCAAGTACATATTCACCATCCGCTGCGTAGAGCACCCATCGTTCTTCGCCATTGCTCCCGTCGACGGGCAGCTTGAACAGATCCGGACATTCGAAGAAGCCCTCGATGCGACTTTCGAACGTCCAGTCCTTCAAGTCGGGCGACGAGTAGAACGCGATGAAGCGTCCTTCGGCGTCGTCCCCTTCTTCTCCTGATAGACGGCCATGATCCAACGACTCGTCGCTTCGTGCCAAAGGAGCTTCGGGTCGCGCCCTTGATGCCGCACGACGGGGTTGCCCTCGTATTCCGTCCACGTCCGTCCGCGATCGGCACTATAGGCGATGCACTCGCCGCGGCCCGTGCTGGTGTAGGCGAGGACGAGCGGCGGCTCTTCCGCCTTGCCGAAGCCCGAGGTGTTTTTCTCATCGACGACCGCGCTGCCCGAGAACGCCCAGTCGCCGAACTGTTTCGGGTAGAGCGCGATCGGCAGTTCCCGCCAATGCACGAGGTCGGGGCTGACGGCGTGACCCCAGTGCATATTCCCCCACTGCACGCCGAACGGGTTGTGTTGATAAAACAGGTGCCATTCACCGTCGTGGAAGACCAGCCCGTTGGGGTCGTTGAGCCAGCCGCGGCGCGAGGTGAAGTGAAACTGAGGTCGCAGCGCTTCCTGATAAAGTTTCTGCTGGTTGGGAAGCTTGTCGCTCTCGACGATCGCCTCCAACGCCGCGGAATCGGCGGGCAGCGAATCGACTTCGATCTTCAATGCCTTGCCGGCGGATGGTCCCACGTCGCTGATCGCGAAGAAGTCGGGCTGTCCGTCGGCAAGCTCGATCTCGAACTCGCGGACCGTCTCGCCATCGACAACGAACTTCATCCTTCGCTTCTGCGCACCGTTCTTGACCGGCAAACGTAGATAGCGCTTCGTGATCTGCAATTCGCGCGAGGCCGGCTCGGCCTGGCTCTTTCGGTCGCTCTGCACGATCTGATCGACGTTGATGTGCCCCCAGCCGCCTTTGCGCTGATCGACGATGCGAATCGTCGCCGATCGTCCGGCGAGATCGGCGACGTCCCACGTCTTCCAGTTGAGCCGCTCGCTGCCGCCGGACGCGGTGTTCGGTCCCGACGTCTTGCGAGCGACCTTGCCCTCGATCACAAGTTCGATGGCCGTTTCGTCGTACCCGCCGCCGATCAGGAAGTTGATGAAGTTGCGTTCGACCTTGAACGGCGGCGACGTCAGTGTGCCGGTCGAGTCATCTCCGCCGACGAAGCTGTTGATGAGCCGCTCACCCTTGTAGCCTTCGACGTGCATCTGCCCCGGCAGCGTTCCGCTGGCGGGCCCGGTTCCGAAGGCATCGCCTTCGACCTGCCAGGCGCCGTACGTTTCGGACTCGAAATCAGCGATGAGAACGTCGGGACGGTCGGCGGCATCACTCGCAGTCGCGATCGAAAGGAACATCAACGTCACCAGGAGCTTCGACATCGAGCGTCTCCGCGGGCAATTCCATGTTCGGCTGCGTGAGATTGCGAAGCCTCGGCGGGCTGACGCCCGCCGCTCGCCTCGTTCCTCAAGCGTCAACCCTCAGCCATAGACCATCAACCCTACTGCTGCATGCCCTTCGTCAGTTCCATGAACGCCGTTTCGAGGTTCACTTCTTCCTCGCGGAAGAGCATCACGCGAAAACGGCGTTCGAACAGCAACTGCGGAAGGTCGCTGTAGTCTTCCACGCCCTTCTTGAGCGTCACGTTGATCGTTTCCTGCTTATCGATCGTCACGTGATCGACGATGTCCTGTTGCTCGAAGAGACGAGCCGCTTCATCGGTCTGCCCTTTGACGCGGATCTGCAGCGTGATCGCTTCCCGCGCCTTGCGCAGCACGTCGTGCACGTAACCGTCGGTGCCGAGAATGCCCTTCTCGATCATGCCGACGCGGGTGCAGACGTCGGCGAGTTCGGGCAGAATGTGGCTGCTCACGACCACCGTCTTATCGAGCTCGCCGAGCCGCTTGAGCAGATTTCGGATCTCGATGCGTGCTCGTGGATCGAGTCCGCTGGCGGGTTCGTCGAGAAGCAGCACTTGCGGTTCGTGTAACAGGGTTCGAGCGAGGCCGACGCGTTGCGTTTGACCGCGCGAAAGGCTGTTGACCATGGCGTCGCGCTTGAACGCCATGTCGACGAGGTCGAGCTTTTCTTCACAGACCTTGCGACGGCTCGGCCCGTTGATGCGGTACGCCGCGGCGAAGAACTCGAGGTACTCGATCACCGTCATATCGTCGTACACGCCGAAGAAGTCGGGCATGTAGCCGACGAGCCGACGAATCTCGTGCGGATCGGTGTAGATGCTCTTTCCGCACACGTAGGCCTCGCCGTAGTCGGGAGGCAGCAGCGTGGCGATCATTCGCATCGTCGTGGTCTTGCCCGAACCATTCGGACCGATGAAACCAAACACGTCGCCTTCTTTGAGCGACAGATTGATTTCATTGACGGCGATCAGGTCGCCGTAGCGCTTCGTGAGTTTGCGGATCTCGATCACGGCGAAGACGTTGAGTGTCAGGGACGGGAACTTCGCCGTGGTCGCACGGCGGGATCGGGCGACGCGTCAGACTCCGTCGGTGCCTCGGCGGTCTCGCCGTCGAACGTCGGCAGCGTGATCGGCACGTTGGATTCGTCGAGTGTGACCGGCAGCACGAGCCGGACGAAGGTCGACTTCCGGGCCGGCTCGAACGGGCCGCCCGATTTCGCGTCGACCGTCACCTCGGACGCCGGCGCGTCGAGCCGCCCGAGAACGATCGCACGTCCCATGTCCACCAGGTGTGTCAGGTCATGCGAACCGAGCACGTCGTTGGCGAGTCCGGTGTAGGCGCTTCCGCCGGTCGCCTCATGAAACGTGAGCATTCGCAGAATCGCCCCGATGTCCGTTTCGAGCGGATCATACGCGGTGTCGGTCACAAGAAACTCCGCACCGGACTCTCCCGCTTCGCGTTCAATGCGTGTCGTCATGCGCCGTCGGAGATATGAATCGAGATCATTGCGATCGAAAGCGGCGGAGGCGAGATCGATCGGCTCGCCCGGATGCCACTGTGATTCGTGCGGATTGACGAAGATGCGATCGCCGAAGACCACGACGTAATCGAGAAGAGGGCGATCCAGCGTATGCGTGATCGTGCCTTCAAGCACGCCCCGCCCGCGCGTGACGAGATCGGATGTGACAAGATCGGCCCCGTCGCCTCGCTGCCAAGTCGCAACGAACCGGCGGCTCGCCCACACGAGTTGAGGCACCGCCTCCGCACTCGCTGATTCGGCCGACGAGCGCAGTGCATACTCCGGCCGGAACAACCCGCCAGACGCTTCGCGATAGGTGCCGCCGAACGTCGCTTCAGGAGGCGTAAACCATGCCACGCGAGGCGCCGATTCCTCCTGTCTCGAACTCTCGACGCCCGTGGGTGCGATCACCACGTCTGAGACGGCAGATTCGACCGTATAAAGCGTCACGGCTGTCCGGCCGCGTACCGTGCCGGTCGTCGCATCGATGTCGAGGATATCGGTCTGATTGAAGCGTGATGTCGTGCCGTTCGCGTTCGCAGCGGCGGCGTGCAGCCACCAACCGGACGCAGCGACGAGCAACGGCAGAGTGATCCACGTGAGCGCAGGCCTCTTCAGCACTCGATGCACGAGCAGGTAGTCGAGCGGACCAACGACGGCGGCATAAACGATAAGGAGAATCAATGCGGCGCCGACTGTCGGCCGCTCTACGTTCGGAAACGAATCGTCGGACCGCGCGAGCTGAGTCGCGATGTCACTCACTCCGGGCGCTATAATCCGACGACCCTTTGCCTTCGTCGGCTCGTTTCTAAGAATCGCCTTCCGAATGAGGTTCGGTCGACCCGCCCACGTCGAGAAGGGGACGTCATCGAGATCAATGGCAAACAAGGTCACGATGCCGAAACCGTAGGGTGATCTCGCGATGAGCGGACCGTCGGCACCGTAGGCCAGCACTTCCGCCGAGTCACCCAACCGCGCGGCCCGCACTCGAGCCCGCGCCGGCAGTCGGCGATCGGAGCCAGAAAACGCTTCAAGTTGCGAAAGATCCCGCAGCTGAACCGTTTCGCCGACCTCGATCGGCGTCCATTCAGCGAGCGGGCCGTCACGAAACGTATCAGTGAAGCGACCGAGCGCGATCACCAGATGCCCTCCGCCGGCGACCCAGCGTCGAATCGCTTCGGCTTGCTGCCCCTGCGGAGCGAAGTCGCCGCGGGCGAACAGAACATCGGCCGCCGTGTAGGCGTCGTCGCTTTCAGGCAGTGGCTCAGACAGCGGAGCCGCGAGGACTCCGGCCGGAACGGGCAAAGTCGGCTCCACACCCTCGCCGGAGACTTCGTTGAGGCCGCCGGCCATGACCCAGAGCTTCTCGCCCTTTGGCACAGCGGTCGGAAGCGACCCGGCGCGTAACCTGCGCTCGACAAGGATCGCTCCGTCGGCATCGCGGATCCGAAGCGTCAGATCGCTGCCAAGCCGGCCGGCCTGAATGACGCCCCGAATGATTCCGTGAGAGCCGGAGGTTTCGACAGACCCCAAACTCTGTATGACGGCGGAACCTTCGGCATCGGCTGTGACGGTTTCGAGAACGAGCGGTCTGGTGGAGTCAGCGTCCCGCTGCACAGTGACCGCCAGAGGCATCCACTGTCCGGCCTTATAGCGGCCGCCAAACCCGACCTCCACACGATCGATCGAGGCGTCGGCCCCTCGCGCCGGCACGGCGATCAGGGCCGCCAGCAACAGAGCGGTCAACTGGGAAAGACGAATCATCAGTGGCGTTCGGCGGAGGCGTCGTGACTATCGTAACCGGCTCTCGGCGGTCGTCACAACGGACGCAAGAAAGTCGTTTAGCACTCGTCGCCTGCAGCGTTCTGGGCCAGGCGCACGAGCCGCTTTGCGAGGGCACCCAAGATCGGCCAAGGGATCGTGTGCCCGCCGGAGAACGGCAGGAATTCGACCTTGTGGCCGTGCGCGATGAGCAGATCTCGCAGCGCTTCGGCACCGAAGAAAGGAAGGATGGGGTCCTGCGTTCCGTGGCTCATCAGCACGTCGAGCGGGGCTTGTTTCGCCGCGAGCACTTTCCACTCAGGTTCGGCGAGCAGCACGCCGCTGGCGAGACAGACCGTAGCGACCGGTTCCTCGAGGCGCAATGCGACGTCGGCCGACAGCATCGCACCTTGAGAGAACCCGCCGAGCACGATCCGCGCAAGCGGCAGGCCTGTTTCTCGTCGGATGTCGGCGATCAGCCCCATCATGCGTTCTCGCGCGAGATCGAGACCCGGCGGCGCCTGCCTGCGCATTTCATCCCAGCGACCGGTTTGCGCGGCCATCACAAGTCGCTCCATGTCGAGGGGCCACCACGCCCTTCCGCCGGGAAGGCCGGCCGGGCCAAGGTCCAGCACCGCCGCCGGGAAGTAAAAGCGGACACCGCTTCGAATCGCCGGATCGGTTTGCAGAAGCTCGGCTCCGATCGGCGCGAGATCGTCGGCGGGAGCGCCGTAGCCGTGACACAAGACAACGGCGATCGACGGCTGAGCGCCTGATGAAAGTCCATCCACAACATGACAGTTCAGTTTGCCCAATTGCCGCTGCGCCATCGTCCCGCTCCATTTCAGTCGCATCCGCGATCCGTCCCCGACGGACGAACGATTCTGCACGGTCACGCAACAACAGGCAATGTCCGCGCGCCATCAAACGTGCGACACGGAATCAACAACGCGACACGTCGCGATCACCGTTCGCGGGCGGAGCGTTGTAGAAAACTTGCCGACCCTCGTTCAATTCTTCGCCTCTCGAACGGTTCCGGCCACACTGCCGCCATTCCGGCACCCGCCTTGCCTGAAGGTGGTGAGCGTCGATGGCTGGCGCGGCGCTAGTCGGGACTGGAAGTGCATCAAAGGGGCATGTCATGAAGACGTTGACGATTCTTCTGGTCGGGGCAGCGGTCGGTTGGACATTGCCGGCGAACGCGCAGTGCCCGCAAGAGGTCTTTCAGCGAGCGAGTCACGCTCATTCCTTGGCCGCGCAGATTTCCGCGCTGACGCTCCCCTACGGCCAAGGCAATGCGGCGTGGAGTCGCGTCTCACAGCGAGCCATCGCGGCAGATGCGGCCGCGGAAATGCTGCTCGGAGCGCTGCAGACTGGTGATTTCTGCGCCGGTTACGACGCTGCGATTCATTTGCGTTCTCTCGCGGATGACCTGCAAGACGCTGCGGAAGACTTGCGTCCGTTCGCCTCTCCGTATGGCGCCGGCCCCTGCCTCCACGAGATCCGGCAGATCGAGCAACTCGCCGACCGCCTGGAGGACGTCGCCGAAGACTTGCGGCGCGACACGAAAAGGCTCGACCAGGCACGGTTTCCCGTCGCGCGGCCCATCGTACCGCCAATTTGCGGCACACCGGTGCCCGGGTCGCTCTGCACCGACACGATGTATGGTTCCTACGGAACGATTCTCCCGACGGCTCCGTCTCAAAGCTACGGCATCGACACCTCGACGCAGTCGTTCGAGTATCAATGGCCGTCGCAGACTCTCCCTGGCTATGGCGCTGGTGCCGCACCGATGGGGCCGAGCCTGAGTGCACGTCCGCGCGGAAATATGCCAGACGTTCTGCCGCCGCTCTACGGGCCAACCGGCGGATACTACGGCGGCAGCCTTCCATCATCGCCGAATGTTCGCACCGTGCCGCCGGGGCACGCCAAACGATCGTCGAATCCCTCTGACCGGTTCCATTCGATCGATCGTCGTCCGACAGGACCGGCACTTTACGCTCCGTCGGCGGCGTCCGCACAACACAGCCGCTTCACCTGGTAGCAGGCAGCGGTAGTTGACATTTACGGGCGTCCGCCGGGATCATCGGCCGCATGGCCGATCTCATCACGGCGGACGCCCTGACGCGTTACCTGCACGATCACATCCCGCTCACGCGACACATGCAGATCGTCGTCGTGGAATGCGGCGCCGCGCGTATCGTGCTGGCGGCTCCGCTCGCTCCGAACGTGAACCATCGCGCGACGGCCTTCGGCGGAAGCCTTTCCAGCGCGGCGATCCTCGCAGGCTGGGCGTGGCTGCACGTCCGACTGACGGAGCTGGGACGACGACAGCGACTCGTCATTTCCGAATCGACGACGACCTACGAGCATCCCGTGGACGGTGCCTTTGAAGCGATCTGCGAGTCACCGGCCGCGGCCGAATTCGACCGCTTCACTCAGATCCTCGACCGCCGCGGCAAAGCTCGAATCACGCTGAAAAGCCACGTGACCTGCAACGGCCGAGTCGCGGTCCGGCACATCGGCCGGTACGCCGCCGTCGGCCACTGACGAACCCGAAGGCGCGGCCGCGTGTCGGTCCGCCGAAGACTCGCCGCGGGGTTGCGTAGGCGGCCCGATCTCCTATACTTCTCTCAGACGCACTGCCTGGTAGTGTAACGGTAGCACGACTGACTCTGACTCAGTTAGTCAAGGTTCGAATCCTTGCCGGGCAACTTCGCGACGCCCTCTTTTGAGGCGTCGCGTTTTCTTTGCGCCGCTGCTCTCGACGGCTCCGCCTTCTCCCCGCTTGCATCGTTCCGCGAGTGCCTGGTCTGAGCACGATCACGGCCGCTCAAGCCGCCTTCGCGTCTCCCATGATCTGCATGCGGTAGAACGACCGCCACACGAAGTAGACCGAGATCGCGAAGAAGACGATCGCGAGCACGGTCGCCAGCGTGCGGCTCATTTCGACGGCGAGCTCCACGGCGAGCAGGCCGAAGAGCGTCGTGAACTTGATGATGGGGTTCATCGACACGCTGGAAGTATCCTTGAACGGGTCGCCCACCGTATCTCCCACAACCGACGCCGCGTGCAACGCGGTACCCTTTTCTTTGAGATCGACTTCGACAAGTTTCTTGGCGTTGTCCCAAGCGCCGCCCGCGTTCGCCATGAAAATCGCCTGATACAGCCCGAAGATGGCGATGGAAATCAGGTAGCCGATGAAAAAGAAGGGCTCCACGCAGGCGAAGGCGAGGGTCGAGAAAAAGACCGCCAGGAAGATATTGAACATGCCTTTCTGCGCGTACAACGTGCAGATTTCCACGACTCGTTTCGAGTCTTCGACGGACGCTTTTTCGGCTCCGGCCAGGTTGATGTTCGCTTTGATGAACTCAACCGCTCTGTACGCGCCGGTCGTGACGGCCTGGATGCTGGCTCCCGTGAACCAGTAGATGATCGCCCCGCCGCTGATCAGCCCCAACAGGAAGGGCGCGTGGAGCAACGACAGCTTTTCGACGTCCGTCGTCAGCCCGTTCGTGAGCAAAACGATGATCGAGAAAATCATGGTCGTCGCACCGACGACGGCGGTGCCGATCAATACGGGCTTCGCGGTGGCTTTGAAGGTGTTTCCTGCTCCGTCGTTTTCTTCCAGGTGATGTTTCGCTCGGGTGAAGTCAGGACGGAAGCCGAAATCGCGTTGCAATTCATCCTCGATTCCCGGCGCCTGCTCGATCAGCGAGAGTTCGTAGATCGATTGAGCATTGTCAGTGACCGGTCCATAGGAATCGACGGCGATCGTGACGGGGCCCATTCCCAAGAAGCCGAAGGCCACGAGTCCGAACGCGAATACGGCTTCGGCGATCATGATCTCGCCGAGGCTGTTACCGGAATCGGCGCCGAGCGTGCTGACGCCGAATGCAGCCCCCATGAGCGCGACGATCACGAGTCCCATCCAATAAGCGCTGAAATTGCCGGCCGTGAGGCCCGACAGGATGTTGAGCGACGCCCCTCCCTGTCGCGAAGCCATCACCACTTCTTTGACGTGTCGCGATTGCGTCGACGTGAAGACCTTCACGACCTCGGGGATCACCGCCCCCGCCAGGGTGCCGCAACTGATGATCGTCGAGAGCTTCCACCATAAGGAACCGTTGCCGCCGAGTTCCGGAATCAACAGCCATGACACGATGTAGGTCATCACGATCGACACGATCGAGGTGAGCCATACGAGCGAGGTCAGCGGAGCCTCGAAGTCCATGTGGTCGGCGTTTTCGTAGCGACTCTTCGCGTAGGCCTCGTTCGCGAGATACGAACCGACGCTTGAGAAGATCATCATGATCCGCATCACGAACAACCACACGAGCAACTGCACCTGCACCGCCGGATCGGGCACGGCGAGCATGATGAACGTGATCAGAGCCACGCCCGTCACGCCGTAGGTTTCAAAGCCGTCGGCGGTCGGCCCGACGCTGTCGCCGGCGTTGTCGCCGGTGCAGTCGGCGATCACGCCGGGATTGCGGGCGTCGTCTTCTTTAATGTTGAAGACGATCTTCATGAGGTCGGCACCGATGTCGGCGATTTTGGTGAAGATGCCTCCGGCGATCCGCAATGCCGCGGCACCCAACGATTCGCCGATCGCGAAACCGATGAAGCACGGGCCCGCGTAATCGCGCGGCACGAACAACAGAATGATCAGCATGATCACGAGTTCGATGCTGATGAGCATCGTTCCGATGCTCATACCGGCTTGCAGCGGAATTGCATACGTTGGGAAGGGCTTGCCGCGGAGGCTGGCGAAGGCGCTCCGGGAGTTCGCGAACGTATTGACGCGAATGCCGAACCAGGCGACGCCCACGCTGCCCGCGATTCCAACCAGGCTGAAGAAGACGATCGTTGCGACTTTTACGGCAGGCATGCCGCGAGTCGGCGTTCCCAGGACCGGGTCGGTCGTGTGCACGAGCCAACCGAAATAGGCGACGACGATCGCGCCGATGAAGAGTTCCAAAATGAGAATGAACTTCACCTGCGTGAAGAGGTATGTCTTGCAGGTCTCGTAGATCAGTTCCGAGACCTCCAGCATGCTGTGATGCACGGGCAGCCGTTTGAGACGGCGGTAGACGACCAGTCCGAAGGCCATGCCGCCCAGGCAGACGAGCAGGCCCGCCATTAGC
Organism: Planctomycetaceae bacterium; assembly: GCA_013813775.1. GTDB lineage: Bacteria > Planctomycetota > Planctomycetia > Planctomycetales > Planctomycetaceae > JACCRE01. The sequence continues at coordinate 18,790 of JACCRE010000241.1, forward strand.
AACGTCCGACCGTTCACGCCGAGAAACTCGGCGGTGCTCAGGTCCGGCAGAATCAAATTGGCCTCGCCGCCGGGGGCGACACCGGCGACATTTGGCGCTTGTGCGAGCAACAACTGAGCGATCATATGACGGACCCCGGGAAGCGAAATCGTCGTGTGAAAAAGCAGGCGTCGACGACAGAGGATCGCCGACTAGAAAAAAGATGACTTTCCGACTTCGACGCCGCCTTTCGTAAGTTTGGAGGCGGCTCAGCGGAGACATGCGACGCGAGAGAACCGTCGCGTTGGCGTTTGCAGACAATCAGCGGCTGCCGGCGGCAGTCTGACTCATCAACTTGAGCATTGATCAGCGGCTGCGGTCCCAAGAGGGCGACTGTCCCGCGGGGCGTGCGCTCGTCATCGTCGATGCGAAGAATGACCTTGATGCGTCTGAATCGCAAGTGAAATGATGCCATGGCCTGAGAGCGGATGGCCGGCTAAGGTATTCGCCCCCTCCTTATCTCAGGTAACGCGACCCGCGTGCTGCTGAAAGCCATGCCCGAAACGCGTGACGTCGAAGCCTGTTCAGAACCTCGAACGGTCCTTGCCGAGAACGGCCAGAAACTCACTGTGCCAGACGAGTGGGAGCTGCTCCCGCCCGGGGACGCCGCTCTCACGCGGCGGGTGAAGGCGTCCGGGCCGCACTGGACCATGATCGAAAAGAAGGGCCGACGGAGGTTCTCACGAGGCGTTTGGGCATCCGCAGAAACGATTGCCGCGATCCGCAGCGCACTTGCCGCCGAGCGTGCGACGCCTGCCTATGCGAGCAAACGGCAGAATGATCTTCGAAGGCGTGAGCATAAACAGGCGGAGTACGTCGGCTCGTTTCACGAGGCCGTGCGAACGTATCTCGCATTCGCACCGGCTTTTACCGACCTTGCGGAGCAACTTGCCCGCGCCGTCACCGAGCATGCCACCCCGGTTGGAAGCGGCACCGTCGCCAGAACGCAACGCATTCCAATTGAACGCAGGGCAAAGGCGGCGGTTCTGGCCTGGATGCGACACCAAACGACGAACTACGACAACCTGAAGATCGAGCGGCGCAAAGGACGCCGCCACGAGGTCCGACGGCAACTTGCGCAGCAATCGCTGAAACTTCTCGCGGTCTACCGCTCCAGCGGACCGGCCGACATGGACTCGTGCCCGCTGCAGATTGCACTTCGGCGGAGGACGAACAGCGAGACAAACACAAGAACTCACGAGCCGGCCGCATAGTGACAGGTCCGCAATGATCCGCCGCAACGGCATTTCGGCAGGCGGAGGAGAGTTGCCTAAAGCGTGTTCGGCGCCGTCCGCGTGTCGAGCGCGACACGAGTTCGTAGCAATAGGTCGTGCAGACTGCGGCCGTCTCGTCGGACGAGCGCGAACGCGGCGTCGGCCAATACAATCGCGACTGTCGCGGTGGCGGCGATCAGCGCGAGCGGCTCCGCTCCTAAGTTCGAAAAGGCATCTTGCACATCGGTGCCCCACATCGGGAGCAATTGAAAGATGGCGCGGGTTCCTAACGCCATCCGCGTCGGCGACAGGCCGTGCCGATCGACGATTCTCAGTTGGAAGAGAGCTTTCCCGGGACTGGTCTTCCAATGCGCCTGCACGATCGCCGCGACGGCCAATACGAACGCCGAAATGGTGGCAGTGATCAGCAGGCTGGGCAAAGTTGACTCAGGCAGCAGGCCCCTAGCCGCGAGGATCCCAAAGGGAGCCAGCAGCAGTAACTCGGCAGCGATGGCTAAGAATACGTCGATGCCCCAGGCCAGAAGCCGCGCCACTCGTCCGGCCCGCGGCAAATCGACCGGTTTAAGCCGTTCCAACACGGCAATCAGTTCGTCATGAGACTGATACCGCTCCGCCGGATCCTTTTGCAACAACTTCGCCAGCACATCGCGCCAGCCTTCGGGGAGGTCGAGCGGCCATTGCTCCGGAAACTCGACGGGCGCGGCCCGATGGGCCTCGATCTGATCGCGCAGCCTGTCCGATGCGATCGTGTAAGGGCGACGGCCGAATGTCATCTCGAACAGCATGACGCCCAACGCGTACATGTCGCCGCGGATATCCGACTCTTTCCCCGCGATCACTTCAGGCGGGATATAGTGCGGTGTGCCGGTGATCGGACCGGCAGGACCAGTGCGTTTGCCGGAGAGACGTCGGGCGAGGCCGAAGTCGCTCAGCTTCACTCCACCGTCCGGCGCCAGGAGAATGTTGCCGGGCTTGATGTCGCCGTGGACGACGTCGTATCGCGCGGCCTGTCGCAGAGCGCGGCTGATCTGCAAGGCGATATCGATCGTCCGAGCGTACGGGAGCGGCCCCGAGCGAAGTCGATCGGAAAGAGTGGTGCCCGGGACCAGTTCCATCGCCAGGAACGGCTGCTGTGGATCCTGACTCACATAATAGATGTGGACGACGCCGGGATGATTCACGCGAGCCTGCGCACGGGCCTCCTGCAGGAGCCGCATTGGACCGACGGAACCGGCCAAACCACCGTGTTCCGACGGCCGCAACACTTTCAGCGCAACGAACCGCTGCAACGACTCGTCGAGCGCCCGATAAACGTCGCCCATGCCGCCTCGTCCCAGACGGCCGACGACGCGGAAGTGGCCGAACCGTCCGTCCTCCGGCAGATCGAGTGGAATGGGCGACGGTGTAGCGGAGTCGACGGTCGCCCCGTCTTCGACCGGCGCTGAAAGCCCGGTCGCGACGCTAGAAGTGCCAGCTTCGTCGAGTCTGTCGAGATCGATGGACTCATCGAGCCCGATCGGCATGTGGACGGTCTCGGACGCTGCGAGTCGAGCGACTTCCGGTGAATAACGGCGACCGCAGGACTCGCACTGGCCCCCGGTACGCACGTCGAGAGAGACTTCAGCGGCACAAACGCAGTGGTACGAAACCGCAGGAGCGTCGCCTGTCGAGTTATCGCCCCCGCCAATCCTTGTCATCAGCAACGATCGATGCGTGATTGGGTGAACGGGGTACGTGCCTATCAGCGAGTGCTTACGTGATCCGTTGGCTCGACCAGTGCGCAGGTACTGACCGCTGCAATGACTGGCGGACCCTCAAAGTTCAAAGAGCGATTGCGTGCGAATGACCGAGCGACATTCGGGGAAAGTATGGAAGACGTGCAGCAACAGTCCATCGCTCTGCGCGTCGGCGCGAATCAGGCTCAACGGGGCGGGCGCGAGACGATTGCCAGGCGGGAATCGGAATGCGAGGTCGGCTTTCAGGCAATCGAACACGAGTTCTTCATGGGTGCGATTGAAGACTTCAGGTTCGAGCACTTCAAGCTGAGAGCAGGTTTGATACCGGAGTCCGTCGGAGAACACGCGACTATCGTTGCGGCTGCCACGGACCTTTCGGCCATAAAGTCGCTTTTGCTCCGGCAACAAATGCCCGGAGTCGACGAGCACTTCGGTGACCGTCTGATCGCCGCAACGAAAGCTGACGAGATGACCGCTGTCGCAAAGGCTGATCGTGGCTTGATAGCCCTCGGTCTTGATCGCCTTCGTGGCACGCACATCGAACAGTTCCGGATGCACGCTGCGACCGAACAGGTGATACACCAGTTCTGAAGCGGCAGGACGTACGACGCTGACGGGCATGGCACTCGATTCCCATATTGAAGCCGCCCGCCGCCCTGCGAGCGCGGCCGCCGTTTGACGACGAGGCTCATTATAGCGGCCGACGATTGGAGGCGGGAAGGGGATGGTTGCGAGTCACGAGAAGCTGATTGCGATGAAGCTGATTGCGATAGAAATCGGTCGTCATGTATCGGTTCCCCGTCCCCGGCCTGTCAATCCTTCGTTCCGGTCGCTCTTTGACCTGCTCACAGGCCATCTTTAGAATGCCGACTCGGGGTCGCGTTCGATGATCGAAGGTCGATCGAGCGGGTCTCCGCTGCCGCCGCGGCGCAACGAGGGGCGTGAGCCCATTTGCGGAGCGGTCCGATGCCCTCTGGGAGCGACCGATGGACGTCTACGGCTCGTTGGCCGACGACTTTTACGTCAATATGAACCTCAATACCGAAATGAGGCTGCCGGACGGCCGGGAGACCATTCTGGACTTCTTCGAACGAGTTCAGAAGCAATACCCGAGCATGCGGAACTTCTTCACGCGCGAGAACGGCGACTTCGTGCTCGAAGAAGACAAAGACCAGGGCAGCCAGCGCTGGGTCTCGCTCGAACCGCGCCGAGTGTGCAGCGGTCATGTCAACCCGGCGAGCGTCGAAGCGGCCTTTGAGCAGCACCGGCTCGTGCTGCAACTCGTGCCGTACATGCTGAGCGTCTCTCCGCTCGATTGTGAAGCCCTCGATTACATGATGGGCTTCGACTTCACCTTCCGCGGCAACCACGACGCCCTTGTGGCCGAAGCGCTTGGGACCGGTCCAGCGATGGATGGGTTTCTCGATGTGCCGGGGGCGCAAGTGCTGAATTTCGAGCCGAGCATCACGATCAGCCTCGACGACGACTGCCGCACCCAGGCACGCCTGATGATCGAAACTCGCACCAACGCGTATCAGGTGCGGCGGCGGGAGTTTCCAGAGGATCAAATCAGCGTCTATTTCACCGTCCGTCAATACGGCAGTCTCGATGCGGGCACCGCGTTCGAGGAACGTTTGGCAGGCCTCCGTCGGCAGTGCGAACAAATGATGGATACCTACGTGATCGACGCTGTGCTCAGGCCGCTCGCCCAGGCGATCGCGACGAAGTGAGAGGTCGCTCGCGAGGGATCCTTCCCTTCGCGTCCATGGAACGATGCATCATGAGAGGCATCAAATACCTGTGGGCCTTCTTTCCGGGAACCTTGATCGGTCTGGTCTGCGTTCCCCTCGCCCTATTGGGTGGAGGCAAGGTTCAGGTTGTTCGCGGATGCATCGAAGTGCACGGCGGGCCCGTGAAGCGGCTACTCCATCGTGGCGTCCGACCGCTTGGGTTCCGTGGTGCCGCCGCAATGACGCTCGGCCATGTGATCCTCGGGGTTGATGAGCGCTGCCTGTTTCGCAGTCGCGACCACGAGCATGTCCACGTTCGCCAATATGAACGCTGGGGACCGTTCTTTCTGCCGGCGTATTTCGCTGCGAGCGCGATCGCCTGGTGCCGTGGGCAGCACCCGTACCTCGACAACCATTTCGAGCGTGAAGCCTACGGCGCAGTGCCGTAAGCTGACGTGTGAATCGCGACCTCTCGACGCCGACCCTGATCCGTTTTCATCAGATGCATCCGGCCTTTGCCCGAACCGACCATCGCCCTTGGCCGATACCCGATCGGCCCTGGGCTTGGCGGCAAACCTGGCTCGATCTGCTGTTCGCACATTGGCCGATTCCCGCCGCGGCGCTTCAACCGCTAGTCCCCGCACCTCTCAAGGTTCAGGAGTTCGGCGGAACGAGCTGGGTGGGCGTCGTGCCGTTTCGCATGCAGGGTGTGAGGCGGCGACCGCTGCCCGACCTGCCCTGGATCAACGCCTTTCCCGAGTTGAACCTGCGGCTCTACGTCGAGCACGACGGCAAGCCGGGCGTCTGGTTCTTGAGCCTCGATGCAGCGAATCCCGTGGCGGTGTGGGCGGCACGTCGCTGGTTCCACTTGCCCTACTTCCACGCGCGCATGTCGGTGGCGGAAGACCAGGAGCGATGCATCTACCATTCCGAGCGGCGGGGCGCGAGTCCGGTGCGATTTGCAGCGGAATATCGGCCGACGGCTCCACCTTCTGAGACGCAGCCGGGCACGCTCGAACACTGGCTGACGGAGCGTTACTGCCTTTACGCCCAGGCTCCCGACGGCACCTTGTTTCGGGGAGAGATTCACCACCAGCCTTGGCCGATCCAGCCGGCGGAAGCGACGATCGCCGCGCATGACCTGGGACGTCCGTTCGGTATCGTGCTCAACGGCCCACCGACGCTTTTGCAGTTCTCGAAGCGGATCGACGTCGTCGTCTGGTCTTTGGAACGACTGACGGAGCGTTGCCGCACTCAAAAGGCCATTCCGGTGCCGGCGAGACCGGCATTGCGGCCCGCGTGAGCGTCTTCCGGGTGGTACGTCGGCTTCTTCGCCTTGTCGCCCGGATCAGGCGCTCCGATACTGGCGCGCGGTCGTTCGCCTTTGAGTTCTTCGCATGCCGCCCGTTCTCAGCGATTTTGCCCGGTCACTCTCCGCCGAGACGGCCTTTACCGTGCTCGCGGCCGCAAAGCGATTAAAGGCCGCCGGCAAAGACGTCGTCGAGTTGGAGATCGGCGACAGCCCGTTCGAGTCTCCGGCCGCGGCGAAAGCCGCCGGCGTCGAGGCGATCCGAGGCAATCAAACGCGTTATTGCCCCTCACCGGGATTGCCCGAGTTCCGCGAGGCCGCCGCGACCTTCGTGCGCAACGAGTTCGGCATTCCCGCCGAGACGAAGAACATCGTCGTCGCTCCCGGCGCGAAGCCGTTCGAGCAGTTCTTTTGCGAAGCGTTTCTCAACCCCGGCGATGGTGTGCTGATCTTCTCGCCGCACTTTCCGACCTATCCGCCGAACGTGCATCGCCGCGGGGCGCGGTGCGTGTTCGCTTCACTGTCGCAATCGCGGGATTTCCGGCCGGACCCGGCGGCCGTCGAGCACTTTCTGGCGAACGATCCTTCGCCGAAAGCCGTCTTTCTCAACAGCCCGCACAACCCCACGGGCGGGGCGGCGACGGAAACCGACCTCGCGGCGATCGCTGATTTGATTCGCGGCAGAAACGTCGCCGTCTTCAGCGATGAGCCGTACTGCCACATGGTCTGGCGCGGCCGGCATCATTCGATCCTCTCCCAGCCGGGCATGCTCGATCAGTCGATGGCGGCGTACACCTTCAGCAAGAGCTACAGCATGAGCGGCTGGCGGCTCGGCTTCGCGGTCTGTTCGGAGCAGATCGCCGAGCGAGTCGGCGTGATGATCAACACGGCGCTGTCTTGCGTGCCGCCCTTCGTGCAGTTGGCGGGTTTGGCGGCCCTGAAAGAAGGGAAGACCGAGCGCGACGCCGCGATGGCGGCGTTTCAAGGCAAGATCGAGCGGCTCGTCGCCGGGCTGAATCGCATCGACGGATTCCGCACGATCGCCCCGACCGCTACGTTTTATGCGTTCCCGAACGTCGCCACGATCTGCAATCGGCTGGGAATCACCAGCCACGGATTGGCGATGTACCTTCTCGAAGGCGCCGACGACGCGTTCGGCGTCGCCTGCCTCGGCGGCGAGTGCTTCGGCGACGCCGGACAAGGATTTCTGCGATTCAGTTGCGCCGAATGCGACGAACGCATCGACGCCGCGCTCGCTTTTCTTCCCAAGGCGATTGAACGCACGGATCGCGTTGCGAGTTACCTCGAGACACGTCCCACCTACCGGCTCTCGAAGCCCTACCCCGTCGAGCACTGAAGACCGGTTCGATCACCGGGCGAAACTGCTGGAGTCAATGTGACCGAACCCACGACGCTGACGCCGCGCCGCGATTTCGAACTCAGAATCCACGCTCCCGAGCCGCAGGTGCGCATCACCGTGGCCCGCAAAGAGCGGCTGCGCCGGCGTTTCGCACGGAAGGTCGCGGCCTGGGCCGGCGTGATCCTGGTCGTCTACTGGCTCGGAGCCTTTACGATGACTCATCTGCCAATGCCGAAAGAGGCCAGGCTCGCCCACGACATCCCGCACGCCGACAAGATCGTGCATCTGACGATCTACACGGGCCTTTCGCTGCTGCTTTCGGTCTGGTTCGGCGTGCGGAAGCGGCTCGGCGGGGCGGTACTCGTCGCCGCGGCCGTGCTGTGCCTGCTCGCCGGCTATGCCGCTTTCGACGAGCTGTCGCAATCTCAGGTCGGCCGCACTCCAGATCTTCGCGATTGGTTCGCCGACGTCGCGGGGATTCACCTCGGGCTGGTCGGGTTCATTTCGCTGCGAAGCTGGGTGCGGCGGTAGCGGACTGACACAGCTCACCTGCCCGGCCCGCGTGAGTGAGCTTCGAACTCCCAGAAACCAACATCGCGGGCCGGGTCAGGTGCAGCGCCTGGTTCGGCGTGCCTTGATCGTGTGGCATCGCGTGCGGGCGAGTCGCCGCACCGCATTGCCAGTTACGAAGCCTGCTTGAATCGGAGCGTGATCTCAGCCACTCCGTCCGTCTCGCGGTGCTTCCAATATTCGTACTCGTACTTGGGCACCACGGCGGCAATTCTCGCTGGACTCCAATCCTCACGCCTCGCCCGCTCCATAACCCACTCGGAAGGCACGGTGAAGAGCATTCCAGGATCGAACCGCACCTCTCGCCGCTCGGCGTCCCGGAGGCAGCCACCAACTACCTGAGCCATGAGTTGCACCTTCCGCTGCTCGATCGGGTCCGGCGAATCACTGGTCATGGTGGCTCCATCGAGCGGACCACCGGCAAACGAGATGATTACGTCCAAGATGCACCTCCGACACTCCAGCGATATGGGACTGCCGCCGAACGATTTCGAAGTCACCGCGTCACGGCAGGAGGCCGTGATCCGGTGCAGTGAGTTGTTCCGGGAGCAGCATTGGTGATTTCAGCCGAAAGAATGTCGGCTCGCAGACGTTGCTGGGTTACGCGGCAGCGATCCGCATCCCTGCTATGCGCGTCGCTTGAGCGTAACCTGTCTGTCAACAGGTGCGAACCGTCTCAGTCCGGAGGGACTTGCCAATGATGTCCCCGGAACTTGTTCTTCTCTGAACGGAGAACGCGGAGAATCCTAAATCGAGTTCTCCAGTAAATCCATTGCTGCCAAAGCGATAAGAACGCATTCCGGTGATAAAAACTGAGCAAATCTTGCGCAGCCGATGCACCGCGTTCACCAAATCCTCTCCGGCGGTCGAACCAGTGTCGATCGGGCGGCGCTCGACGTGGCGTTGAAGATTGAAATCTCCTGCGGCCGGCGCCCGCTCGTCGGCGGGACGGCCCAGATGGAGCGTGCGGCCGCCGCACTTCGCAAGCCAATGCTCGTTGTCGATCCAGCGGACATGTCGCAGGCGCTTGCCGTTGCCGATTGGCTGAAAGAGCGTAGAATTGCCGTCTTGAACGTCGCTGGCCCCCGCGAGAGCGGCTTCCCGGGCGTCTATCAACACGCCGCGACGTTCCTGCGGGCCTTGCTCGCCTGACGCGGAGGGGTTGCAACCCCTTCGCTTCCGCCCTCACGGTTTCCCCTTCCTCCCGATCAATCCCGCGCACGGTATCAAGGCACATGGCCGCCAATTACATCATGACCATCGAAGGTCTGACCAAGATCTACGATGAAAAAGAGATTCTGAAGAACATCTGGCTCTCGTTCTATCCGGGCGCCAAGATCGGCGTGCTCGGCAGCAACGGTGCGGGCAAGTCGACTCTGCTGCGGATCATGGCGGGCGAAGACAAGAACTACGAGGGGGAAGTGCGGCCGGCGAAGGGCATCAAGATCGGCTTCTTCCACCAGGAACCGAAGCTCGACCCCGACCAGACGGTCGGCGAGTCGATCGCCGAGGCCGTCGCCGACAGCCAGGCCATCCTCGATCGCTACAACGACGTCAACATGCAGCTCGGCGAGGATCTGACTCGCGAAGAGATGGATAAGGTGCTCGAAGAGCAGGGATGTCTGCAAGACAAGATCGACGCCAACAACCTGTGGGATCTTGACCGCACGCTCGACATCGCCAAAGACGCGTTGCGCGTTCCACCCGACGACGCGGTGATCGGCAACCTCTCGGGCGGCGAGAAACGCCGTGTCGCCCTGACTCGCCTGCTGCTGCAAAGCCCCGACATCCTGCTGCTCGACGAGCCGACGAACCATCTCGACGCCGAAAGCGTGTTGTGGCTCGAACTGTTCCTGAAGAACTTCGCCGGCACCGTCGTCGCGATCACCCACGACCGCTACTTCCTCGACAACGTGGCTGGCTGGATTCTCGAACTCGAATTCGGCAAGTCGTATCCGTTCGAGGGCAACTACTCGGCGTGGCTCGAAAACAAGCAGAAGCGGCTTGAAGTCGAAGAGAAGCAGGAGTCCAAGCGACAGAAGTACCTCAAGCGGGAACTGGAATGGTCGCGAACGACGCCCAAGGCCCGCGCGACGAAGAGCCGGGCACGCCTGCAACGCCTTGAAGCCCTTTCGGCGGTCAAAACGGAAGAACGGGGCGAAGCCCAGATCCAAATCGCACCTGCGCCAGCTCTTGGCGACATCGTCGTCGAGGCCGAAGGCCTGCAGAAGGCGTTCGGCGACAAGCTGCTCTACGACGATCTGACGTTCCGCATTCCCAAGAACGCGATCGTAGGCGTCATCGGGGCGAACGGAACCGGCAAGACGACGCTGTTCCGAATGATCACCGGGCAGGAACAGCCGGATGCCGGCAAGTTACGCATCGGCGAGCGGGTGAAGATCTCCTACGTCGACCAGAGCCGCGATGCGCTCGATCCGACGAAGACCGTTTTCGAGGAAATCGCCCAAGGGCACGACATGCTCGACATGGGCAACGGCTCTCGCATGCACGCGCGCAGCTATGTCGGCCTCTTCAACTTCCGTGGTCCGGACCAGCAGAAATTCGTCGGTCAGCTCTCGGGCGGTGAGCGCAACCGCGTTCACCTCGCGAAACTGCTCCGCCGCGGAGGCAACCTGCTGCTGCTCGACGAACCGAGTAACGACCTCGACATCGACACCCTCCGCGCCTTGGAGGAAGCGATCCTGGCTTTCGAAGGCTGCGTGATGGTGTCGAGCCACGATCGCTGGTTTCTCGACCGGGTCGCGACGCATATTCTCGCGTTCGAGGGAGACAGCCGGACGTACTGGTTCGAAGGAAATTTCGAGTTGTACGAGCTGCAAAAGAAGGAGCGTCTGGGGGTCGACGCCGACCAGCCGCATCGCATCCGGTACAAGCCGCTCAGCCGGACCTGATCGCGGCTCTGTGGACGCGGTACGAGGGGACCGGCCGGACCCCGACGCCCCACACGGCCGATCCCATTCACGGGAAACCGCTTGCTTCGTCCGCCACCCCTTTTAGAATGCACTGAGGTACGTTGCGGCACGGGTCAAGCCCGCGGCCGCCGCGACCGGGGCAGCCTCACGATCATCCGGGCCGGTTTCCCGTCGGCCGATCGCGGGGTCAAGGACGATCACCTGTCCCTCCTGTCATCACCGGTTCGGTTTCCCCGATAACGGCGGCGTTCGCTGCCGTCATCGTTCGGAGCACAGGTCGTTCGGAGCAACAGGCGGATGTCCAGCAAGAAGTATCTGAGCTTGGATGAGGTCACGGGCCGACTCGGCCTGTCGAGTGACCAGGTGAACAAGCTTCGCGAAGAGGGGCGGCTGCGAGGTTTCGCCGACCGCGGCACCTGGAAATTCAAATCGGACGACGTCGAAGAGTTTGCGCGCAGCCGGCAGGCCGATTCGGCCCCGGACGTGCCGATTCTCGACGACTCGCTCGAAGACGATTCGTTCGTTTCGCCGAGCGGCGTCAAGCGGATGTCGCCGGGAAGTTCGGTGATCTCGGCCGACGACGACGTCGTCGGCGAGCAGCCGACGGTCATTCGCGGCGACGCGACTGGCAGTTCGATCTACGACGACGAGCCTTTGCTGACGAGTTCCGACAGCGACGTGCGACTGATCCTCGACGACAGCCTGATGGCGGGCGATTCGAATCCCGACGTCAGCGTTCAGGGCGACTCCGACAGCGATGTTCGATTGATGGATCCGAAATCGGGCGTTCGGCGTTCCACGCCGGCGCCCGGTGGCCGCAGCGATAGCGACGTCAAACTGATGTCCGACGAAGGCGATACGGTCAGCGACGTGCGACTGCTCTCGGGTGACGATCTTCCGGCCGCGAAGGCGGGCAGCGACAGCGACGTTGCGCTCGTGTCGCCGCGCGGCAAAGGCGGCGGATCGGTCTTCGACGACGAAGACGACATGCGTTCGCTCGCGGGGGACAGCGGCATCGCCCTCGAAAGCATCGCCGACAGCGGCATCGCCCTCGACGCACCGAGCGGGGCGGGCAAAGGCAAGGCGGCCTTCGACGACAGCGTGCTCGCCGGACCGGGCGGCATCGAGAGCAGCATCATCGCCTTGTCGGAAGACAGCGGGATCGCCTTGTCGAGCGATTCGCGGAAAGGCTCGGGGATCGATGTCGGCAGCCCGACCGACAGCGGCATCGCCCTCGAAGCGCTCAACGACGGCGGCATGACGCAGCCGATGATGCGAACCCAAGGCGGTCGTCGCGACCAGGGCGACGACACCCAGTTCGAGATGGGGTCCGCGACCGACGACAGCGAGTTTGAGTTGGCCGAAAGCGGCGGCTCGATGGACAGCGACGATACGAGCGTCATTCTGTTTGAAGACGACGATGCCTTCGACGTCGCACCCGTCGCGAAGAAGCCGGCCGGCAGGAAGCAACCGGCCGTCGATGAATATATCGCCGCCGAAGGCGACGACGTCATCGAAATGGAAGACGACTTCGACGACTTCGATGAAGAGGGCGGCTCTTCGGTCGTGATGGCCGACGACGAAGATCTCGAGTTTGAAGCCGCCGACGAAGATTTCGACGAGGGCTTTCAAACCGGCGAGAGCGCGGCCGATTTCGCCCCTGCCGCCCAGCGTGTCGCAGTCGCCGCGGAACCGGAGTTCGGCGTGCCGACCTTCGCCGGCCTCGCGGCAACGAGCGCGATCCTGGTGCTGTGCGGAATGCTGATGTTCGACCTCGTGCGATCAATGTGGAATTACAGCGATCCCCAACTGAGCGGCTGGCTGCTGAACTCGACGAAAAGTCTGTTCTGACGTTTTGCCTGCGCTTGGACCGCAAGAGGCACGCCGCCCGCATGGGCGGCGTGCCTCTCTTTGTTCTGAGGCGGAACGAAGAACGAATCCCGTCACGGCTTCTTGGCTGGTCCACACTCGCAGACGTCCCGGCGGCAACGCGGGCAACCGCCGCCGTACTTGCGCCTCACTGCGTCGTCGAGATCGACTTCGGCGATATTGGCGAGAGTGACCAGCCAAGCGAGGACATCGGCGAACTCCAGCGCCAAGTCGTCTTTCGGCCCCTTCCGCAGGGCGCCGGCGAGTTCGCCCACCTCCTCCATGAACCACATGAACGTGCCGTCGGTGCCCCGCGAAGCGTCCTTGGCACCAAACATCGATTTGATCAAGCTCTGAAAGCCTTCAAGCGTGACCGGCTCGTCTTGTGGGAGCGTCGCAGGCTCGGTCATGAAGGTCGTACCAGAACACAGATCTGCTGCTTGCTGATGCCGACCGAACCCGTTCACTCGGCCAGTCGTGAGCCCAGCTTCTTCAACGAGACGAAACGCAGGGCAACACTGACGATGACAACACTAGTCCTCAACCAAGCATTTGTTGGCTGACTGTCGTGCGGAGGTCTGGAGAAAAGTCGAAATCCTTTGGCGTTTCGCGGTGTTGCATGGGTGTTGAAGACTCCATGAGCCGCGCACGCCAA
>JACCRE010000266.1 GCA_013813775.1 Planctomycetaceae bacterium
ATCAGCCTGTTGAAGTAATCGACGGCACCGGCCGACGAACCAGCCAAATGTCGAGAAATGCAGGGAATTCGGCTCATGACTCAGACGCGTCGCGAGGCATTTTGAATACTTCAACGGGCTGCTATCCGTCGTCCCGGTGGGCGTTCGTCGCGGCATCCGCTAAGATGAGCCGCCCTGCCACGGATGCGAATGCCCCGCGATGTCGATTCTGCTCACTGCTCGTGATCTCAGCCGCCAGTTTGACCGGAATCCGGTCTTTTCCGGCCTGTCGCTCGAATTGCGCGACGGAGATCGCGTCGGTCTCGTCGGTCCGAACGGAACGGGCAAAACGACGCTGCTGCATTGCCTGATCGGCCTCGACCACCCCGACACCGGCGAGGTCACGACGCCGAACGACGTATCGATCGCCCTGCTGGAGCAGGAACCCGACTTCAACCCGAATCACACGCTGCTGGAAGAAGCGAAGCGAGGGCTGGCGCATCTCTATCAGCTTCAGGAGGCGTTCTTCCGCCTCACCGAAAAGCTTTCGACGGCCTCTCCCGCCGAGCAGGAGAAGCTCCACAAGCGGTACGACGACCTGCACCACGAGCTCGATCGGCAGGACGCGTTCAACGTCGATCATCGCATCGACGAAGTGCTGACGGGGCTGGGGTTCGCGAAAGACGAGTACGACCGGCCGATTTCGAGCTTCAGCGGCGGTCAGCAGAACCGCATCATGCTCGCGCGGATTCTGCTCCGCTCGCCCGACGTGATGCTGCTCGACGAGCCGACGAACCACCTCGACATCGCCAGCACCGAATGGCTCGAAGGCTATCTCAATCGCTTCGAACGCGCGATCGTCGTCGTCAGCCACGACCGCTACTTTCTCGACCGCGTCACGAACCGCATTCTCGAGCTGCACGTCGGCCGCAACGCCGAATACAAGGGCAACTTCACGTCGTACTGGCGGCAGCGCGAAGAGCGCTTGAAGGTGCTCGAACGTCAGGCCGAGAAGCAGCAGGACTTCATCGAGAAAACCGAAGACTTCATCCGCCGCAACAAAGCCGGGCAGAAGTCGGTGCAGGCGAAGGACCGCGAGAAGAAACTCGCCCGCGTCGAACGCATCGAACTGCCGCAGGACTTCGCCGAAACCCGCATGTCCTTCGGCGAAGCCAGCCGCACCGGTGATATGGTGCTGGAGGCGCAGGACGTCGCGAAAGGCTTCGACGGCGAGCGGCTGTTTGAGCACGTTTCGCTCCGCCTGCTGCGCGGCGAGCGCCTCGGCATCGTCGGTCCCAACGGTTGCGGCAAAACGACGTTGCTGCGAACGCTGCTCGGCGAGTTGAAGGCCGACGCAGGCAAAGTGCGATTCGGGGCGAACGTCAAGATCGGCTATTACGACCAGAAGCTCGAAAGCGTCGATCCCAGTCTCGACGCCGTCGAGGCCGTGCGGCCGCCCGAGCGGCTCGATTTCACGCCCAACAATGCCCGCGGCATGCTGGCTCGGTTCGGCGTGAAAGGCGAACTGCAAATGCAGACCGTCGGAGCGATGAGCGGTGGTGAGAAAAGCCGTGTCGCTCTGGCCAAACTTGCGGCCCAGCAAGTCAATTTCATGGTGCTCGACGAGCCTACGAACCATCTCGACATCTGGGCGCGTGATTCACTCGAACAGGCTTTGCGCGACTTCGGCGGAACTTTGATCTTCGTGAGCCACGACCGCTTCTTTCTCGACAAGCTCGCGAACCGCGTGCTCGTCGCCGAACCGGACGGCTGGAAGCTCCACGACGGCAACTACTCGGAGTACGTCGATTTCCGCAGGCGCATCGATGCTCAGAAGGCGGAGGAGGCCGCCAAAGGATCAAAGACGTCGAAGCCGCCGGCTGCCGCCGGCGGGCCCTCTTCGCAGGCAGCGAAGCTTCGAGACGAAGCCTCAAAGAACGAAAAGCCCAAGCGCAAGTTTCCCTTTCGCAAAACGAGCGACATCGAGGCCGATATCGCCGCGAAGGAAGACGAACTTGCCGGTCTCGAAGCCGAAATGATGCTTCCCGAAACGCTGCGCGACGGCGAGAAGGTGAAAGCGATCGGCGACGACTATGCGAAGGTCAAAGCCGACCTCGCCCGGCTCTACGAGCATTGGACCGAGGCGACGGAACTGGACGGGTGAGCGGAAAGCGCATAGAGACGGGCGACCACAGGCCGCCCGTCTTGCGTTGCTGCCAATTTTCAGGCGGCATGCTTCCGACGTCGCCGGATCGCTCCGCCGATCAGGCCGAATCCGCCAAGCCCCATCAGGGCCAGCGATGCAGGCTCGGGAACGGCGTTGTTGACCGATGCGTTCTGAATGGAAACCTGCAGCGTGTAGGTGTCGCCGTTCTGAAGTGCGTCGCCCGTAATGGTCCCCGTAGTTGCGAATGAAGGGTAGCGGCTCACGCCGATGACGTAGGTTCCCGCGCTTGTGAAGGTGTACTGAATGAATGCGTCAAGGATGCCAGGCCCTGGCGTGCTGCCGCCCGCCCCCGCTGTTACGGAGAAGTCGTCGTTCTGCGCAAGAACACCACCAGCTGAATTGAACAAGGCGAGTTCGGTGTCAACTGAGCCAGGTCCATTGTCATAGCCAAAGTCGATGTCAAAGATCCCGATAGAGCCAGCGACCGCCACGAAGAACGAGTAGTAGTCATACGTCCCGTCGCCCGTGCCGCTGATCGTGACGTGGGGGATCGTCGTTGAAGTGTTGTTACCCGCAACATCTCCGATGTTTGAACTGAAGTCCAGAGTGAAGTTGCCGTTGATATTCTGGGCCGTTGCCAGCGTGTTGTTCGGCTCGGACTCGAGCACGAAGCCCGCACTCGCCCTCTCGCCCACAGCCAGCATCGCCACGACTGCGATGGTGAAAGCCATTGCCCGCATGTCAGCACTCCCCCTAAAGTGAAAGACCCCGATGACCCGGTACCACAATTCAGTGATGCCACTACGGAGTATGCAGCAGTCGTCCCAAACGTCGCAAGCGGCAAGTCCACGGAATCTCGACAAGTTTTCTAATTTCCAAGCCATGTGGGTAGAAGAACTTAGGGGCTGCTCGCTTTTGGGTCGCCAGTCCGACATAGGTCAACGGTCGACTATCGCGGCTGGTGATCAACTTCCCGAACTGGAAGCTGAAAAGTGGCCAGCCGTCGGCCACTCGCTGCCAAGTGACGCCGCATTCGGGAAGCCCCCGGTGGCCGCTCAACACGGGTCGCGCTAAGATCGCTCTTGCGAGGTTGCGACAGGCGGAGACCCGTCGCCGACCCGCCGGCCGCGCTCGGCCGAACTTTGTGGTCGCGAATTGCACGACGACTTCGTCGCCGCGGGGAGGGAGTCAATGGGACGCTACGTGATGACGGTCGGCGCCGTGACGGCCGACGCCTTGATCTCGGCAATCACCTTCGTCGGCCAGATCAGCCCCGCGGCCTTGTGCCTCACGCTGCTGACGACCGGCTTCGGCGTCGTCCTCGCCGCCAACGAGATCGCCGACGGCATCATGTCGGCGAACGACGAATCGCCGTCGTGAGTTCGCTTGGCTCGAACGACGACGCATGAAGCCGACCGGTTGCAACCGGCCGGCTTCCGGGCACCTAATCGACCTGATACAGCATCCGGCCGCAGCTTCGGCAGAAGGTGAAGCGGCCGGCGCGCAGGTCGATGCCCTGCTGCGTGGTGACGACGTTCATGCAACTCGTGCAGGCCTTGTTCTCGATCGGCGCGAGCGCCGAGGCTCCCTGCACCTGCACGAGCCGCTTGTAGTCGGAGATCAGGCCCGCCGGAATGATCTTCTCGGCGACGGCGAGCGAGGCTTCGAGCCGGGCGAGTTCCGCCTTGCGGTCGCCTTCGACGGCGGACACCTGATCGGCGAACTTCTTCGCGTCGGCTTCGAGAGTCGCCTTTTCCTTCTCGGCCGCCTCGATGTTCGCCTTCAGCGAATCGACCTTGTCGAGCGCCTCCAGAATCTCGTCTTCGAACACGCTGTTCGCCATCTTGTCGGCGTCCATCTGGCCTTTGACGGCGTCGAACTCGCGATTCGACGTGGCCTGATTGAGCTTCACCTGCAGGCCGTGCAGCTTGGCTTCGCTGCTCTTGAGCTGCAGACCCTTCTCGTCGGCGCTCTTGCGGGTCTGCAACAGCTTCTGGCGCATCTGCTCGATTTCGGCCTGCTTGTTCTCGACGAGCCGCGTTTTCGCGCGCACCTGCCGGGGACCGCGGTCGAGGTCGGTGCGTACGCGCTGAATCTCGGTATGAATCCGATGCAGCTCCCGCATGCCCGCCTGAATGTCGGTCTGAATGTCGCTCATCGCTTCGCTCCGTTCCGTCGTCATCATGCGCGGCGGATGCGCGATTGTCACCTGTGTTCGCGACCGCGGGCGGCGTCGATCGTCAGCGGCTTTCGACAACTCAGGCGCTACGAAAGACAACGCTGTCTCGACGGAGGAGGCTGGTTGCGAGCGCGGCTTTCTGAAGTTGCCCCTGTCGAACAGATCCCATCGCTCTCGCAGAATCGGTACAGCCGCGGTCGCCACCCGCGAACCCTTTCCGTCTCGAACCACGGACAGGGATCTGTGTCTGAACAGCGGTGCGGCGTCGGACGTGTGGATCGCCCCCGCCAGCCATTCCTTTCGAACGAGCCCTATCGGCCACACCGGCCCGGTCAGATTTCACCGGTTCCGTGGCACGGCACGCGGGTGGTGCAAAACCATGGCGCAGCCGGCCCTGGCCTTTGAGACGTTTAGGCGGGTTTGACCGTAAGTTGTGGCACCGCTATGCTTACCTCCCGTCGTCATGACGGCTTTCGGCGAGATACCCGAGTGGCCAAGGCGTATGACCTGTTCGGCGATCGGCTGAGCACAATCCTCGATGATCTCAACAGGACGTTGGCGGCATGAGCGCGGATGAGCGGCTGCCGGCAGGTTGGTGCCGCACTACCGTCGGCGACGTGTGTGACATCGCGTCTGGGTACGGGTTCCCAACATCCATGCAAGGAAGGCAAGACGGAGACCTCCCATTCTTCACAGGGCGATTGCGCGACGATGGGTAGTCTGCGATGCTTGGCGAGCGGGTTCTCGGTGGAGTTGACGGACGGCTTCGCGGGAGGAACCGGCTCTCGTCAAGAAATTGCAGATGCCGGACACGTCACGAGCGGCGGACACACGGGTGGCGGCGGACATCCGAGCGCACGACATTCGAGCGCACTTTGAAGAGT
>JACCRE010000296.1 GCA_013813775.1 Planctomycetaceae bacterium
TGCATGCGCAAGCTGCTCGTGATCCTCAACACGCTCGTGAAGAACAACACCCACTGGAATCCCCAAACCGCTTGAACCCCTCCACCAACCGAAAAAATCATTGACAATGAACACAGCCGCTCACCCCTTTCCCCTCTCCCGAGGGAGAGGGGGACTGGATTCGTAAACCGCGGCAAAGAGATGCTGGTTTTGTCCCGGCCCCTGACTGATCGCTGCCGATGAACCTTCCCGTTGACGACGGCTCCGACGCCGCACCACCCCTGGCGCGGGAAGAGTACATCGAGCAGGAACACTTTTTCCGCGTGCTTCGCGAACGGACCGCGACGAACGTGCCTGTGCAAGACGCGCTCTCGCAGATTCGCGAAGAGATTCTCGCGACGACGAATCTGCCCTACGCGATCGACTTCCTGCGGACCGAGGCCCTGCACGGCGGGCGTCTCAACCCCGCGATGACCCGTCTCGCGCATTACTTCACGCCCTTCCAGACGTACATCATCGCGAGCGCGGAAGGCGATTCGACGAAGTTCGACATGGCGACCGCGCTGCTGATCCTTGAACGGCTCGCCGGCTTCATGGCCGATAAGCCCACCCGGCCCGGTCTATTCATCTATCAGTTCGAGTGCATCGCGCGGAACCGCCTCGGTTACGACGCTGGTCTGAAAGCCGCCGCCGCCGACGCTTATTTCGACGACCACTGGGGTATCTGGATCAATCGCGTGCGGGGCATGCTCGGCACCGCCGACTTCGCCGACCTGATCTACTTCCGCTCGGCCGAGCACGTCGATCAGGTGCGGCGGCGTTTGCAGGACCCCGAGCGAACCCCTGAGTACGTGATCCTGTTCGGTTCTTCCGAAGGCCGCATCGCCCGCGCCAGCCGCGGCAAAGACCCGCTCTACATGTTCGCCGCGTTGCAGCGACAGCTTGGCTATCCGCGCGTGCCCCGTGTCGAGCCGAAATCGGAAGACAAGCTCCCTCCCGCCCTCGAAGCCCGCCTCGCCCGCCTCGAAAAACGCCTCACGCTGCTCGAGGCCGAAACCAAAGGCACCGGCATCGACCTGTCGGAGTTCATGAAGAAGCCGCCCGACTTTCGTGATCCGTCGAGTGCGTGAGCCGGCCGACCGTTGTGAAGAGATCGTTGTCGGTCGTTTGCAACGGGCTCCGATGTCGTGCGATCACCCTTCCACGGTCACGTCCGCGACTGCATAAATCTGCGGCGGAGCAGGCTGTTCACCATCCTTCCGCTGCGACTTCGGCGGAAAAGCGATCACCTGCAGCACATACTTCCCGGGATCAGCCGGGGCGTTCACCGTCTGCTCGAATTTCGTCAGGCGGGAAGATCCCGGCGGCGGAGGATCGACCAGCACGATTCCCTCGTTCGCGATGATCGTGCGGCCATCGCTCTCCTCAATGAACCGCACGAGAAACGCGTCGGGCGGCGTCTCGTTGAACAGTATCTCACCTTGGAATTTTACGGGAACGGCCGGCGAGAACGTCAAGCCGTCCGCAGCATCGAGGTTACGACCGTTCGCCGTCAGTGAGTGAATCTGAAACGTCGGCTCGTTCGCTGATTTGATCGCCGCTGGTCGTGGCAGTTTCTCTGAGCTGCATCCGCCCAATGCGACGAGTCCGCACGAGATCAGCAGCCGTGTTCGGCGACGCATGACGAATACCAGATCGCGGAACGAACCCGAAGAACGCATGAGTTAACACGAAGAGGACACGCGCCATGCGATTGCGTGGCCCTCTCCGTGATATACCGTTCCGTCATGGATTGGGGAGTGAGAACGTGATCGTTACGTATTGTCTGATCTCGCCTTCGGCGAACAACACGGCATTCGCATTTCCAACGGGCCATGATCCACCACTGGGAGGACTCACGCTCGCACTCCACAGCCCGGCCCAGGAGGACGTGCCGGAAGTCTCATTGAGGATGTCTCCCAGCCCGTGTTCTTGGATTCGGAACACATAGTTGGTCATCCACGGACCGTTGCCGGTGCCATTGACCGAAGCGTTGGTCTTGTAACCTGAGTTGGGTGTTGGATAGCTCATTGTCCAAGCACCCATCAACATCGGGAGGGCCATCAGGTACCCAACTGCCGCCGCCCTGCGTACGGTGCAATGAGAGGTGTTCATGATGCTTTCCCAGTTCATAACGTGAGGCGGATGGCGCAGGCGACGATCGCGTGCGCCGCTTCAGAAGACTTCGCCCAAAATCTCGCCTTTCGAGACGGTTCCCAGTGCTCTCCACGTTGACACATTAACCCCATCAGAGAGGAACCGCACGGCTCCATCCGCGAGCAGAACGTTCATTCCGCCCCGATGTTCGCTAGCCGCGGTCAGTATCCCGCTCGGAACATCGTTGCGGTTCAGACAACTGCCGCTGTTCGGCACGGCGGCGTGATTGTATTGCGTTGCCATCAGCCCCGCTTGCGTCCAGGGCGGCGAGAAACCGAACGCCGCCGGCAGGCGGCTGGAGACGGCTCGGCAGTCCGCCAGAAACACGTCGGTTTCCTCCAGAGCGTATGAACGTTCCGTGTAGTGAATGACCCGCCTTCGATCCCGCACCTCCCAGGACTGCAGTACCTCGGCCATCGCCGCTGTCTGCGAGAGCCCGTCGGTGACGTCGCCGTCGCGAACGCAGCGGCCATATGATCTGGCGGGAGATTTGTTGATCATTCGAAACAATCCATCCTGATCGGCCGAGTCCATTTTCCGCGATCCGGAGTTCGCCGCGTAATTCGTTCCCGCCGGAGGAGCCGCGCCGGGATCGGACGGGCATTGGTACAGGGGAACGATGACCGCGCTGACGGCCTTCAGACCAGGTCGCGGCGAGATCCAATCGATATCGAACTCGATTTGCCCGTGTAGATCGGAGTGCTCGATGAAGGGCAACAGGAAGACGTGCGTCGACAGGGCGTTGATGCCCCCGGGCGGAAAGCAGCGGTGCGCGGCGTGGTAGTTATGGAGCGCCAAGCCGACCTGCCTGAGATTGCCCCGGCACTGCGTCGTACGGGCCGATTCGCGTGCCGATTGCACCGCCGGAATCAGAAGTGCGAGCAACAGAGCGATGATCAGCACGACGACCAAGAGCTCGATCAGCGAGAATCCGCCGCGTCGAGTAAAGGTTAACATACGCGGCCTCCTTGTTCACGACTCCGCCAGTTCGTGCCATACGTTTATTGTGTTACCGTTCAGTGTACGGCATGTCAACAACAATCTTTGATCTGTCGACGTGGTCCGCTCGCGGCTCCCGAACTCCTTCCGTAATTACATGACGGAAGGTTCAATCGTGGCTACTGTTGACTCTCGCGTCCGCACAAGCGTCGTCGGGGCAGGCGAATCGTCATCATCCGAACCCGGTGGTCGCGAATCGGCTCCTTCGAGCAACGTACTCCACGCGCGAACGCCCACCGTTCACTTTCGCCTCTACCACCTACCACCTACCACCTAACACCCATCTCCTACCACCTGCCATGCCGCTCAACAAATACTCCTCCCACATCACGCAGCCCAAGTCGCAAGGTGCCAGCCAGGCGATGCTCTACGCCACCGGCATGTCGTCCGAAGACATGCACAAGCCGCAGGTGGGCATCGCGAGCGTCTGGTACGAGGGCAACCCCTGCAACATGCACTTGCTGGGCCTTGGCGAGAAGGTCAAAGAGGGCGTGCAGGCCGCGGGCATGGTCGGCATGCGGTTCAACACGATCGGCGTCTCCGACGGCATCAGCATGGGGACCGAGGGGATGAGCTATTCCCTCCAAAGCCGCGACCTGATCGCCGACAGCATCGAAACGATCATGGGCGCTCAGTGGTACGACGGACTCGTCGCGCTCCCCGGCTGCGACAAGAACATGCCCGGCTGCCTCATGGCGATGGGGCGGCTGAACCGGCCCGCCCTCATGGTCTACGGCGGCACGATCAAGCCCGGCTGCGGCATGAAGAACGCCACGCTCGACATCGTGAGCGCCTTCCAGAGCTACGGCGAGTACATCGCCGGCCGCATCACCGAAGAGGAACGCGCCGACATCGTGCGGCATAGCTGTCCCGGCGCCGGAGCCTGCGGAGGCATGTACACCGCGAACACGATGGCCAGCGCCATCGAAACCCTCGGCATGACGCTGCCCTACAGCAGCAGCATTCCCGCCGAAGACCCCGGCAAGCTCGCCGAATGCCTCGAAGCCGGCAAGGCGATCCTCCACCTGCTCGAAAAGGACATCAAGCCCCGCGACATCATGACCCGGGCCGCGTTCGAGAATGCGATGGTCATCACGATGGCCCTCGGCGGCAGCACCAACGCCGTGCTGCATCTCGTCGCCATGGCCCGCAGCGTGGGCGTCGAGCTCACGATCGACGACTTTCAGACCGTCAGCGATCGCATCCCCTTCATCGCCGACCTCAAGCCGAGCGGCAAGTACGTCATGGAAGACGTCCACAAAGTCGGCGGCACCCCCGCCGTGATCAAGTATCTGCTGTCGGAAGGCCTGCTCGACGGAAGCTGCCTCACCGTCACCGGCAAGACGCTCGCCGAAAACGTCGAGAGCCTGCCCGGCCTCAAGGAGGGGCAGAAGGTCATCCACCCCGTCTCCGATCCGATCAAGAAGACCGGCCACATCCGCATCATGCGGGGAAACTTCGCTCCGGAGGGAGCCGTCGCCAAGATCACCGGCAAGGAAGGCCTCGTGTTCACCGGCTCGGCCCGCGTGTTCGACGGCGAAGAGGCGATGCTGCACGCCCTCGAACAGGGGAAGATTCAGAAGGGCGACGTGATCATCATTCGCTACGAAGGCCCCAAAGGCGGCCCCGGCATGCCCGAGATGCTCACGCCCACGAGCGCCATCATGGGCGCGGGATTGGGGAACGACGTGGCCTTAATGACCGACGGCCGCTTCAGCGGCGGCAGCCACGGCTTCATCGTCGGCCACATCACGCCGGAAGCCCAGGACGGCGGCCCCATCGCGTTGGTCCAAGACGGCGACGTCATCACCATCGACGCCGAAGCCAACCGCATCGACATCGCGGTCTCCGACAACGACCTCGCCCAACGCGCCGCCAACTGGGTCGCCCCCCCGTACAAGCACACGCGGGGCACGCTCTACAAGTACATCAAGAACGTGAAGAGCGCGAGCGAGGGGTGCGTGACGGATGAATAACCCGTGAGCACGCAGCGCAAGCAAGTGCCGCCATGCACCCTCTCCCCTACCATATCGTCTGGACCACCTATGGTGCCTGGCTGCCCGGCGACGCTCGCGGGTGGGTTAGGAAGGGCCGTTGGACCGTTCAATCGCCTGATCCCGTTCTTGTACGGCAAGCCCGCGAACGGATGGCGGAAGCACCCGTACTGCTGACGCCGGCACAGCGATCGGTCGTGGAGCGGACCGCCGCAGATCACTGCCGTCTCCGCAGTTGGAATCTTCACGCGGTGCGGGCGAGAGCGAATCACGTCCACGTCGTCGTGACCGCCGATCGAGTCCCGAACGACCGGTGCAAGAGGGCACCCCTCTTGAGAGGCCCCCTCTTGCACCTCTTCTCCTCAGTCTCTTCCGAAAGATTCTTGACGACGAATAGAGACTTGCGGCGAGAGATTGGGCCGCGCTCTGGATTCAGTAAGGATCACGTTCGGGTGACTGCCGGGTTCCTTTCCTGGATTGCATGCAGGCCCGTGATCGCGTTGCATCGGGGCCGCCGCATGCATATATTTCTTGTCTCCTCCTGCCGCTACCTACTGACGGCGCTCCCGCCTGCGAGAGTACGTCATGCCTTGTCAGAGACCGTTGCGGAACCGCATTTGTCTTGCTGCGGTCGTGCTTGCGGCATCAACCGTTGCCTTAACGATCGCCCTGTTATCCGGCGGCGGGGCAAGCAATAAGGCGTCCAATCCGCCGATCCGCGTCGAGGCGTTGATGCGTCGAGCGGTCGCCGAGATCGAACGGGGTGACGTCGAGGCCGGCCAGCGACGAATTGCCGAGGTGCTCCGCGCCGAGCCGGATCATCCCAAGTCGCTCCTGTACCAGGGACAATTCGCGCGGGAACGAGGCGACCTCGATGCCGCCCTCGCGTCTTGGAGGCGCGTGCCCGACGATGCCGGCCGGGTTGCAGCGACCGCCCGCTACCTGGAGGCCGCATTGCGACTCGAATTGCGGCAAGCCGGCGAGGCAGAGCGACTGCTGCGGCGGGCGAGCGAACTCAACCCCGCCTATCTTGCGCCGCAAGAGCGACTGCTCACGGTTTATGTGGCTCAGATGCGGGCAGACGACATCCGCGCCGAACTCGCCGCGATCGAGAAACTGCGACCGCTCACCCTTGATGAACTGGCGCTCGAGCTGGTTGCCGAGGATCGGATTCTCGACGTCGAGCAAGGAGTCGCGGTCACCCGCGGCTTCGTCGAAACGGATCCGGGCGACATTCCGAGTCGGATGGCGCTCGCGCGTTATCTTTCTGAGGATCGTCCCGCCGAGGCGACGGCCGTCCTTACGGACGTGCTCGCGGCGAAGCCGGATCACGAGCAGGCACGGGCGTTCCTTGCCGGACTCCACCTCGACCGCGGCGATGTGCCGGCAGCCGAACGGCTATTCGATGGTCACCAGCCGACCAAAGACTCACCGGCCATCGCCTGGCTGGTCTTCGGTCGGTTGCGGGAGGCGACCGATGATTGGGCGGCGGCGGGCGATGCCTACGTCGAGGCGGTCCGGCGGCGGCCGAACGACGGCCGCGCCCGATACTGGCTCGGGCAGGCTTTGGAGCGACTCGACCGGCATGAAGAGGCCGTCCCCCAGCTCGACCGGGCGAAGCTGCTCGACGATCTGAATGCCGAGGCCTATCGCGTCTCCCGGGGCGACCGGGGGCGTCCCGACCTGCTTTCGCCGGTTCTGGTGAACGTCGCAAACCTGCTGGTCCGGCTCGGTCGGATGCAAGATGCGGAACTCTGGTACGACCACGCGCTCAGGGCCGATCCGGGCAACGTCGCGGCCCGGCAGGGATATCAAGTGGCTCGGGAGGCGGTCGTCGTCGCTTACGAGGAGTCGCTGCCAGAAGTGAAGCCCATTGTCCGCAGCGGCTCGGCGGCGGCGGCGGCTCCGAAGGACGCTGGATCGGTTGAGAAGCCCGACAGCCCGATCCACCTCGTCGATCGTGCCGGGCAGGCGAAGCTCGATTTCACCTACTGGAACGGCGAGACGGGTCGGAAGTATCTCGTCGAGAGCGTCGGGGGCGGTGTGGCCGTGCTGGATTACGACGGCGACGCTTGGCCCGACCTCTACTTCTGCCAAGGGAGCGACCTGCCGCACGAGCCCGACAACCATGAGCACGCCGACCGGCTCTTTCGCAACTGCGGCGACGGAACCTTTGAGGATGTCACTGACCGTGCGGGCCTCAACGAGCACGGCTATAGCCTCGGCTGCTCCGCGGCCGATGTGGACAATGACGGCGACTCGGATCTCTATGTGACCAATCACGGCCGCGATACCTTGTTCCTCAACAACGGCGACGGCACATTCCAAGACGTGTCGGAAGAGGCCGGTGTCGCCGCCGAGCGGATGAGCTCCAGCGCCGCGTTCGCCGACTTTGACGCCGACGGTGACCTCGACCTTTATGTCGCGACCTATGTCGATTCGCTTCGCATCTGTCGCATGGCCGACGGGCGGTTCAGCACCTGCGATCCTCACAACCACGAGGGCGAGCCTGACCTGCTCTATCGCAATGACGGCGACGGCACCTTCACCGACATCTCTGACGCGTCGGGCATCGCCGCGGCACCCGATGGAAAAGGGCTGGGAGTTCTCGTTGCCGACCTGGACGAGGACGGCCGATTCGATGTTTACGTGGCGAACGATACGACCCCCAATTTCCTGTTCTTCAATCGCACCGAGGCGGGCGGTCCCATCTTGTTCGAAGAGCGGGGCCTCTCCTCCGGGACGGCCCTCAACGGGAATGGCGAGGCTGAGGCCGGCATGGGAATCGCCGCAGCCGATTTCGACGGCGACGGCCGACTCGACCTGCACGTCACGAACTTCTATCTCGAAAGCAACACTCTCTATCGGAATCTGGGCGACGGCTTGTTTGAGGACGCCACCCGGGCGGCCGGCCTGGTCGCCCCGACAATCCCATGGCTTGGATTCGGGACGCAGGCGGCCGATTTTGATCTGAACGGGGTGCCCGACCTGTTCGTCGCCAACGGCCACATCGACAACTTCGAGAACCGCGGCGAACCGTGGAAGATGCCGGCGCAATTATTTCGAAACACGGGCGGCGGCCGGTTCGTCGAAGTTTCAGAGTCGGTCGGGCCGTACTTCTCCGAGCGGTGCCTCGGCCGCGGCGCGGCCCGGCTCGATTGGAACCGCGACGGTCGACCGGACCTCGCCGTGGTTCATCAGGACCGGCCGGCGACTCTGCTGACGAACGAAACGCCGGACCCAGGCCACTTCGTTCGAATCCGTCTCCACGGCGTGCGATCGAACCGCGACGGGATCGGCGTACGGCTGCGGATCACCGCCGGCGGGCGGGCTCAGTCGGTCGAAATCTGCGGCGGCGACGGAATCATGTGCTCGAACGAGCGGGTCCAGACAGTCGGGCTGGGCAGCGCGAATCAAATCGACCGGCTGGAGATCACATGGCCCTCGGGCGAAACGACCGTCGCGACCGGACTGCCCAAGGGCGCAGCCATCGTCTCTGTCGAGGGTCGTCCCGTCACGGCTTACGAAACCCCGCCCAAGCCAGAAGGGTCTTGATTTCTCGGAGGACTTCGTTCATATTGACAGGCTCCGATCGAATCGCCTGTTCGAGGGCGGTTGGACAGTTCTCGTCCAAGTTCTTTCCCAAAGGATTACGTCATGTCACGTCTGAAACGACGGAGCCGCTCACCCGGCTTCACCCTCATCGAGCTGCTGGTCGTGATCGCGATCATCGCGGTCCTCATCGCACTGCTGCTCCCGGCCGTCCAGCAGGCACGCGAGGCCGCCCGGCGGTCGAGCTGTCAGAACAATCTCAAGCAGATCGGTCTGGCCCTTCACAACTATCACGACACGTTCAACAGCTTCCCGCCGGAGTCGATCTGGGCCTACGGCACCACCGGCAGTTGGCAACCTCGGAACTACAGCTGGCTGTTCCTGCTTCTGCCGCAGATCGAGCAGCAAACGCTTAAGGGCGCAGCGAACGACAAGCTGCCGCTCTGGGGGCAGCAGCTGCCCGACGGCAAGGACATCGTCTCGGTCCAACTGCCGATCCTGACTTGCCCGTCGGATGCCGAACTCAACAACAGCCACGGCATGGGCTGGACAAGTTACGCCGGGGCCGAAGGCTTTGACTGGTGGCCGCGGAGGGGTGACAGGTTCGGCGGCGTCTTCACGATGCATAGCGCCACCAAGTTCAAGGACATCACCGACGGCACGTCGAACACGATCGCCGTGGGCGAGGTCTCCTCGCATAGTTATACGGGCGGGCCTTGGATGGGGACCGGGCGAGGCCGCTTGCGGCGCGGCGACGGAGAGGCGGTGTACCGCCCGGCATTCGTCTCGCCGGCGTTTTCCGACTCGCAAGGCAGTGCGAACACGAGCACTGGCGGCTACCCTTCTCCTGATGGGGCCAATAATCCGCAGCCTTCCTGGGCTTGGTGGAAGGCCGGTCCGCACGCTTACAAACCGACTTATCTTCATAGCTTCGGCATGAACAACGAGTGGCCCGGCGCGGGCAGCTATCACACCGGCGGGGCGCAATTCCTGTTGGCCGACGGCTCGGTCCGCTTCCTCAGCCAAAACATCGACTACCCGGGCGAGGCCGCGATCGGCTGGACCGGAGGCGCGGGCGTCTGGGGCGGTCTGAATACGATGTCAGGCGGTGAAGTCTTCCAGGCACCGTAGTCTGAGCGGTTCGGCGAACAGAACCGTCAGGCATAGGGCCGCTTCGTGCGGCCCTATGCCATCTTTGGTCACGTAACCGTTGTCTTTCCAAGCTCGGGATCCCTCCTTGATTCACTTTCGACGAAAAAATCACTCGCCGCGGGCGATTCTTCGCTGTCTGCCGTTCGTCGCCGCCGTTCTGGCCGGTTGCGGAGGTGACGACAGGAATCTGCTCCCCACGACTCCCGTCCAGGGAATGCTCTATGTTGACGATAAGCCCTACGGGCCGGCCAAGCTGACGCTCACGCCAATCCCTGCGGACGGCTCGCGCCCGGTCGTATCCGGGATCGTCGCGGAGGACGGCACGTATTCGCTCTCAACCTATTCGATCGCGGACGAGGAGCCGGACGGTGCTCCTCCCGGCGAATACCAGATCGGTTTCGCGCTGGATGCGATGAACCCGGGACGCGGCACGCCGGCTCTGAAGAGCGGCTCGAACACCGTGACCGTCCCCGACGACACGGATGCCGACGAGCCGGTCAAGTTGGACATCAAGGTTGCCTCGACCGGCCGGGAGTTGAGTCCGCTGGCGGGAGGACGGATTCCGTCGACCGCGAACACGCCGGGTCGCCCCGGCGGCATGGGCATGGGACCCCCCGGAAGGTGATCGGCCGACCCCGCGAGGATCAGTCTCGGATTGAGCTACGACCGGGAACTGGAGATGCTTGCCGCCTTCGCCGAATCACTCTTCCGCGAGGGCCGAGTGTTCTTCGCCAGGAGAGATGCCGTGACGGCGTTCCGGGTATTCCTGTCGGCCGACGCGCAGGGATTGCCGACGCCGGGTGCCACTGGCGACTTGTCCGCCAGTGCCGATCGGGGTGATTGCTCTGGTGGTCGCAAGGGCCGCAGGGCGTCAGATCGCTCGCCTGGCGGATCGCCGCCAGCCATTCGCACTAATGGAACACGCCACCAATGGCACCCTTTGTCGGCTGATCTCCCGTGGCATCCAGCACTCGACAGCCGGGGCTGAGACCGGGGGTTTTTACGAACCGTCGGCCCGGCTCCGAAGCCGCTTCAACGGTGATCACGTCGGAATGCCCAGCCACGCAGTCGCTTCGGATCGCGTCGCGAGTCACGGAGCGGGGTTCGCGATTGGCTCGGGGAGCGAATGGCTTTTGAAGAACTTCGCGATGAGGGCGGGGGCTTCGGGGGGCAGGCTGTGGCCGCCGGTGTGATGCAACGTCACGACCGGCGTGCCGGTTTCTGAAGGGTGCTCGCGGAAGCGGGTGTCGTCCCACCGCCGGCCGGGGCCGCAGCCGTTGAGTTCCCGCAGTCGCTCGGAGACCTGCTGCTGGGCGTCGAAGGCCACGTGCTCGTCCTTCCGACCCGCGACCTGAAGCACCGGCCTGGGCTTCCACTGCACGGCTATCGGGTGAAGCCGATCAAGCCCGGGTACAAAGAATTGGTCGCCGCCGGATTCCAGAAGGCGAAGGATTGAAGCGGTGAACGGGCAGCCGTGGTCTTCGGGCCGTTCACCCTTCAAGGCGATGCGACATCGATCGGCACTGGCGGACAACAAGCCGCCAGTGGCACCCGGCACCGATCGCACGGCGAACGCAGACGGAGCGCTGAAGACCGCGGCGGAGCCGGTGCCTGCTCCGCAGTGATTCCAAAGACGTTCCAGACTCGTTCGGCCCAACGCAAAACCCCGCCGGTGACGACCGGCGGGTCTTTGCGCGTTTGAATGGGTTCACGGATCTCACGCCACCCGATGCAGCTCACACGCGTGGCTCCCCAGTCGGTTGCGGAAGCCGTCGATGTTTTGGGTGTGCAATCTTGCGAGGCCGTCGGCGAGCGACGGCATGGCGAGGTTCAGTACGTTCTTCGCGCGGCCGGTTCTAAGCGAAGTCTCGCCGCGACCGAAGCCGGTCGCCGACGTGGCGAGCACGCCGGAGAGTTGAGCCGCCGGAGCGGTCAATCCAAACTGATCGGCGAGCATGCGAACGAACGCGGCGTGACTCACGCGCTCGGCACCCGCGACGTGCAGGAAGCCGCTGAGGGCTTCTTCGTGGGCGCGAGTCAAGATCGAAGCGAGATCGCTCGCGAGAATCGGCGTCGCATGGCGGACGGGATCGGCGTCGAGCATTTCGTCTTCGAGCGAGGCGATCAGCGATTCGATCCAGCCCTCGCCGTTCGACGACCATCCGAAGGTGTTGGTCCGCACGATCAAGGCGTCGGCAACGATGCGCTGCGCGAGTTCTTCCATCGAACGCAGCCGACCGGCCTCGAGGCTCTGGCAATGGTGCGTCGAGTCTTCGGCGTGGAAGAGCCATGGCCCCGTGAAGACCGCGTCGGACGAGACATACGTGAATCGGCAGCCGAAATCGCGGACGGCACGCGCCCAGACCCGCAGGTCGCCTTCGGCGGCGGCATCGATCGCCGGCCAGGACCAGGCCGATTCGCTCGCGGCTCCGCAGTAGACGACGACTTCGGGCTTCGTAGCGGCGAGTTGGGCGCGGGCTTCGTCGAGAGCGGTGGGACCGAAGTCCGGATCGCTCACGTCGCGTTTGAACCCGTTGACCGATCGTCCGCCGTCCGTCCAGTGCGTCGCCAGGTTCGCTCCGGCGATGGTGTCGGTCCCTACGACGAAAATCGAGTCCACGCCGGCCTCCGTGCGTTGCGGCTTTTCAATTCGGACGCATGCGGCGGCGATCCTTCGCGCGCCAACGTCCGTGGGGGGAGGAATCTAGTGCCGGGCCACCCAACCGCCAAGAGCAAAATCGGCCGGCACGAAGGAACCCGGCCGCTCGCTTTCAGATGTCGCCTTCTTTCGTGCAATTCCCGACGCAGGCCCGCTCGGCCGCGGCGATGAAATTGAGAAGCCCGTCCTGCAAGCGCGAGCGCTCATGGTCGCTCATGCGTTCGACGCTCGCGCGGATGCCGCCATGGCGGAACATCGTCCGTTGCAGGATCGTCATCTGCACGCGCAGATGGACCGGCCACTCGCCTCCATCGATCGACGCCGACCAGCACTCCTCGGCGGCTTCGATCAGGGCCGGGGAATAGGACGTTGGCTGACCCGTCTGGTTGAGTTTCTCCCGCGCATGCCGCAGTCGTTCGATTCCCCCGATCATCACTGCTCCGCGCAACCCTTAGCCCCATACCGGGCCAGTCCCGGTGTTCTTTCCCATTAATCAGGAAAAGCCGCGATCAGTCTGTCACTGAGCCGACTGAACCAAGCCATTTTTTCGGTAGTTCTCCGCAGGCGACCGCACGGCCGGTCCTGACTCTTGCCCGGGGCGAGATTTCGGTCCGTCCATTGCTCTGTCGGACATCAGGCCAAGCCGAAGCCTCACCTTACGTTCGTCCCATGAAAGATTCTCCACACCGTGAGTTCGGCAAAAGGGAACGATCAACATGGAGCCGATCACCGCGCCACAAAATCGACTGCTCGCGGCCCTGCCGCGCGACGTTTACATCCAGACCGTCGGACGTGCCAAACGTCTGACGCTGCCGGTCGGCGAAATCATCAGCGAGCCGGGCCGCCCCGCCGAATGCGTCTACTTTCCGACCACCGGTGTGTTGTCGGCGGTCGTGACGCTCAACAACGGGTCGCTCATCGAGGCCGCCATGATCGGCAATGAAGGCATGGCGGGCCTGGCTGCGGTCATCGATGAACACGCCAGCCCGTACCGCGTGATTCAGAGGGTCGAAGGCGAGGTGCTGCGGCTGACGGCGTTCGAGTTCAAAGCCTTGCTCGAAACGAATATCCCGTTGCGCGACGTCGTGGGCCGATATGTCCTGACGCTCCTGCAGCAACACGCGCAAAACGCCGCCTGCAACCTGCACCACAAGATCGACGAGCGGATGTGCCGCTGGCTGCTGACGACCGCCGACCGCGTCGGCCGCGACGTCTTTCACGTCACGCAGGAGTTTCTCAGCGGAATGCTCGGCGTGTCACGTCAAAGCGTGAACGTGACGGCCGGGCAGCTCCAGCAGAACGGCCTGATCGCCTACCGCCGCGGCAACATGCGGATCAGCGACCGGCCGGGCCTCGAAGCCGCGGCCTGCGAGTGCTACCGCGCGACGAAAGAAGCGTACGAACGAATGATGAGCCTCGCGGCGGCGTGATGGAACGGCTCATGCTACGCGAGGGCTGCGTATGCCAGCGGTTGCTGCCGGCGCGTTCAGTATAAAACTTTCATGCGCCTGACGTGCCGCCCGTCGATGCGCTTCGCGGCGAGGCACGACGACGGGATCCGTGATCGTGCTTTGTCTCGATCCTTGGACGATCTGCGTCCGTGATCGCAGCCGCTGACGATCAGGAGCCGTCCCCGTGTGGCGACCAGGGATTGGCACAATCAACGTGGATCCATTCCCCTGCGGCACATCCAGCATCGCCTTGGCGGTCGTCCGTTCCCGCGGGTTCAGCTAAGATAGTCGATCCGCTGGTGTTGCCGATGCGATGCCCCGTTTTATAGCCTCGATACATTCGTCAGCAGTGACCAACGCCACGCAGTCCGGCGGTGCCGCCCCGGAGGCCGAACTTTTCCGCTTGCTGGCCGAGAACGTCCTCGACTACGCCGTCTTCGTCATCGACAGTGAGCGTCGAGTCCGAACATGGAGCGTCGGGGCCGAGCGGCTGCTGGGCTACGTCGAGTCGGAAATCCTCGGAAAATCTTCCGATCTCTTCTTTACTCCGGAAGACCGCGCTGCCGGGCAGCCCGAGCACGAGGTCCGGCAGGCGCTGATCGAAGGACGCGGCGAAGACGACCGCTGGCACGTCAAGAAGGACGGCACGCGCTTCTGGTCGGCCGGGGTACTGACACCGCTGCGCGACCGCGATGGCCGGCTGCATGGCTTCTGCAAGATCATGCGGGACCAGACGGCATTGAAGCTCGCGGAAGAAGCGAGGCACGATGCCGAGGAGCGGCTGCGGCAAAGTGAGCAGCGGTTTCGGGGACTGATGGATCAGGCTCCGTTCAGCATTCAGATCTTTGCCGCCGACGGTCGCACCGTCGGCGTGAACCGTGCGTGGGAGGAGTTGTGGGGCGTTTCGGCGGACAAGGTCGGCGACTACAACGTTCTACAGGATCCGCAGCTTGAGGCGGCGGGCACGCTGCAATACCTCCGCCGAGCATTCCGCGGAGAGCCCGCGTACCTGCCCGAGATCCCCTACGACCCCGACCAGACGATACCGGGCGAAACACGCCACGCCGATCCGCTACGGTGGGTCGCGGCCATCGCCTTTCCCGTCAAGGACGCCGCTGGAAACGTTCGCGAGGTCGTCCTCATGCATGAAGACGTCACCGCGCGCCGCAAGGCCGAGGAGGCGTTCCGAGGCAGCGAGGAATGGCGGCGACTGGCGCTCGACGCAGGGCGGATGGGCACGTGGGAGTGGGAGGTGCAGACCGGCCGCATTCGCTGGTCAGAGAACTTGGAGGCCATCCACGGATTGCCTCCCGGTTCCTTCGACGGCACCTTCGAGATGTTCCGCACGCTGATCCATCCCGACGACCTGCCCGCGATGCAGTCGTCGATCGAAGGGGCGCTGACGAACCGCACGACGTACGAGGCCGAGTTCCGATTCGTGCGGCCCGGCGGCCGTGTCGGCTGGATGGCCGCCAGAGGCCGGGCGTACTACGGCGACGATGGACTGCCGACGCGGATGGTCGGCGTCGACCTGGACGTCACGGCCAGGAAGGACGCCGAGCGGCAACTGGTGCTTCTCTCCCGCGTCCTCGAAAACATGGCGGAGGGAGTGAGCGTCTCCGACGAACGGGGCTATATCGTCTATACGAACCGGGCGGAGGATCAGATCTTCGGCTACGGCCCCGGTGAACTGATCGGCCGCCACGTCACCGAACAGAACGCCTATCCGCCGGAAGAGAACGAGGCGCGTGTCGCCGAGGTCATTTCCCAATTGCAGACGGCGGGTGTCTGGACCGGCGATTTCCGCAACCGCCGGAAGGACGGTTTCGAGTTCACGACCGCCTGCCGAATCTCGGCACTCGGTCTCGACGGCCAAACGTACTTCGTCTGCGTGCAGGAGGACGTGACCGAGCACCGTAAGACGGAAGAGGACCAACGGCGGCTGACGCTGCTCGTCGAGAACAGTCCCGACTTCATCGGTGTGGCCGATGCCGATCAGCGCACGATGTTTCTCAACCGGGCCGGTCGACAGCTCGTCGGCTTGGACGGTCGTGCCGACGAGGGGCGGAAGGCGGAAGGGACGCCGATCCTCGACTACTTCATCGATGAAGATCGGGAGCGCGTCGAGCGAGAGATTCTGCCGATACTGCTCAAGAAGGGGTCTTGGCAGGGGGAGGTTCGATTTCGGCATTTCGCGAGCGGTGAAGCCATTCCCGTAGGATGGAACGTCTTCACGATCCCCGATCCACAAACCGGCGCGCCGGCGCACTTCGCCTACGTCTCGCGTGATCTTCGGGAGCAGAAACGCGCCGAAGCGGAGCTCGAGCGACGGACAAAGCTGCTGAACGCGATCAGCGACAATGCCGACTCGGCGTTGGTGATGGTCGACGTCGAGGGCCGCCTGACGTTCGTGAACCCGGCGTTCTGCCGGATCACCGGCTACTCCTCCGATGAGGCCGTGGGCCGAGCCGTCCACAACGCCGTGCATTACAAGTATCCCGACGGACGGCCGTTCCCGATCGAAGAGTGCCCGCTCGACTCGGCGTACCGAAAGCGTCGGAAAGCGGTGCGCGGACACGAAGACGTCTTCGTCCGCAAGGACGGCAGCCTGTTCCCCATCGTGGCCTCGGTCGCACCGCTGGAGGAGGATGGCGCGATCGTCGGCTGCGTGGCCGAGTTTCGCGACGTGACCAGCGAGAAGGCGGCGCTGGTGCGGAGCGAGCAGGTCAGCCGGTTTCTCGCCGAGGCCGGTATCGCCCTCGCCGGTCTCACCGACTACGAGAGCACCTTGATGAAGGTCGCCGTGCTGGCGGTGCCGCACTTCGCCGACTGGTGTACAGTGGACATGCTCGAGAACGGGACTCTCCGGCGCGTGGCGGTCGCGCACACCGATCCAGCGAAGGTCGAACTCGCACAAGAATACAACCGCCGTTACCCTGCGGATCCAGCCGCTCCGCAGGGAGTCTGGAACATTCTTCGCACCGGCCAGCCGGAGCTTGTTTCGGAGATCACGGACGAATTCCTTGAAGCCGCGGTGCAAGAGCCGGAGCGGCTTGCGCGCCTGCGGGAACTGGGGCTGAAGTCTTATGTCGGAGTGCCTCTCAGAGTTCGAGACGCCGTGTTGGGCGTGCTGACGTTCATCGCCGACGAGTCGGGACGACGCTTCGACGAGCAAGATCTGGCCGCCGCCGAGGAACTCGCTCGCCGGGCGGCGGTGGCGGTGGAGAATGTGCGGCTGTATGCCGAGGTGCAGACGGCGGACCGCCGTAAAGACGAGTTCCTCGCCATGCTCGGGCACGAGCTGCGCAATCCGCTGGCCCCCATTCGCAGCGGTCTCGATTTGCTGCGAATGTCCGCCGCGGAGCCCGAGGTCGTGGACCTGATGTCGGGACAGGTCGAGCACCTCGTCCGGCTGGTGGATGACCTGTTGGACGTCAGCCGCATCCTGCGAGGCAGGGTCGAACTCAAGCGAACAGCCGTAGACCTTAGCGAAGTCGTGCGGCGGGCCGTCGAGACGGTGCGGCCGATGTTCACCGCCGAGCGGCAGGAGTTCACCGCTGCGGTGCCGACGGAACCGTTGTTTCTCGATTGCGATCCCGTCCGGCTCTCGCAGGTGCTGACGAATCTCCTCATGAACGCCTCGAAGTACACCGAGAGCGGTGGCCGCATTTCGCTTTCAGCAGAGCGGGACGGCGGACAGGTCGTGGTGCGGGTGAGCGACACGGGTATCGGCATCGACCCCGACCTGCTACCGCACGTGTTTGAGCTCTTCACGCAGAGCACGAGGGCGATCGACCGCTCGCAGGGCGGCTTGGGGATCGGTTTGACGATCGTGAAGAGCCTCGTCGAGATGCATGGCGGCTCGGTCGTCGCCGAAAGCGGCGGCCCAGGGCAAGGGAGCACCTTCACGGTCCGGCTGCCGACGACGGACGTGCCCGGCGCAGTGGCCGCCTCCACCGATGAGGGTCCGTTGCCGGCAGGTCGTCGGATTCTGGTGGTGGACGACAACGTCCCGGCGGCGAAGCTCCTCGTGCGGCTTCTCGCGAAGTTTGGGCCGCACGAGATCGTCACCGCGCACGACGGCGAAGGCGCGATCGCCGCGGCCGAAGCCTATCGACCGCAACTCATCCTGCTCGATATCGGACTGCCGAAGCTGGACGGCTACGAGGTCTCTCGGCGGCTGCGGTCGAACCCGGCGTTCGACGACGTCTTGCTCGTGGCACTCACCGGCTACGGCACCGACGCCGACCGCCGCCGTTCGCTCGACGCCGGCTTCGACGAACACGTCACGAAGCCGCCCAGCGTGGAAATGCTCCAGAAGGTCCTCAAGCACCCGAAGCTGTCGGGGCGGTAACGTTTCGGCCGCTCTCAGGTCGCAGTGACGACGAGCCTTCGGGCACGCGCAGCGGGGACGAAGCGTATGTCGCCTGCCTGTCGGTGATCCTACCTAATATTACAGTTGTATTTCTGCAAACCGTCTGGTTATTCTTGAGCGCATCCCCAGGAGGTCGGGATGGATGCACAGGTGACGGAGCGGGATGTTGTGCGGTGGTCTCGGGAACTGGACCGCGTG
>JACCRE010000297.1 GCA_013813775.1 Planctomycetaceae bacterium
CACGCGGTCCAGTTCCCGAGACCACCGCACAACATCCCGCTCCGTCACCTGTGCATCCATCCCGACCTCCTGGGGATGCGCTCAAGAATAACCAGACGGTTTGCAGAAATACAACTGTAATATTAGATCGGGGCCGCGGCATGCGAAACCTCAAGTTCATTGTCGAGAGGCATCCGGACGGTTACGTCGCCTATCCGCTCGGCGTTCGGGGCGTGGTCGTCGGGCAGGGCGAAACGTACGAAGAGGCATTGGCCGACGCGAAGTCGGCCGTCGAGTTCCATGTCGAGAGCTTTGGTCCGGAGATTTTTGAATTGGATGCCGGACCGTCATGCCCGAAGTGATGGGGCATGCACTTCCGGCAGCGGAGATCTTGATGGGACGACTGTTCGAGACGATCCGCCGGCTCGTTGCCGATGGGCGGTACGCCGTCGGGCAGCACGCCTCCGAGCGGTTGGATGAACGTGATATCCTGGAATGGCAGGTTGTCAGTGGCTTGGAAGACGGCGAGCTTCTGGCTGAAATGCCCGATGCGGTGCCTCACCCAAAGGTCGAGGTGAGCGAACTGCTGCCGGACGGGACCGAGGTGAAAGCCGTCTGGTCCCATCTCCGCCGATCTCCGCCGAAGCGACGTGGCGAAGCTCGTGACAGTGCACTACTTCGACGAGGATTCGCCGTGCAGATCGAGGGGAAGCGCATTAAGCGGACGCGGCTCGTGCGGACGGAGCGGTTCGTCGTCGCCATCGAGGTTGAGATGGTGATCCCGTTGGACGATCCGAGCGAGCCGTGCTACGAGGCCGAGACGGTTCAATTCCTAAAGGATGTCGAGGAGCACGCGGAGCGGGGCGATCTTGATTGGCTCCGGCGGCACGGGAAGGTGTACGAGGCGGTCGATGTCGCTTGAACGACGCCGGACGCCATCCAATGCGCCTCACACCATCGGCTTTGATTCTATCCAACGATGATTTGTAGCGACCGGTGGCGTGCCCAGGGTCACTCCCGCGCCGCCCCGTACCGCTCCGCCAGTTCCACGAGCGTCCTCACCATGCAGCCCGTCGCTCCGCCTTCGCGGCTGGCGTTGCCGCTGGACGCGAAGCTGGGGCCGGCGATGTCGAGATGCACCCAGGGCGTCTCGCCAACGAATTTCTCGAGGAACTTCGCGGCGGTGATCGCCCCGCCCCAGCGCGTGCCGACGTTCTTGCAGTCGGCGACGTCGCTTTTGAGTTGCTCGGCGAAGCCGTCGAGCATCGGCAACTGCCACACGTCTTCGCCGACGGTCTTCGCCGCACCGAGCACGGCGTCGCACCAGGCCTGATCGTTCGTGAAGGCACCGGTCACGTCTTCACCGAGTGCCACGACGCAGGCTCCAGTCAGCGTCGCCAGATCGACCATGTGATTGCAACCGTGATCGACGGCGTAGCTCAACACGTCGGCGAGGACGAGCCGTCCCTCGGCGTCGGTGTTCAAGACCTCGATCGTCACGCCGTTGCGGGCATGCAGCACGTCGCCGAGCTTGTAGCTGCGACCGCTGATCATGTTCTCGACGAGGCCCATGTAACCGACGACATTGACAGGAAGTCCCAGCCGCGCGATCGCCGCCATCGCCCCGAGGACCGTGGCGGCCCCGGCCATGTCGCATTTCATGTCCTTCATGCCTTCGGTCGGCTTGAGCGACAGCCCGCCCGAGTCGAACGTGACGCCCTTGCCGACGAGCGCGAGAGTCGACTTGCCGCGGCCGGCTCCTTCATAGCGAAGCACGACGACCCGCGGCGGTCGATCGGAACCCTGGGCGACCGCGAGCAACGATCCCATGCGTTCGGCCTCAATTTGCTGCGGGTCGAGCACCTCGCAGGCCAGCCCCGTCTCGCCGGCGACTCGCTGAGCCGTCTCGGCGACGCTTTCGGGATACACGTCGCACGCGGGGCGATTCACGAGCTCGCGCGTGAGGTTCATCGCCTCGCCGAGCACCTGCCCGCGTCGCACCGCCTCGCCGGCCGGCCGCATGTCTTCCGTCGGAGCAATGAGCACCGAAACCTTGTCGAAGGCGAACCGCTTCGTCTCCTTCTGATACAGCCCTTGGCCGACGCAGCCGACCGCGAGCGCCGTGACGGCGGTGGAAATCGCCTCGCTCGATCCCAGCGAGGCGTTCGATGATTGATCGATCGCGACGGCGATGCGCGAGGTCTGTTTCTCGCTGACTTTTCTCGCCGCCGTCTGCACGGCCTTCATCAACGCGGCGCGGGTGAGCTTTTCTGGAGTGCCGACGCCGACGAGCAGCAGCCTCTTCGCCGCGATCTGCGGCACGTCGTGCAACGCGACGAGGTCGGCGGGCTTGCCCGTGAGATCGCCGGCTTCCTTGAGACGCGAGAGCGTGCCGCCGAGCGTTCGGTCGAATGCGGCGAGCCTCGACGAGAACTCGTTGTCTTGCGGAACGCACACGATCAGCCAGTCGGCGTCGAGAGTGTGCCAGTCCGCCGCCGCGACTTCACAATGCATGGCATCCCTTCCGGGCCAAGATCATTTCCAGAGCGCAGACGCCGGCGGGGAGCGCCTGCCGGCGATGAAAGGCCATTCCACCGGTCAGCCACCATCGAAGCAAGCGATACTGGCCGAACCGAGCTTACAGATCGAGTTGTCGCGTTCATCGCTCTTCAGCGTCGGGCCGAATCCAACCTCGTGAGCGTTCGACGGCGCGGTGCCAGTCCTCCATGCGGGACGTCGCTTCGTCGTTGCCGATCGAGGGTTCGAAGCGGCGATCGACGGCCCATTGCGACGAGATCGCTTCGACGCTCTTCCAGTACCCGACGGCGAGACCCGCGAGATACGCGGCGCCGAGGGCGGTCGTTTCCGTCACCTTGGGGCGGATGACCGGCACGCCGAGCATGTCGGCCTGGATCTGCATGAGCAGATTGTCCGCGGCGGCTCCGCCGTCAACGCGTAGTTCGGTCAGTGCAAGCCCCGAATCGGCTTCCTGGGCGCGAATCACGTCCACAGTCTGACAGGCGATGCTTTCGAGCGCGGCCCGGGCGATGTGGGCCGCCGTGGTGCCTCGCGTCAGACCGACGATGGTGCCGCGGGCATACGGATCCCAGTAGGGAGCGCCCAGCCCGACGAAGGCGGGAACGAAATACACGCCGTCGGTGCTGGAGACGCTTCCGGCGAGCTTCTCGATCTCGGGTGCCGAGCGAATGATGCCGAGGCCGTCACGGAGCCACTGGACGACGGCTCCCGCGATGAAGATGCTGCCTTCAAGCGCGTAGTGCATCGGCTCTTTGCCGAGCTGCCAGGCGACCGTCGAGACGAGGTTGTTCTTCGAGGCGACCGCCGTCGTGCCGGTGTTCATGAGCAGGAACGCGCCGGTGCCGTAGGTATTCTTGCCCATGCCCTGTTTCGTGCAGACCTGCCCGAACAATGCCGCCTGTTGATCGCCCGCGATGCCGGCGATCGGAATCTTCGCCGAGAACATCTCGCCCGACGTCTCGCCGTAAACTTCGCTCGACGATTTCACCTCGGGCAGCATCGAGCGCGGCACGTCGAGCAGTTTGAGCAGTTCGTCGTCCCAGTCGCGCGTGTGGATGTTGTAGAGCAGCGTGCGGGAGGCGTTGGTGACGTCGGTGATGTGCTTGTCGCCGCCGGTCATCTTCCAGACGAGCCACGAGTCGATCGTGCCGAAGGCGAGCTTGCCCGCCTGCGCTTTCGCTCGTGCTCCGGGCACATTGTCGAGCATCCAGCGGATCTTCGTTCCCGAGAAATACGCATCGACGACGAGCCCGGTCTTCTGCTGGAAGACATCGGCCTTGCCGTCGGCCCGCAGTCGATCGCACATGCCCGCTGTGCGGCGGTCTTGCCACACGATGGCGTTGTGGATCGGTTCGCCGGTGTCGCGATCCCAGACGACGGCCGTCTCGCGCTGATTGGTGATGCCGATCGCGGCGACGTCTTTCGGACGGAGGCCGGCACGGCTCAGCACCTCCGTCGCGACACCGGCCTGACTCGCCCAGATTTCGACGGGGTCATGCTCGACCCAGCCCGGCTTGGGGAAGATCTGTCGGAACTCCTGCTGAGCGACGGCGACGATTTGTCCGGCTGCATCGAACAAGATCGCCCGTGAACTCGTGGTTCCCTGATCGAGCGCGAGGATGTGCGGCATTGAAAAGGCTCGTGTGGAAGTCCTGGATGAGCGGCCGGGGCAATTCTCCCTTCTCCCGAGGGAAAGGGGATGCGCTCATTTCTTCAACTCGTCTCGCACCCCGCGCCAGCCCTTTTCGGCGAGGGCGCTCAACTCGGCGAGCGTCTTCGCATATTCGGGATGCTCGGCGACGTTCACATTCTCGGCGGGATCGGTTTCGTGGTCGTAGAGTTCCGTCGCGACGAGCTTTGACGGGTTCTCGCGATCGGCCCAGCGCGTGAGCCGGTGGCGGTCGGTGGCCATCGAATATCCCATCAACTGTTGACGCTCGTGCGCTCGCGGATATTGACTGAAAGCCGCCGCCTTCCAAGGACGGTTCGGGTCGTCGAGCAGCGGCGCGAAGCTCGTGCCTTCGAGATCGGACGGTGCGTCAAGACCGGCCAACTCGGCGAGGGTCGGATAGATGTCGACGAACTCGACAAGCCGTTCGCTTTGGATCCCGGCCTGCTTTCCCGGAGCCCGCATGATCAACGGCACGTGCGCATCGAGTTCATAGTTCGTGTGCTTGCACCACATGCCGTGGTCGCCGAGCTTCCAGCCGTGATCGCCCCACACGACGACGATCGTGTTCTCGGCGAGATTCTGTTCGTCGAGCGCGTCGAGCAGCTTGCCGATCTGGGCGTCGGTGTAAGACAGCGCAGCATAGTAGCCGTGGATCAGCTCCAGGGCCTTGTCGGCGTCGAGCGCGCCGTTCTCAGGAATGTCGCTGTAGTTCCGCAGTTCGCCCCAGTTCGTGCCGGCGAATGGAGGAGCGTCTTTCGTGGGCACGTCGTAATTGCCGGGCAGAGCGAAGCTCTGGCGATCGTAGAGATCCCAATATTTCTTCGGTGAGACGAACGGCAGGTGCGGCTTCACGAATCCGACGGCGAGAAAGAAGGGTTCGTCGCCGTGGGCGAACGTCTCCAGCGATTCAATCGCCATCTCGGCGACGGCGCCGTCGTGATAGGCGTCGTCGGGCACGTCGGCCGATTCGGTGGCGGGGCCGCGGCCGGCGCGTTGCAACGCCTTGCCTTCGAGGCCCCGTGCTTTTCCTTTCGCTCTCGAAGCCTCGACGATCTTCTGGTTCTCGGGGATCGCGTAACCTTTCGTGCCCTTGGGCGAGCGATGCGGCTCGCTCCACGACGCCTCGTCGTCGTAGCCGCCGTGATAGATCTTGCCCATGCCGACGGCTTGGTAGCCGTTCCGCTTGAAGATCTGCGGCAGCGTAACCGTGTCGGGAATCGTGTCGCGGAAGTGCGTGACGAGATCGTGCACCTGCGTCGTATCGGGACGCTTGCCGGTCAGCAGGCTCGTGCGACTCGGGCTGCACACCGCCTGCTGGCAGTAGGCGCGCGTGAAGGTCACGCCGCTCGCGGCGAGCCGATCGAGGTTCGGCGACGTCACGAACCCCGCCCCGTAACAGCCGAGATCGGGCCGCATGTCGTCGACGGCGATGAACAAGACGTTCGGCTTGTCCGCGGCGTGCGAGGCGACGCTGAC
Organism: Planctomycetaceae bacterium; assembly: GCA_013813775.1. GTDB lineage: Bacteria > Planctomycetota > Planctomycetia > Planctomycetales > Planctomycetaceae > JACCRE01. The sequence continues at coordinate 5,666 of JACCRE010000297.1, forward strand.
GAGCAACAGCAACACGGTCACGATCGAGCGCATGCGCAGCCTTTCAGGTGTGGGAGTCGTTTTCGGTGGCGTCGGTCTTCGGCTGCAAGACGCCCGCAGTTCATCGAGCGAGCGCATAAACTCGTACATGCGCGTCAGCCTCTGTTCGACCGAAAGCTTCAGATTCTCGCGCAATAACGTGCGGTCTCGCTCGCATTCTCATTCCGGCTGCCGCCGAACGCAACCGGCTCCGCTGCCGCGATGATTCGCTGCTTTGCAAGCGGGGCGCGATTCCTTCCGGTGGTACGCCTCCACCGCCGTGCCGGGGTTCTCCCGATACCGGTCCGATTGTGCGGTTTGGCCGCGAACCTAGAATGCACGGCGTTCGAGCGATACGAATCGTTCACGCCGGCGGATCTCGATTCGCGGGCTTAGGGTTGTTTTTGTCTGCCTCGGGAGAGCCGCGATGGCCTACACGTTGCCGAAGCTGCCGTATGCGTACGATGCGCTGGAGCCGCACATCGATGCCAAGACGATGGAGATCCATCACACGAAGCATCATCAGGCTTACATCGACAAGGCGAACGCCGCGCTCGAAAAGCACCCCGATCTCGCGAAGATGGAGATCGACGAGCTGATGCGGAACCTGTCGAAAGTGCCGGAAGACATCCGCACCGTCATTCGCAACAACGGCGGCGGGCACAGCAATCACGCCATGTTCTGGACGATCATGAAGCCGGGCGGCGGCGGCAAGCCGTCGGGCGAACTCGCGACGGCGATCGATCAGAAGTTCGGCAGCTTCGACAAGTTCGTCGAAGAGTTCAACAACGCCGCCGCGACGCGATTCGGCAGCGGCTGGGCCTGGCTGAGCGTCGACGGCGGCCAGCTCAAGGTCGAGAGCACGCCGAATCAGGACACGCCCCTCTCGGAAGGCCGCACGCCGATCCTGGGCCTCGACGTGTGGGAGCACGCCTACTATCTCAAGTACCAGAACAAGCGTCCCGACTACGCCAAAGCGTTCTGGAACGTCGTGAATTGGGAGGAAGTCGCGAAGCGGTATGCGGCTGCGAATAAATGATTCTGTGCCTGGAAGAAGGGAAAGCTGAGAAGGCGGAATGATCCGTGCGGGCGTGCTGGAAACGCGCGTCACGCCCGCACCGTCTTCGGTTCTTCCGCTTTCCTGCAAACTTTTCGCGGGCCCGCGCGATGCCTGTCGCGCGGGGCTTTTTCGGTTCCGGCGACGAGGCAATCTGGGGCAGGTGTATTCGTTCGTCGGATAATCGGAGGCTCCAGCGGGCCGATGCGCTTCTCCGGCCGCGGACACGAGGCCGATGAAAGAGACCGACCCGACACTTCGATCGGTCCCGGCAGTTCATGGCCGACTCGTGACACTCCGAACACTCATTTGCTTCACGCCGGCGTTGCTCGCGGGCTGCCTGCCCGGTCGGGTCTGCCTGAGCCCGCCCTACGACGCGCCTGCGGGCTTCAGCGAGACGTATCACGCCTCGCTCGCACGGGAACAGTCGTTCGGTGTCGGGACGGTCTTGTCGGAGGGCGGCACGGTCGTCGGCCCGCCGATCTTCGTCTGGCCGACATCGGTGAGCGACGCGGAACCGCCGATGGAATGGTGACGAAGGTTGAAGGTTGAAGGTTGAAGGTTGAAGGTTGATGGTTGATGGTTGAGGGTTGAGGGTTGAGGGTTGAGGGTTGAGGGTTGAGGGTTGAGGGT
>JACCRE010000298.1 GCA_013813775.1 Planctomycetaceae bacterium
CACGCGGTCCAGTTCCCGAGACCACCGCACAACATCCCGCTCCGTCACCTGTGCATCCATCCCGACCTCCTGGGGATGCGCTCAAGAATAACCAGACGGTTTGCAGAAATACAACTGTAATATTAGAACACCGAAATCAGCATCACCTGGCTAAGTCGCACGAGCCAACTGCGTTCGTCGGCGGTCATCGTGCCGCGGTCGAGGATTCCCTGAGTACGGCTCTTCGCCTGACCGATCGTCAGCAGTTGCAATGCACCCAGACGGCGGTTTTCGGCTTCGTCGAGCAATCGGGTGGCGATGCGGTTCAACGTGCGAGCTTCATCGAGGTTCGGCTGAAGTTCATCGGTCCATTCGGGCGCGACCCCGTCATTCGCCGCGGCGACGACGATGCGATCGACCAGTCCGGTCACGCGCGCCAGCTTTTCGTAGTCAATGGTTTCCGGCACATCGCGGGGCGTGTGATACACGTCGCTTTGTCCCGTAGAAAAGAAGAGAAACGGAATCTTTCGATCGCGGAACGGCCCGTAGTCGCTGCGCGTTCCGATGAGGTCGATGCCGAGACGCGCCACTTCCAGGCCTTCCGGCTCACCGACGTCGTCGAGAACGTTCTTCAAATGCGGTGCGTACTCGCTGCCCAGCACAAACACCGCCGGCAGATCGAGATTGCCCAATGACCGGCCGATCATGTCGGCGGTCGTGAAGAGTTTGACGTTCTTCTCGGGCCAGGGCAGATGGGCCGCGAACCATTGCGAGCCGAACAGCATGCGCTCTTCGAGATCGAATGCGACGAAGGCGATCGTTCGCTTTGGCGCTGTCTTCTGCTTCGCCAGCCGCTCGGCGACCTCGAGCAACATGGCGACGCCCGACGCATTGTCGTCGGCACCCGCGAACAAGGCTCCGCCGCGCATGCCGAGATGGTCGTAATGCGCCGACAGAATGATCACTTCATCATTGAGCTGCGGATCCGAACCCGGCAAGACCGCTCCAATGTTCCGGCCCATCACGGCCGCCTCGCCGGTCTCGTCGGTTGCCTCAGGAACGATTTGAAAATAGGCATCGCGTCCCGACTGCTTCTGCGAGAACAACGGCTTCAGCCCGTATTGCTGAAATCGCTCCACGATATAGTCGGCCGCGGCGTCGGCCTTGCCGCCGGGGCGGCCGCCGCGCGCGGGATCGGCCAGAAACTCGACATGCGGCCGAACGTCGCCTGCCTGATATTCGCTGTCGAAGCGAACCGAAGGATCGATCGCTCTTTCGCTCGGAGCCTCGGCGGCCGGGCAGGCAGCAACGAGCAAGAGCAGCAAGCCGCCCGAAGTGAGCCGCGTCGAGCCGATTCCATCCATGTCGAGTTCTCACAAAATCTCTGGCCAGCCGGAACGTCAAAGTCACGATTTCTTGACGACGCCAAAGGGTACGGAATCCGGCGTATAGGGGAATAGGAAAGTCTGGAAATGTGGCTGGCGAGGGACGTGGCGATCGGGCCGGCATTGCCGAAGTTTCCTGACGGGAGGAACGTGCCGCGGCCGATGAACTCGGTGGTGCCGCATTCCGCCGCGGATCGGAAAATGGTCTCGGGCGGCGCGGCCGCGCGTCCGCCGCGCGGGGTCAGCCCGGGAAAGGAGTCTCGCGTATGTTCAAGCGTTGTCTCACGTGGAGGCGCCTGCTCGGGGTCGCCGCCGTTGCCGCGGCCGCTGCAAGCGTCAACTCCGGATCGACCGCCCAGGCTCAGTCGGGCATCAGCCAGCCGACCGACTGGGAGCGATTCTATCACTACCCGTACGTCTACTACCCCTCGAACTTTCAGCCGAGGGTGCAGTACGACTCGCTGTACTACAAGTACCCGCAGGAACGCCGCATCCCGGTGTACCGCGCCGACTGGTACAACTACTACCCGAACACGCGGCCCTATCACAGCGGCCACCATTTCTTCCTCGACGTGTTCTGAGAGAACGGAAGAAGTGAGAATCGAGAAGTGAGAATGGCCGAAAAGCCCACCCGCAGTGCGGGGTGGGCTTTTTGCGTTGGAATACTCACGACTTCCGCGACTTCGCCTTGACCCTTCACGGGAAGTTGAACTAGCGTTCGCGACGCTCCCGTTCTCAGCCGACTGCACGTCTCTTCCTTTCGGAATCCCCGGCGGACTTCCCCCTCCGTCGTCCGCCGGTTCGTAACAGTGACCGCCGTGCCCCGTCGCGCCAAATTGACTCCCCGCCTGACTCTGCTGTCGACCCTGTGCTTCGGGGCCGCCGGATGTGCGTCGATCGATCAGGCGATGCTCGGCGTCGATTCGAACGACCGCGTCGCCATGCTCGGCGAAGAGCCGAAGCCGCCTGGTGCGATGGACCGCTTTCTCTACGCGGCCGGCCTCAAGAAGAAAGAGGTCTCGCCGTACATGCGTCCGACCGTGCCGGCGGAAGCGCAGGCGGCCTACGAGGACGCACAGCGGTTGTTCGACAGCGGCGATCATAAAGCCGCCGAAGAAGCCGCACACAAGCTCGCCAAGAAGTACCGCGACACCGTGCTCGAAGAGGACGTGCTGTTCCTCGAAGCCGAGTCGCAATTTCAAAGGAAGCGCTACGCCGCCGCTCAGGACACCTACGCCGAGCTGTTCGAGCGGTTCCCTTCGACACGGTACATGGACCGTTGCACGTCGCATCTGTTCGAGATCAGCCGCTACTGGCTGCAATCCCCCGAGATCGTGAAGTCGGCCGAGATTCAGCCGGTGAACTTCGACGCGCCCAGCCGATCGCCGCTGCCGTCGAAGAAGAAGACATCGTTCGACGTCACGCGTACGGTTCCGTTCCTGCCGAACGTCGCCGATCGCACGCGGCCGTTCTTCGACACCGAGGGCCGTGCGCTCGAAGCTCTCAAGTCGATCTGGCTCAACGACCCGACCGGTGAACTCGCCGACGACGCGCTCATGCTGTCGGCAAGCCACTATTTGCGCAAGGGTGATTATCTCGAAGCCGATCGCTTCTACGACATCCTGCGCGAAGAGTATCCGAAAAGTCCTCACCTGGAGGACGCGTTCGTACTCGGTTCACACGTCAAGCTGATGTCGTACCAGGGCGCTGCGTACGACGAAAAGAGTCTTCTGGAAGCGGAAAAGCTGAAGGAGAGCACTCTCAAGCTGTTCCCGGACAGCCCCGAGCGTGACCGCCTGAGTTCCGAACTCCGAAGAATCGCCGATCTCGAAGCCGAACGTCGCTGGCAGATGGTCGAGTTCTGGCGCGGCAAGGGCCGGCGGTATTCTCGCTCGGTCGCCGTGCAGTGTCATGCTCTGTTGACCGAATATCCGAACTCGAAGTACGCCGCCGAAGCGCGAAAGATTTATTCCGAACTGTCGGCTGACGACAAGAAGCACCTGCCGCCCTTGCCGACGCCGCCGCGCGTCGTTCCTGAGCCGTCTCTCGAACGCATTCCCAACGAACCTTACGGCGAGGCGGAACCCCCGGCCGGACGAGTCAAGCTGTGACACTGCGAAACGAAGGCGAGATCGTGAACCCCTCTCCCTCGGGGGAGAGGGGCAGGGGTGAGGGGACGAGGCGGCGGTCGCATCTCTCAATCCGCTTCGAAAGCATTCGACGTTCCCAGGTGAAACTAAAACACACACGATGAGGGCGTGAG